>NZ_CAMHZD010000009.1 GCF_946190065.1 Streptococcus mitis
CCAGAAAAAGTAGAAGCACCGAAAGAATATACAGGAGTACAAGCTGGGGCGATAGTCGAACCAGAAAAAGTAGAACCACCGAAAGAGTATACAGGGGTTCAAGCTGGAGCGATAGTCGAACCAGAAAAAGTGGAACCACCGAAAGAATACACAGGGAAAATTGAATCACCGAAAACAGAGAAGCCTAAACCTGCAGTAGAGTTAAACAATACAACAGAAAACAATAATGTAGAAAAAAATGCTAGTGCACTTCTTCGAATGAATTTTGTTAAAGATAACAAAGCATTATCAGGAACGGGTTCAGCTACTTTTATAGCTCCTAACGTATTGTTGACAGTAGCGCATAATTTTATTAATAATTCTTCAGATAACACTACTGGTGAGTTTAGGGGAGATAAAGCTAAAAACACATATGAATGGCAGTCACCTGATGGACAAAAAGGTTCATTCACTTCAGATGATATTCACTTCTATAATCAAAAAGATTATCCAAAAGGCTTTATCTACGATTTAGCAGTTATTAAATTACCTGAATCTACTAGAAGACAGTATGCCAACTTAGTAGAAAATTACTCGAAAGTAAATGTTAATGACAAACTAAATGTTCATGGATATCCTGCTGGGCAGTATACTCACTTAAAAGATACTACTGTAGAAATGGAACAAAAATACGCTAATAATACTTATGGTGTCCAATACCAAGGTGGAAAAGCTGGTATGAGTGGTGGAGGAATCTTTAACTCTAAAGGAGAAGTCATTGGTATACACCAAAATGGAGCTGAAAATCGTTCAGGAGGATTGATTTTATCTCCAACACAATTAGCTTGGATTAGAAGTATTATAAACGGTAAAGAAATTACACCTAAATATGATGCTCTTGAACGTCATAAAGATGAGAAAAAAGATGACACTAAAGAAGAGAAAGAAATTGTTAAAAAATTAGAACTTAGAAATATTTCTTCTGTTGAACTATATTCGAAAGAAGGAGATAAGTATCGTCATGTAACTTCACTTTCAAGTGTGCCAAACATCTCTTCAAATTACTTTATGAAAGTTAAGTCAGAGAATTTTAAGGATGTAATGCTTCCAGTTGAAAGTATTACTAATGATAATAAAGATAATAGAGAAGTCTATAAAATAGTGGCTCGCGTAAATAATTTGATACAACATGAAAATGATAGAGTATTAGATAATTATACATACTACCTACCTAAGACGGTAAGTAGTGAAAATGGTGTTTATACATCATTTAAAAATCTTGTAGATGATATGAATAGTAACCCACATGGTACATTTCGTCTAGGGGCGACTATGGATGCTCGTGAAGTAGAACTTTTGGAAGGTCAAGAAAGTTATATTAATCACGAATTTAGTGGTACATTAATAGGTTCAAACAAGGATAAGAACTATGCTGTATATAACCTGAAAAAACCGTTATTTAACGTTTTAAATCATGCTAATATTCGAGATCTTTCAATAAAAGAAGCAAATGTTTCTTCTAAAGAAGATGCTGCTACAATAGCGAAAGAAGCGAAAAATGGTACTAACATTACTAATGTTCACTCATCTGGTGTAATTGCTGGTGAACGTGGCATTGGTGGTTTAGTTTCACAAGTTACAGATTCTAAAATCTTGAATAGTAGTTATACTGGTAGAATAACTAATACTTATGACACAAAGGCTACTTATCAAATAGGTGGTTTAGTTGGTAAACTTTCAGGAGCTAGAGCTTCAATTGATAGATCAGTTTCGTCTATTGATATGGCGACAAATGCTAATCAAGGAGACCAAATTGTTGGTGGTATAGCGGGAGTTGTTGATGATAGAGCGACAATCAGTAATAGCTATGTTGAAGGTAATGTTAATAATGTGAAACATTTTGGTAAAGTTGGTGGAGTCGTTGGTAATCTTTGGGATAATTCAGGAGAAGTTGAAAATTCAGGTCGACTATCTGATGTGCTAAGTGATGTTAATGTTACTAATGGGAACGCTATAGTTGGTTATGATTTTAATGGTATTAAAGCATTTAAGACATATAGTAATAAAAATAATAAAGTAGTAAATGTAGTTCAAGTGGACGATGAACTTGTAACTAAAGATTCAGATGTACAAAGAGGTACGATATTAGAATCTGACAAAGTGAATGCTAAAAAAGTTGAGTTAGTTTCTAAACAAAGTACTAAAGTAGAAGACTTCAATTTCTCTTCTAGATATGTAACTGACTATAGAAATCTTGAAAATGCCGATTCATCAAAAGAACAAGTTTATAAAAATATTGAAAAATTATTACCATTCTATAATAGAGAAACAATAGTTAAGTACGGGAATTTAGTAGAGACTAGTAGTAATCTTTACAAAAAAGAATTATTATCAGTAGTTCCTATGAAAGATAAAGAAATAATTAGTGATGTTAACGGAAGTAAATCAAGTATAAATAAACTATTACTATATTACACGGACAATACATCAGAAACGATAAATATACAATATCAAAGTGATTTTTCAAATGTAGCAGAGTATAGTTTGAATGGTACAAAATTAATTTACACACCAAATACATTACTTCGAAATTATAAAAATATTTTAGATGAAGTATTACCAGAATTAAATAAAGTAGAATATAAATCAGATGCAATTAGAAAAGTATTAGATATTTCTAAAGGTATTAGTTTAACAGAGTTATATCTAGATGAACAATTCGACAAAACAAAAGCAAACATTGAAGATAGTTTATCAAAACTTCTTTCTGCTGACGCGGCAATAGCTGAAAATAGTAATTCAATAATTGATAATTATGTAATAGAAAAAATTAAGAATAATAAAGAAGCGTTACTTCTAGGTTTAACTTATCTAGAACGTTGGTATAATTTTAAATATGATAATGCAAGTGCTAAAGATTTAGTTATGTATCACTTGGATTTCTTCGGTAAATCAAATAGTTCAGCCTTAGATAATGTTATTGAACTAGGTAAGTCTGGCTTTAACAATTTATTAGCGAAAAATAATGTAATTACTTATAATGTATTATTAGCGAAAAATTATGGAACTGAAAGTTTATTTAAAGCATTAGAAGGATATAGAAAAGTATTTTTACCAAAAACTTCTAACAACGAGTGGTTTAAAAAACAAACAAAAGCTTATATAGTAGAAGAAAAATCTACGATTAAAGAGGTAAGTGATAAACAATCAATAGCAGGTAGTCCATATTCTATTGGTGTATATGATAGATTAACTAGCCCATCATGGAAATATCAAAGTATGGTGTTGCCGTTATTAACACTACCTGAAAAATCTGTGTTTATGATAGCGAATATCTCTACTATTGGATTTGGTGCATATGATAGATATAGAAGTAAAGAATATCCTAAGGGAGAAAAATTAAATAAATTTGTTGAAGAGAATGCACAAGCAGCGGCTAAACGATTTAGAGACCATTATGATTATTGGTATAAAATTCTAGATAATGAAAATAAAGAAAAATTATTTAGAAGTATCCCAGTATATGATGCATTTAGATTTGGAAATGATGAAGATAATAAGTTACAAGAAGCTAACTTTGAAACTAATCATCCAGCAATAAAACATTTCTTTGGTCCAGCAGGTAATAATGTAGTTCACAATGCTAATGGTGCATATGCAACAGGGGACGCATTCTACTATATGGCTTATCGTATGCTTGATAAATCTGGTGCGGTAACATATACGCATGAAATGACGCATAACTCAGATAGAGAAATTTATCTTGGTGGCTATGGTCGAAGAAGTGGCTTGGGACCAGAGTTCTTCGCAAAAGGCTTATTGCAAGCACCAGACCATCCAAATGACGCAACCATCACCATCAACTCGATCTTGAAACATTTAAAATCGGATAGCAAAGAAGGAGAACGATTACAAATACTCGATCCAACTACGAGATTTAATAGTGCAGATGATTTGAAGCAATATGTCCACAATATGTTTGATGTTGTCTATATGTTGGAATATCTTGAAGGACAATCAATCATTCAACATTTATCTAATTCAGAGAAAATGACTGCACTGAGAAAAATTGAGAATGTATTCGTCAAGGATCCAGATGGAAATAACGTATATGCAACAAATGTTGTCAGAGATCTAACAGTAGAAGAAGCTAAAAAACTACGTTCATTCAATGATTTGATTGATAATAATATTATTTCGTCTAGGGAATATGCGTCAAAAACATACGAAAGAAATGGCTATTTTACTATAAAACTATTTGCGCCGATTTATGCAGCATTAAGTAATGATGACGGAACGCCAGGTGACCTAATGGGACGTCGTATGGCTTATGAACTATTGGCTGCAAAAGGCTTTAAAGATGGTATGGTACCATATATTTCAAATCAATTTGAACCCGATGCTAGGGAAAATAATAAAACGATTACCTCATATGGTAAGACCAAAGGATTAGTAACAGATACATTAGTACTTCAGAAATTATTTAATGGTCAATACCACACTTGGAGTGATTTTAAAAAGGCTATGTATGCAGAGCGTCAAACTAAGTTCAATAAATTGAACAAAGTTACCTTTAAGGATACAAGTAAATCGTGGACAAGCTTTGCAACAAAAACCACAAGTAGTATAGATGAGTTGCAGAAACTAATGAATGAAGCTGTCCGTAAAGATGCAGAAGGTACTCATTGGGATAACTATAATCCAGAGACTGATAGTGCAGTTCATAAATTGAAGAGAGCAATCTTTAAAGCTTATCTAGATCAAACTAATGATTTTAGAAGTTCAATTTTTGAGAATAAAAAATAGTGTTTACTATTAAAAAAATAAAATTAAAGAAGGTGATTACACTTGTCATTATTTAAAAAAGAGCGATTTTCGATCCGAAAAATCTGTGGGATTGTTGGTTCGGTGTTACTCGGAAGTGTCTTGGTTGCACCGTCAATCATTCATGCTTCTACCTATCATTACATTGAAAAAAGCGCTCTTACACAAGAAGAACAAACTAAGATTCAAGCAGGAATTCCTACTGATAATGAAGCAACCTATGCTCTTATTTATCAGCAGGAAGCTCTTCCTGCAACAGGTTCCTCGACTTCTGTGCTTACAGTTTTAGGTCTATTAGCTATTGGTAGTTTAGTTCTTTTGGTTCATAAAAAGAAAAAAGTTAGTAGTGTGTTCTTAGTTACTACTATCGGACTGATTAGTCTTTCTAGTATGCAAGCACTTGATATAAGCAATCCTTTGAAAGCTTCAAGTAATGAAGGTGTAGTTCAAATTGCTGGATATCGTTATATTGGATACTTACCTCTTGATGATGATGTAATCTCAGAAATTCAACATAAATCTGAGGGGACAAAAAATGTTCCAGTATCTGAAATTCAAAGTGTTCATAATGAAGCGCCTAAGGCTGAAAAACCTGAGTACACTGATCCTGTGGGTATGGTTCCTGACGAGGCGCCTAAGGCTGAAAATCCAGAACATACAGCACCAGTTGGTGGTAATCTGGTTGAGCCTGAAGTTCATGAAAAACCAGAATATACTGAACCGATAGGCACAGTTCCTGACGAGGCGCCTAAAGCAGATAAGCCTAAACATACAGCTCCAATTGGCGGTAATTTAGTTGAACCAGAAGTTTATAAAAAACCAGAGTATACAGCACCAGTTGATGGTAATTTGGTAGAACCTGAGGTTCAACCTGAATTGCCAGAGGCTGTTGTAATTGAAAAAGGCGAACCTGAAGTTCAGCCAGCATTACCAGAAGCTGTTGTGACTGACAAAGGCGAACCTGAAGTTCAGCCAGCGTTACCAGAAGCGGTTGTGACTGACAAAGGGGAACCAGAAGTTCAGCCAGCGTTACCAGAAGCGGTTGTGACTGACAAAGGGGAACCAGAAATTCAACCATCATTACCTGAAGCTGTTGTGACTGATAAAGGAGAACCAGAAGTTCAGCCAGCATTACCTGAAGCTATTGTAACTGATAAAGGGGAACCGGAAGTTCATGAAAAACCAGCATACACTGAACCGGTAGGCACAGTTCCAGACGATGCTCCTAATGCTGAGAAACCAGAATATACTGAACCTGTAGGTACAACAGGAGTAGATGAAAATGGCAACTTGATTGAGCCACCTGTTATCAACATTCCAGAGTATACTGAACCAATATCTACAGTTTCAGAAGTTGCACCAGAAAGAGAAGAATTGCCTTCTCTACATACCGATATCCGGACAGAGACTATTCCTAAAACGACTGTAGAAGAATCTGATTCTACCAAATTTATAGGCGATGATTCTATTAAACAAGTTGGTGAGGATGGCGAACGTCAAATTGTTACTAGCTATGAAGAGTTACATGGCAAAAAAATTAGTGAACCAGTTGAAACAGTAACTATTTTGAAAGAAATGAAGCCTGAAATTCTTGTAAAAGGTACAAAAGAAAAGCCTAAAGAAAAAACGGCTCCTGTTTTGACTTTGGAGCGAACAGATACAAATGTATTAGACCGCTCCGCAAATCTTTCTTATCATTTGGTTAATACAGATGGAGTCAAGATCAATAAAATTACTGCGACAATTAAAGATGGAAATGAAATTGTCAAAACAGTAGATTTAACTTCAGAGCAATTAGATAAGCAGGTAGAAGATTTAAAATTCTACAAGGACTATAAGATAGAAACCACTATGACCTATGACCGTGGTAAGGGAGAAGAAACTGCAACATTAGAAGAGAAACCACTTCGCTTGGATTTGAAAAAAGTTGAAATTAAAAATATCGCATCTACTAATTTAGTGAAGGTAAATGACGATGGTACTGAAACACCTAATGATTTCATGACTGAAAAACCTTCAGATGAAGATGTGAAGAAGATGTACTTGAAAATCACTAGTCGTGATAATAAAGTAACACGTTTAGCAGTTGATAAGATTGAGTTGGTGACTGAAAAAGAAAAAGAACTTTTTAAAATTACAGCAACTGCTCAAGATTTGATTCAACATACAGACCCAACTAAGGTTCGTAATCAGTATATTCACTACCTCGAAAAACCTGTACCAAAAACGGATAATGTTTACTACAACTTTAAAGAGTTGGTTGAGGCGATGAGAGCGGACATGAAAGGTACGTTTAAAATCGGTGCCGATTTGAATGCTACGAATGTTCCTGCTGCTGGTAAACAATATGTACCTGGGACATTCCAAGGTCATTTATCAAGTGTCGATGGTAAGCAATACACGATTCATAACATCGCTCGACCGTTATTTGATCGTGTTGAAAATGGTTCAATTAAAAACATTAATCTAGGTAATGTTGATGTCAATATGCCTTGGGCTGATAATGTAGCACCTCTTGCTAATATGGTTAAGAATGCTACTGTTGAAAAAGTTAAAGTTACAGGTTCTGTTGTTGGCAATAACAATGTTGCTGGTATTATTAACAAACTCGACAAAGGTGGTAAATTGAATGACGTTGCCTTCATTGGTAAAATACATTCATTCGGTGACAAAGGTTGGAAAGTAGCTGGTATTGTTGGTGAAATCTGGAAAGGTAACGTAGATAAAGCCTATGTTGAAGCCGATATTACAGGTAATAAAGCTAAAGCTGGTGGTATTGCAGCAACAACCGATAACGGCATGGATAACAACACTGTTGGTAAAGAAGGTTCAATTCGCCATTCTGTGGCAAAAGGTACGATTGATATTCAAAATCCTGTTGAAGTTGGTGGATTTATCAGTTCGAACTGGGTTCTAGGTTTACTAGAAGACAACGTTTCTATGATGAAAGTTACCAAAGGTGAAATCTTCTATGGTTCTAAGAACATTGACGAAGAAGACGGTTATTTTTCAGGAAATCGATTGAATAGAGATTTCGTTGTTGAAGGTGTAAGCACAGGTACTTCAAGCTTTAAACGTTCTAAGAACGTTAAGACTATTAAAACAGAAGAAGCGAATAAGAAAATTGAAGGATACGGTATTACGGCTAACACCTTTGAGATTAAAAATCCTGTTGTAAACAAATTGAATGTGTTGACTTCTCGTGAAAATGAGTATAAGACAACTCAAGACTACAAAACAGAACGTGATTTAGCATATCGTAACATTGAAAAGCTTCAACCGTTCTACAACAAAGAGTGGATTGTTAACCAAGGTAATAAACTAACTGAAGATTCAAACTTGTTGACAAAAGAAGTGTTATCAGTTACAGGAATGAAAGACGGACAATTTGTAACGGATTTATCAGATATTGATCATGTGATGATTCACTATGCAGATAAGACTAAAGAAATCAAAGCTGTTCATCAAAAAGAGTCTAAAGTAGCGCAAGTTCGTGAGTATAGTATCGATGGATTGGGTGACATTGTTTATACACCAAACATGGTTGATAAAAATCGTAATCAATTGATTCAAAACATTAAAGGTAGGTTAGCGACTGTTGAATTAATTTCTCCTGAAGTACGTGCCTTGATGGGTAATCGGGATAGAGCTGAAGAAAATACAGAGGAACGTAAAAACGGTTATATCCGAGACCTTTATCTCGAAGAAAGTTTTGCTGAAACGAAAGCTAATCTTGATAAATTGGTCAAATCTTTGATTGAAAATGCTGACCATCAATTAAATAGTGACGAAGCGGCTATGAAAGCACTTGTTAAGAAGGTGGATGAAAATAAAGCTAAAATCGTGATGGCTCTTACTTACCTTAATCGTTACTATGATATCAAGTATGGGGATATGACTATCAAGAACTTGATGATGTTTAAACCTGACTTCTATGGTAAGTCAGTTGACCTTCTTGATTTCTTGATTCGAATTGGATCAAGCGAGCGAAATATCAAGGGCGACAGAACTTTGGATGCTTATCGTGATATGATTGGTGGAACTATTGGTAAAGCTGAATTACATGGCTTCTTAGATTACAACATGCGTCTCTTTACTAACGATACTGATTTAAATGATTGGTTTATCCATGCGGCTAAGAATGTATATGTATCAGAACCTCAAACAACGAATCCTGATTTTGCTAACAAACGTCATCGTGCATTTGATGGTTTGAACAATGGTGTTCATAATCGTATGATCCTACCTCTATTAACGCTTAAGAATGCACATATGTTCTTGATTTCAACTTACAATACAATGGCTTATAGCTCTTTTGAGAAATATGGTAAGTATACAGAAGAAGCTAGAAACGAATTTAAGAAAGAGATTGATAATGTTGCGAAAGGTCAACAAACTTACCTTGATTTCTGGTCACGTTTAGCATTGCCAAGTGTACGTGACCAATTACTCAAGAGTCAAAATAGGGTTCCGACACCTGTTTGGGATAACCAAAACTATCATAACGTTGAAGGTGTAAATCGTATGGGTTATGATAAGAACAATAAACCAATTGCACCTATTCGTGAATTATATGGACCAACTTGGAAATTCCATAATACCAACTGGAATATGGGAGCTATGGCATCTATTTTCCCAGATCCTAATAATAATGACCAAGTTTATTTCATGGGAACAAATATGATTAGTCCGTTTGGTATTTCAGCCTTTACTCACGAAACAACACACGTTAATGATAGAATGCTTTACTTCGGTGGTCATAGACACCGTCAAGGTACAGACGTCGAAGCCTATGCGCAAGGTATGTTACAGACACCTGATAAATCGACAGGAAACGGTGAATATGGCGCTTTAGGTTTGAATATGGCTTATCATCGTGAAAATGATGGTAATCAATGGTACAATTATAACCCTGATAAGCTTCAAACTCGTGAAGATATTGATCGCTACATGAAGAACTACAATGAAGCGTTAATGATGTTGGATTATGTTGAAGCAGATGCTGTAATTCCAAAATTAAATGGTGATAATAGCAAGTGGTTCAAGAAAATTGACAGAGTCGATAGACATGTTGATGGCTTAAATAATTTAACTGCTCCACACCAATGGGATAAAGTTCGTGACCTAAATGACGGAGAGAAAACTAAACCATTGGCAAGTATTGATGATTTGGTTGATAATAATTTAATGACCAAACATAACAATCCGGGTAATGGTGTGTTCCGACCAGAGGACTTCACGCCTAATTCAGCATATGTTAATGTTCAAATGATGGCTGGTATTTATGGTGGTAATACAAGCAAAGGTGCTCCAGGTTCATTATCATTCAAGCATAATGCCTTCCGTATGTGGGGTTACTTTGGCTATGAAAATGGATTTATCGGATATGTATCTAGCAAATACCAAGGTGAAGCTAATAAACAAAACCAGGGTAGATTGGGTGATGATTTCATTATCAAAAAAGTTTCAAACAACCAATTCTTAAACCTTGAAGATTGGAAGAAACATTGGTATCACGACGTTAAAGCTAAAGCAGAGCAAGGATTTACTACTATTGAAATTGACGGTAAACAAATTACCAACTATACACAATTGAAGGATATCTTTGTTAAAGCGGTTGAGGAAGATTTAAAGAAATCAGGTGATTTCTCACACACTGTTGCACTCAAAGAAAAAGTCTTTAAAGCTCTTCTTAAAAACACAGACGGTTTCTTTAATCAATTGTTTAAAAAAGACATTTAAATGTTTAAAATATAAAGGAGGCAGTTTTTTGCTCCCTATGAAAAGTCATCATTTGATGGCTTTTTTCTATACAGGGAGCTTAAAAGGCTATCATCAGACAAAATAGAGAAGGCATGATATAATATAAGGTAGATTTCTATGTAATTAAACAAAAACTGTTTGAACATCCTTCATTTGAAAACTCTCTACGTTCAAACAATAGTAAAATAAAATAGGGGCTCTAAACCCTTGCTATGAAAGGAAAAAAATCAATGGCTACTATTCAATGGTTTCCTGGTCACATGTCTAAAGCGCGTCGACAAGTGCAGGAGAATTTAAAATTTGTTGATTTTGTGACGATTTTGGTGGATGCACGCTTACCTTTATCTAGTCAAAATCTTATGTTGACAAAGATTGTTGGTGACAAACCAAAACTCTTGATTTTAAACAAGGCGGATTTGGCTGATCCAGCAATGACCAAGGAATGGCGCCAGTATTTTGAATCACAAGGAATTCAGACGCTAGCTATCAACTCCAAAGAGCAAGTGACTGTAAAAGTTGTAACAGATGCGGCCAAAAAGCTCATGGCGGATAAGATTGCTCGCCAAAAAGAACGTGGCATCAAGATTGAAACCTTGCGTACCATGATTATCGGAATTCCAAACGCTGGTAAATCAACTCTCATGAACCGTTTGGCTGGTAAAAAAATTGCCGTTGTCGGTAATAAACCAGGGGTTACCAAGGGGCAACAATGGCTCAAAACCAATAAAGATCTTGAAATCCTAGACACGCCAGGAATTCTTTGGCCTAAGTTTGAAGATGAAACTGTTGCGCTTAAGTTGGCCTTGACTGGAGCTATCAAAGACCAGTTGCTTCCTATGGATGAGGTGACCATTTTTGGTCTCAATTATTTCAAAGAACATTATCCAGAAAAGCTGGCTGAACGCTTCAAACAAATGAAAATTGAGGAAGAAGCACCTGTTATTATTATGGATATGACCCGCGCCCTCGGTTTCCGTGACGACTATGACCGTTTCTACAGTCTCTTCGTGAAGGAAGTCCGCGACGGCAAACTTGGTAACTATACCTTAGATACATTGGAAGACCTCGATGGCGACGATTAAAGAAATCAAAGAACTCCTTGCTACTGTCAATGACCTTGATAGCCCTATTTTTTTAGAGCTGGAAAAGGATAGTCGTTCAGGAGTTCAAAAGGAAATCAGCAAGCGTAAAAAAGCCATTCAGGCAGAATTGGATGAGGATCTTCGTTTGGAATCCATGCTTTCCTATGAAAAAGAACTTTACAAACAAGGATTGACCTTAATTGCTGGTGTTGATGAGGTCGGCCGAGGTCCTCTGGCTGGGCCAGTAGTTGCTGCAGCCGTTATCTTGCCTAAAAATTGTAAAATTAGAGGCCTCAATGACAGCAAGAAAATTCCTAAAAAGAAACATCTGGAGATTTTTCAAGCCGTTCAGGAGCAAGCCTTGTCAATCGGCATTGGTATCATGGATAATCAGGTCATCGACCAAGTCAATATCTATGAAGCAACCAAACTGGCCATGAAAGAAGCAATCTCCCAGCTCAGTCCTCAACCTGAGCACCTTTTGATAGATGCCATGAAACTGGATTTACCAATTTTACAAACATCTATCATCAAAGGTGATGCGAATTCCCTTTCAATTGCAGCGGCTTCTATAGTAGCCAAGGTGACACGTGATGAATTGATGAAGGAATTCGACCAGCAATTTCCCGGCTATGATTTCGCTGCTAATGCAGGATATGGAACTGCTAAACACCTAGAAGGCCTCACAAAACTAGGAGTTACCCCAATTCATCGAACCAGCTTTGAACCTATTAAATCGCTGGTTTCAAGAGAAAAAGAAAGTTAAGTTAGAAGGAAGGATTATGGAGGAACAGTCAGAAATACTCAGCTCCAAGAAAGAATTTGCCTTTGCCTCAAGCACCATATTATCCCAAGTTGGACGAGGAATCATTGTTGGTCTCGTTGTTGGAATTATCGTTGGATCCTTTCGTTTCTTAATTGAAAAAGGCTTCCACCTGATACAAGGACTTTATCAAGATCAAGCGCATCTAGTGCGCAATCTTTTTATCATTGGTCTATTTTATTTAATAGTTTGTTGGCTCAGTGCGAAATTAACTCGATCAGAAAAAGATATCAAAGGCTCAGGAATTCCTCAAGTCGAAGCAGAATTAAAGGGATTGATTACTCTCAACTGGTGGGGAGTTCTTTGGAAAAAATATATTCTAGGAATTTTGGCTATTGCTAGCGGTCTTATGCTGGGGCGCGAAGGACCAAGTATTCAACTTGGAGCGGTTGGTGGTAAAGGAATTGCCAAATGGCTCAAATCCAGTCCAGTAGAGGAACGCTCCTTGATTGCTAGTGGAGCTGCCGCTGGTCTAGCTGCAGCCTTTAATGCGCCGATTGCAGGACTTCTCTTTGTGGTAGAAGAAGTTTATCACCATTTTTCACGCTTTTTCTGGGTATCTACTCTCGCTGCTAGTCTCGTAGCAAACTTTGTTTCTCTGCTCATATTTGGCCTAACACCCGTACTGGATATGCCAGACAACATCCCACTCATGACCCTAGACCAGTATTGGATTTACCTCCTCATGGGAGTTTTTCTTGGACTATCTGGTTTTCTCTATGAGAAAGCTGTACTCAACGTCGGTAGAGTTTATGATTGGATTGGCCAAAAAATACGTTTGGATAAAGCTTATTATCCAATTATGGCTTTTATTCTCATCATACCAGTCGGAATCTTCTTACCCCAAATCCTTGGTGGTGGAAATCAGCTAGTTCTTTCCCTGACTGAGCAAGATTTTAGTTTTCAAGTTCTATTAGCTTACTTTTTGATTCGCTTTGTTTGGAGCATGATTAGTTATGGAAGTGGCCTTCCAGGAGGTATTTTCCTACCAATTTTGGCGCTTGGGTCCTTACTTGGTGCGCTAGTTGGTGTTATTTGTGTCAATCTTGGACTTGTAAATCAAGGGCAATTCCCTATATTTGTCATTCTGGGAATGAGTGGCTATTTTGGAGCAATATCCAAGGCTCCCTTAACCGCTATGATACTCGTAACTGAGATGGTAGGAGATATTCGCAACCTCATGCCACTTGGTTTAGTGACCTTGGTCGCCTACATCATCATGGATCTACTCAAGGGTGCACCGGTCTATGAGGCTATGTTGGAAAAAATGCTGCCAGAAGAAGCGACAGATGAAGGAGAAGTCACTCTCATTGAAATCCCTGTTTCAGATAAAATAGCAGGAAAACAAGTACACGAACTCAACTTACCACATAACGTACTCATCACCACCCAAGTCCATAATGGCAAGAGCCAAACAGTTAACGGCTCAACCAGAATGTATCTGGGGGATATGATCCACCTGGTGATTCCAAAAAGTGAAATTGGGAAAGTCAAAGATTTGTTGTTGTAGATCAAAAATATTATTACATAATTTTTATTATGTAATAAATATATCAAGAATATTTTGTTGATTTTGATAAGGGAGGACATACATCATAATGAAAATACTAGATGTTCTATATGAGTTTTATGGTGATTTTGAATTCATTAAAGAAAAGTGGAATGAAAAATACGAAGGTATTCTTATCAAAATAAAGGATGAGCAAGGATATAAAAGATGCCGCTTAGCAAAAAGAACACCGAAAAAAGAAGGATATTTTACAGTTTTTTGGAAAAAAGACAAAAATAACATGAACATTCCTTATACCAATGAAGATTTGGGAACTGAACTTGTTATCGTTGTCATCGATAATGATAAAAAGGGGCTATTTATTATTCCAAACGAAGTTGCTACTTGTAAGAAAATTCTCTCAACAAAAAACAGCAAAGGAAAAATGTCCATGCGATTTTATCCGCCTTGGTGCACAAATTTAAATACAACGGCTCAATCAACACAAAAATGGCAATTGAAATTTTTTAGAGAAATTGAATTATAAGAATGACTTTGAAAAATTTCTAGTAGATTCATATCAGACACAAAGACTTGGTTCTTATGAAAAAAGAACCAAGTCTTTGTGTTAGTTTCTCAGGAATAAAGTACATTATAGACAATTTTTGTCGAAAAAATTTTTTAGTTATTAAAAATGAAATCATTTTTGGTTATTCTATTAAAAAGCCCTATAACATCTTTCCGAAAAACTATAATTTTCTTGAAAAATAAATAAGTCTATGCTATACTACTAGTAGAGACTTATTTATGGAGAAAATACATGAAACGTGAGATTTTACTGGAACGAATCGACAAACTAAAACAAATCATGCCCTGGTATGTTCTGGAATACTACCAATCCAAGCTTGCTGTCCCATATAGTTTTACAACCTTGTACGAATACCTCAAGGAATACGATCGATTTTTCAGCTGGGTTTTGGAGTCTGGCATTTCAAATGCTGATAAAATGGCTGATATTCCTTTATCTGTCTTGGAAAATATGTCTAAGAAAGACATGGAATCTTTTATCCTTTATCTACGAGAACGTCCCCTACTGAATGCTAATACAACAAAACAGGGTGTTTCGCAGACAACCATCAATCGAACCTTGTCAGCACTTTCTAGTCTTTACAAGTATCTGACCGAGGAGGTTGAGAACGACCAAGGAGAACCTTATTTCTATCGCAATGTAATGAAGAAAGTTTCAACCAAGAAAAAGAAGGAAACACTTGCTGCCAGAGCTGAGAACATCAAGCAAAAACTCTTTCTGGGTGATGAAACAGAAGGTTTTCTAACTTATATCGACCAAGAGTACCCACAACAGCTTTCAAATCGCGCCCTATCTTCATTTAATAAGAACAAGGAACGTGATTTGGCAATTATCGCCCTTCTATTGGCTTCTGGTGTCCGCTTATCTGAAGCTGTTAATCTGGATTTAAGGGATCTCAATCTCAAAATGATGGTTATCGATGTCACTAGAAAAGGGGGGAAACGTGACTCGGTCAATGTTGCTGCCTTTGCAAAACCTTATCTAGAGAATTATCTAGCCATTCGTAATCAACGCTATAAGATAGAAAAAACAGATACAGCCCTTTTTTTGACTCTCTACAGAGGGGTTCCTAATCGTATCGATGCTTCCAGTGTTGAAAAGATGGTTGCTAAGTACTCTGAGGACTTCAAAGTGCGTGTAACACCCCATAAACTACGACATACCCTAGCAACTAGGCTCTATGATGCCACTAAATCTCAAGTTTTGGTCAGCCATCAGCTAGGACATGCCAGCACACAAGTCACTGACCTCTATACCCATATCGTTAATGATGAACAAAAGAATGCTCTAGATAGTTTATGAAATACATAAAATAAATTATGTAATATATGATTTTTAAAAAAGAAGTCGGCCAACTAACCAACTTCTTTTTGATTTATCCTACTACCGCTTCAGCGATTTCTTCACGACTAATACCAGCGAAGTAACGCGTAATATCGATACCTTCTAGCGCATTAAGGACATCTTCACGTTCGTATTTCACTCCACGCAGGACATCTTCTACTGCAGCAACGTCTTCGATTCCAAAGAAGTCACCATAAATCTTGATATCTTGGATTTTTGATTCGAGAACATTAGCAAAGACTTCCACTTTACCACTGGTGAATTTGGTTCCACGACGGACGTTAAATTCAGGTGATTTACCATAGTTCCAGTCCCAAGTTCCAAACTTAGTATCCTTGATGCGATTGATTTCAGCCAATTCTTCCTCAGAAAAAACGTATTCTGTCATTTCAGGGTACTCTTTTTTCATGTATTCCAAGAGTAAATCACGGAATTCTTCAACTGTGATTTTTTCTGGTAATTCATTGACAATATTGGTCACACGGGCGCGGACGGATTTCACACCTTTTGATTCAAATTTGTCCTTTGAAACCTTAAGGGCGTTAGCAAGGACTGACAAATCAACGTCAAAGAGCAAGCAACCGTGGTGCATGATACGGCCATTGATATAGGCTTGGGCATTGCCACAGAATTTCTTTCCATCAATTTCAAGGTCGTTACGACCTGTGAACTCAGCTTTAACACCGAGTTGAGCTAGTGTATTGATAACTGGGGTGGAGAAGCTCTTAAAGTCAAAAGCCTTGTTTTCATCTTCTTTTGAGATAATCGTGTAGTTGAGGTTGTTTAGATCGTGATAAACAGCTCCACCACCGCTGATACGGCGGACCACCTCAATGCCATTTTCTCGAACATAATCACGGTTGATTTCTTCGATAGTGTTCTGGTGACGCCCGACAATGATCGATGGTTTGTTAATCCAAAGTAGGAAGATTTGATCCTCATCCAAAAGGTGTTTAAAGGCATATTCTTCCAAGGCAATATTAAAAGCAGTGTCGTTTGAATGATTGATAATGTATTTCATGATATCCCTTTATACGATAGAGACTGGAAAATACCTTTCCAGTCTAATCTATCTTTCTTTTATTTTTTCTTAGGTGAATGAATGGCCATTCCTAGAACATCCGCAAATGCTTCGTACATGACTTCAGAGTAGGTAGGATGTCCATGAATAGTCTTCAGCATTTCTTCAACAGTAATTTCCATTTCGATAATGCTTGATGCCTCGTTAATCAATTCTGCAGCTGCAGGACCGATAATATGAACACCAAGGATTTCTCCGTATTTCTTATCAGCGATGACTTTTACGAAACCTTGAGCTGCATCTGATGCAATGGCACGACCGTTAGCAGCAAAGTTGAACTTACCAATGGCTACATCGTATTTTTCACGGGCTTGTTCTTCTGTCAAACCTACTGCTGCTACTTCAGGAAGAGTGTAGATAGCTGCAGGAGTCAAGTTCAATTTGGCAACAGCATGATTTCCTTTTAGAGCATTTTCAGCGGCAACTTCACCCATACGGAAGGCTGCGTGAGCCAACATCTTAGTACCGTTGATGTCACCTGGTGCATAAATGCCTGGAACAGAAGTTTCCATGTATTCGTTAACCTTGATACGACCACGATCCAATTCAAACTCAACCTCTCCGATACCTTCAAGGTCTGGCACACGACCAATTGAAAGAAGAGCTTTGCTTGCGATGATATCGTCTTTTCCTTCAACCTTGATACGAAGTTGACCATTTTCCTCGATGATTTCTTGCAGTTTAGTACCAGTCAAGATGGTCATTCCTTTACGTTCAAGGATCAAGCGAAGGTTCTTAGAAACTTCCGTATCCATAGCCGGCACGATACGGTCCATCATTTCGATAACAGTCACTTTTGAACCAAATGTCATGAAGGCTTGACCGAGTTCGATACCGACAACGCCACCACCGATGATAACAAGACTTTCTGGAACTTCGTTCATTTCAAGAATGTCGTCACTAGTCATGACAAGTGGAGATTCCATACCAGGGACGTTGATCTTGCTGACTTTTGAACCACCAGCAAGGATGATTTTCTTGGTTTCAAGCAATTCAGAACCATTTACCAAGACATTCTTGTCTTTAGTAATAGTACCGATACCCTTATGAACAGTAACTCCGTAGCTACGAAGAAGTCCTGCAACACCACCAACAAGAGTATTAACAACTTTAGCTTTAGTTTCTAAAAGTTTTTCCATATCAACAGTAAAGTTAGGATTTTCAATCACGATACCACGGTTTGCGGCATGACCGATGTTTTCGATAATTTCAGCGTTGTGAAGATAGGTCTTAGTTGGGATACAGCCACGGTTCAAGCAGGTTCCGCCGAGTTCAGATTTCTCAACAAGGGCAACCTTACCGCCGAGTTGGGCAGCTTTAATGGCTGCAACATAACCAGCAGGACCTCCACCAATCACAACGATATCAAAAGCATCATTGCTCTTACCATCATCGTTTGAGGCACTTGCTGCAGGTGCTGGGCTCGCTTCTGGCGCTGCGGCTCCAGCTGTTGGGATATTTTCCCCTTCTTCACCAAGGTAACCGATAACTTCCGTTACAGGGACTGTTTCACCGTCCCCTTTAAGGATAGCAATCAAGTACCCATCTTCTTCAGCTTCCAATTCCATGCTGACTTTGTCAGTCATGATTTCCAAAAGGATTTCTCCTTCTTTTACAAATTCTCCGACTTTTTTATTCCATTGGACGATTTGTCCTTCTGTCATATCCACGCCGGCTTTTGGCATAATTACTTCTAAGGCCATGTCTTCCTTCCTTTATCTATATCTTAAAAATGAATACTCTTGTTCTTAAATCAACATTGAGATTGGATTTTCAATCAATTCTTTCAAGTCTTTCATAAACTTAGCACCAGCCATACCATCTACGACACGGTGGTCAATTGTTAAACCAAGACTCATGATTGGGCGAATCACAATTTCACCATTGACGACAACTGGCTTCTCGATTGTCGAGCTGACACCAAGAATAGCTGAGTTTGGTTGGTTGATGATGGGACCAAAGGACTGAACACCAAACATTCCCAAATTACTGATTGTGAAAGTTGAATTTTGCAGTTCGCTTGGAGCTAATTTACCATCCAAGGTACGGCCAATGACATCCTTGAAGGCTACAACCAGTTCTGAAAGACTCATCTTCTCCGCATTATAAACAACAGGTGTCATCAATCCATTATCCATCCCAACTGCCATCGCAAGATTGACATAGTTGTGAGTGATAATGGTCTTGCCGTCTTCTGTCAATGAAGCGTTGATATAAGGATGCTTCATCAAGGTTTTCACAACTGCAAGTGAAAGAAGGTCTGTTACAGTAGTCTTCTTCCCAGTTGCTTCCATGATTGGTTCAAGAACCTTCTTACGAAGAGCCAACATTTCAGTCATATCAACTTCATAGTTGAGCGTGAAGGTTGGGGCAGTTAGGTAAGATTCAACCATACGTTGAGCAATAACCTTACGCATTGGTGTCATTGGGATACGCTCAATTTCACCGTATGGTGTTACATTATCAGGAACTTCTTCCACTTTTTCAATCTGAGCAGGAGACTTAATAGTATCGTTTTCGATATTTTCAGGAAGCAAGGCCAAAACGTCTTTCTTCATGATTTTACCACGATGACCCGTTCCTTGGATTTCCTGCCAAGCAATGTTATGTTCGAGGGCAATTCGTTTTGCAAGTGGCGAAATGCGAACCACGTTTGTGTCTTTATAAGTTTCCACATCTTCTTTGTGGACACGACCGTTTGCACCTGAGCCAGAAACGTCGTAAAGGTTGATCCCTAGATCATCCGCTAACTTTCTAGCCGCAGGAGTCGCTCTTAGCTTGTCATCAGCCATGACCTCTCCAATTCTATTTATGATACAAAGGGCGTTAAAAGTCAAAGTGAAAATAGGAAACTTGACGAAGAAACTTTAGTTTCTAGGAAAGTTTATCTTTTTCACACAGACTTTAGCCCGAGTTCAACTCTACAAGCAACTTGGATACAACACGTATCTCAAGTTGCTACTGTTGCCGCTATTAGGCGGTCAACCTAGTAGACTTACTAAGTCGTTCGTCGAATAGCATCGATTCGACTCTCTCCTGTCGCAAATTTGCAAATAACTTGGGTACAATACATATCTCAAGTTACTAAAGTTAAAAACAACCGTTATTTTACATAACTTATCTTATGTAATTCTATTCTTTGTTATAAGTCTTACGGATTGCATCTTTGATGCTTTCAACTGTTGGAATCATTGCATTTTCTAGGTTTTGTGCATAAGGCATTGGCACATCTTCTCCTGCACAACGGCGGATTGGTGCATCTAGATAGTCAAATGCTTCCGATTCTGAAATAATAGCTGAAATCTCTCCGATATAGCCGCTTGTTTTGTGGGCATCGTTTACCAGAACAACCTTACCAGTCTTCTTAACTGAGTTAATGATGATCTCCTTATCAAGCGGAACAAGGGTGCGTGGATCAACAATCTCAACAGAAATTCCTTCTTCTGCTAATTCTTCAGCAGCTTGAACCACACGGCGTAGCATTTTTCCATAAGTAACAACTGTTACATCCGTTCCTTCGCGTTTGATTTCTCCAACTCCAAGTGGAATCGTGTAGTCTGGATCAACTGGGACTTCCCCTTTTTGGTTAAATTCTGACTTGTACTCAAGTATGATAACTGGGTTGTTATCACGGATAGAAGACTTGAGAAGGCCTTTCATGTCTGCAGGCGTGCCTGGAGCTACAACCTTTAGTCCAGGAATGTGAGTAAACCAAGACTCCAGTGATTGCGAGTGCTGGGCTGCAGATCCAACTCCATTACCAGCTGCACAACGTACAGTCATTGGAACCTGACCTTTACCACCAAACATGTAACGTGTTTTAGCGGCTTGGTTGACGATATTGTCCATGGCAATAACCGAGAAGTCCATAAAGGTCATATCGACGATTGGACGAAGTCCTGTCATGGCTGCTCCTGCTGCTGCTCCCGAGATGGCAGCCTCAGAAATCGGACAGTCACGAACACGTTCTGGACCAAATTCTTCAAGCATTCCAACAGAAGTACCGAAGTCTCCTCCAAAGACACCGACATCTTCTCCCATCAAGAATACATTTTCATCGCGACGCATTTCCTCAGACATAGCAAGGATAATGGTGTCACGGAAGGACATTGTTTTTGTTTCCATTTTATCTCTTTCTCCTTAGTCTGCGTAAATATCTTCAAATGCTGATTCAAGCGGTGGGAATGGACTTTCTTCAGCAAATTTAACAGAAGCTTCTACTGCTTCCTTGACTTGCGCTTGGATTTCTTCCAATTCTTCGGCACTTGCAATAGTGTTTTCAATGAGGTACTTGCGATGGTTTTCGATCGGGTCTTTTTGTTTCCACAACTCCACTTCTTCACGCGTACGATATTTACCAGGATCAGATGATGAGTGACCAAGCCAGCGGTAAGTTACACTTTCAATCAAGACTGGACCATTACCACCACGAACATGATCTACGGCTTTCTTGAACCCTTCGTAGACGTCGATGACATTGTTTCCATCTTCGATGAACATTCCAGGAATTCCATAAGCGGCGCTACGTTGATGGATATGTTCTACATTGGTCATTTTCTTGATATCCGCAGAGATACCGTAACCGTTGTTAATGCAATAGAAAATGACTGGCAGGTTCCAGATAGAAGCCATGTTCACTGCTTCGTGGAAAACACCTTCGTTGGTCGCACCATCTCCAAAGAAGCAAACGACGATTTTTCCAGTATTTTGCATTTGTTGACTGAGGGCTGCACCAACAGCGATTCCCATACCACCACCTACGATACCATTGGCACCAAGGTTACCAGCATCAAGATCGGCGATATGCATAGATCCACCTTTACCTTTACAGGTTCCAGTGTATTTACCAAGGATTTCAGCCATCATTCCGTTGAGGTCAATTCCTTTGGCAATGGCTTGTCCATGACCACGGTGGTTTGATGTGATCAGATCATCTGGATTGAGAGCCAACATAGCACCCACGTTAGCCGCCTCTTCTCCAACAGAAAAGTGCGTCATTCCTGGCACTTTCCCTTTCTTTACTAATTGCGCAATTTTTAAGTCCATACGACGGATTTCTTCCATCTTACGGAACATCTCTAGCAAAAGATTTTTATCTAAAATTGACATCTTCTTGCCTTTCTAACTTTCTTCTTACCTTACTATTTTACCGTTTTTGGCAAATACTGTCAAAGTTTTTCTAAAGAAAATTTCACAAATTAAAAAAGAAAACCCCATAGGAATAAGGGATTTTCTTATCAAGAATATTTTTTCACAAACTTTTTAGCGTTTAGATTTTTCTAAAGATTCAAATCTCTTCATAATCACAGTTAAACGCCAACGGTAGAGAACCCCACTCACAATCAAACTAATAATCAAGCCGATCCAGTAAGAATAAGCTCCAAAATCTGTTAGGGAATCAAATACCATAGCTACTGGGAGTGTCACCCCCCAGTAACCAACCAAACCAAGGTAAAAAGGAATAACGGTATCCTTATACCCCCGTAAAATTCCCTGGAGCGGTGCTGCAAAGGTATCTGCTAACTGGAAGAAAAGACTATAAGTCAAAAAGCGCGCTGTCAAATCGATAAATTCTGGGTCGTTACCATAAAGACTAGCCACATTTCCCCTAAAAATGTAAAGGAAGGATAAGGTGAATCCTGCAAAAATGAGGGCAGTCCATCTTCCTAGACCAATATAGGTTTTAGCATCATCAAATCGCTTGGCTCCCACTTCATAGGAAACAACAATAGCCATAGCCGATGAGATACTCATAGGAAAGGCGTACATAAGACTTGAAAAATTCATAGCTGACTGGTGACTAGCAATAATCAAGGATGAGAACTTCGCCATAATCAAACCAACCACAGAAAAGATAGCCACTTCGGCAAAGACAGTTCCCCCAATAGGCAGACCTAAGCGAACTCCTTCCTTAATTTTATCCATATTAAGAGGAATTCGTTTCTCAAGGTGTAAGGCTTTGAGCTTCTCCTGTTTAAATAAAACTAGAACAGAAATCCCAAGCAAGACCCAGTAGGCCAAGGATGTTCCTAAACCAGCACCAGCACCTCCCAGTTCTGGAACACCAAAGGCACCGTAAATCAAGAGATAGTTAAATCCGCTATTGAGAGGGAGTAACAAAAGCATGAGATACATAGACAGTTTGGTCAACCCCAGCGAATCCAGCAAGGAACGAATGACACTAAAGAGCAACAAGGGGATAATCCCGATAGATAAAAACCAGAGATAGCGAACCGCTACTGCCGCCACTGGTACTTCTAACCCAATATGATTCAAGATTGGTGGTGCCAAGTAAAATACCATCCCTAGCAAGACCACGGATAGACCCAAGGCTAAATAGATAAATTGGTAAAAATCAGACGCAACTTCTTCCCTTTTACCTCTACCAAGATGGTGACCAATGATGGGCACCAAGGCTGAAACAATCCCTGTCAGGAATGTAAAGAAAGGATTCCAGATACTGGTTGCCATAGACACACCAGCCAAGTCCAAGGTATTGTATTGGCCAGTCATAGTCGTATCAACAAAGGAGGCAGAATAATTGGCAAATTGATAAATAAGGATAGGGAAAAATATCTTTAAAAATAAGATAAACTTGTCTTTAAAATGATGGGTTTGGTACATATAAGCTCTCTATTCTTTTTGTTTACAGAGCAGACTCCCACCTAGTTTTGATAGACGATTTGTCCCTTACAGATGGTATATTTAACCTGCCCTTTTAAGGTTTCACCGATGAATGGTGAATTAGCTGCTTTCGAAGCAAAATGGGAGTCCACAAGTCGGTCAGCCTTAGCATCAAAAATAGTGATGTCCGCTGGACCATTCTCAGCCAAGTAACCTGCTTCAAAGTTATAAAGCTTGGATGGGTTGTATGTCATTTTTTCGAGTAATTCCATCAAACTCAACTCCCCAGCTTCCACCAAATAAGTTAAACCGAGAGAAAGAGATGTTTCCAAACCAGTCATACCAGATGGCGCTTTGGTAATATCCTCAACGTTTTTCTCATCTGCATGATGAGGCGCGTGGTCAGTCGCGATAACTGTGATGACGCCTGATTTAAGACCTTCGATAACAGCACGACGGTCTGATTCCAAACGAAGCGGCGGATTCATCTTAGCATTGCTACCTTGAGTCAAAAGAAGTGCTTCTGTCTTAGAGAAATGCTGTGGCGCTACTTCTGCTGTTACTTGCGCTCCCAATCCTTGAGCAAACTCCACTACTTTAACACTTTCTTCCTTAGACAAATGCTGAATATGAACATGGGCCTTGGTTGCATAGGCAATCATGACATCACGCGCCATCATAGCATACTCAGCCACCCCAGTTGCACCACAGATATGGAAATGTTCTTTAGCAATATTTTCGTTAAAGCCAAGAACACCGTTCAATCCTGGATCTTCCTCATGGAGACTAATAAAGGTATTGATTTTTTTGGCTTCTTCCATGGCTTCCTTGACAACTTTACTACTTTCAAGTGGGATACCGTCGTCTGAGAAACCAACAGCTCCAGCTTCTAAAAGTGCTTTAAAGTCAGTCAAATCTTGCCCATTAAAATTCTTAGTAATGGTCGCAACCGTCTTAACATTGATTTTTTCCTTGGCAGCAGATTGAAGAACTTCTTTCAAAGTCTCAACGTCTGAAATGGTTGGACTAGTATTAGCCATCATGACAACAGTTGTAAAACCACCTGCAGCGGCTGCTAGGGCACCGGTATGAATGTCTTCTTTATGTGTTTGACCAGGTTCACGGAAATGAACATGAATATCGACCAAGCCAGGAGCAACTACAAGACCAGTAGCATCAATTATCTCTGCTCCTTCTTCTTTAATCTCAGGCGCAATTTTGACAATTTTCCCATCTTGGACTAAGACATCGCACACTTGATCCAAACCAGACTTGGGATCCATTACACGACCATTTTTAATTAGTAGCATCTTCTTTCTCCTTTATTCATAGAAATCAACTTGGGTATCCAACAATTTATCCCCATCATAGACAAACTTGGCTGAAAAGAAGGGTTTATCCTCTAAAAGCCACTCAACAAAGGTATGATCCCCTTCCCAAGTCGGCTTACTCAAAACCTCGTCATAGGGAACCCATTCTAGCGTCCCCTCGTTGCAGTCAATCAAGTCCCCCTCGAACTCCGTCACCTTAAAAACATAAGTGTACCAGTCTAAATCTGGTGTGAATTCAGGAAAAGTGATAACACCTTTTAGAACTGGCTTGGCTTTCAGTCCCGTCTCTTCGAGGATTTCACGCGCCGCGCATTCCTGAGGGGTCTCACCTCGCTCTAGCTTACCACCCACACCAATCCATTTTCCTTCATGAACATCATTTGGCTTCTTATTACGGTGGAGCATAAGCAGTTCTTTCCCGTTATCAATGTAGCAAATTGTCGCTAACTGAGGCATATTTTCTCCTTATCTAAGCCAATCGATTGGCTCTTGTCCTGTTTCTTTTAAGAATGCATTGGCCTTGGAAAAAGGCTTGGAACCCCAAAATCCTCTATAAACTGACAAAGGACTGGGATGGGCTGATTCGATAATCAAGTGATGAGGATTGGTAACTAAGGCCTTCTTCTTGCGTGCATAAGCTCCCCAGAGTACAAAAACGACTTGTCTATCTAGATGATTGACCACCTGAATCACAGCATCCGTAAAAGGCTCCCATATCTGCCCAGCATGACCATTAGCCCGTCCAGCCGGAACTGTCAAACAAGCATTAAGAAGTAAGACTCCTTGCTCAGCCCAAGCTGTCAAATCATGAGATTTCTTAACCCCGATATCATCTGACAATTCTTTCAAGATATTTTGCAAGGATGGTGGAGCTGGGATAGAGTCCGGTACAGAAAAACTCAAGCCCTGCGCTTGACCTGGCCCGTGATAGGGGTCTTGGCCTAGAATCACCACCTTAACTTCTTCAAGCGGTGTTGTCAAGAGAGCCTGAAAAACCTTTTCTTTGGGCGGATAAACAGTCCCCTGTGCATAGACCTGATTCATAAACTGATTGATTTTCCCGAAATAACCTTCAGGTAATTGCTCCTTAATCAAAGCATGCCAAGACGAGTGTTCCATAGCCGACTCCTTCGTTTTTACTGCCTCTATTATAGCAAAAAGTGGCTATCTAAACCACTTTTTACAGTTTATCTAAACAATCCAGCAAGTCTTGATAAGAATGGACTTCATAAGTCGGCTGGGCTTGTGTGTGATTTTCGAGGTGATGAGGATTGTACCAGATCGTGTCAATTCCAGCATTTTTGCCACCTTGAATGTCGGCTGTTAGGGAATCTCCAATCATCAGCGTCTCTTCTTTGCTAAAACCTTCAATCTGCTGACCGATTTTTTCATAAAAGAGGGCATCAGGCTTTTGTGTTTGTAGCTGTTCTGAGATAAAGACTTGATTGAAATAAGGTGCTAGACCCGATTGAGCCAAACGCCCCGTCTGAATGGCAGTAATGCCATTTGTCGCAGCATACAGCTCATAATCTCGCTCGATAAGGCTGTCTAAGAGTTCATGAGCGCCTAAAAAAATTTGTCCCTGTTGAGCGAGGTAAAATTGGTAACGCTGGGCTAGAAAACTACCGTCTTTTTCCTGTCCAAAGTGAGCAAATAAACGAGAAAAGCGCGTGTTAACCAGCTCTTGTTTACTGATTTTCTTTTGCTCCAAGTCCTTCCAGAGAGCCTTGTTCATAGGAACGTAATAGTCTTTATAGGCCTGAATATCTGCAACCCCTTCTTCTTTTAGAAGTTGGGTCAAAGCCACATCCTCAGCAGCATCAAAATCAAGAAGAGTGTGGTCGAGGTCGAAAAGTAGAAATTTGTAGGACAATTTGAGAGTTTTCCTTTCTAAGATAAACAACTTTCACTTCAGCCAGTTGTTTAATGTAAAAACTTAAAAGTGGTAAAGTATAACAAAAATAATAGTTTCAATTGATTAACTAACACATACTATTCTGGTGAATTATAAAAAAATCTTCTATAAATTCGAGCAATAGTTAAAATAGCTACAAATATGACTCCCAAAATAGATAATACTATTTTCACAAAACTCATTTCAGAGCCTATTACATAGATATGAAAAAGAGGGGCTAGTCCTACACATAGAGACAATAGATAACTACTAAATCTTATCTCACCAATTCCTGCAAAAAAATGTTTCATTTTAAATATTCTCCTTTGAAGCCCCTAATGATTAAAAATAATGACTGCTTAAAATTAAACAGCTCTAAAATCTAAATATTTGTCAGAGATAAGCTATACTAAGATTATTTTTTAAGCACAACCTTCTTGCTCTTATGGTTTAATTATATTATAACACTATAAAATTTTCAATTTAATTGATATTTACCATTTAATCATATTCGATGAGTTGTATTTTACAGATTAATATTATTTAGCATTCTTTTTAGTCACTTTTTAATTCTCAAATTCCCTTTGTTTATACAACCATAATATTATTGAAAAACAACTTAAGATTAAAGATTTTCATCCTCTTTTTATTCTGGTAGCACTACACACTCAACTCAAACAACTTATAAAACTCACCTCTCCTATCCATCAAGTCACAAAAAGAACCATCTTCAACAATGACGCCTGCTTTCATAAAGAGAATTCTATCGTATCTTTTCAAAATGTTTTCATTCAACTTGTGGGTTACTACAAGTGCAGTCAAATTTTGAATATCCAAGATTGAACTTTCAATTTCAGTAGTTACTTGATTATCCAAAGACGAAGTAGCCTCATCCAATAATAAGATTGGTGTTTTTCGAATCAAGGCACGCGCAATACTAACTCTTTGTTTTTGTCCGCCAGATAAATTTGATCCATTCTCTCCACATAAAGCTTGTAAACCAGATTCATTATCTAAAACATAACTTTCTAAACCTGACTGCTGGACAGCTTGCCTAATTTCCTCATCAGTGAAGAATTGATTAAGAGTAATATTTGCTCTTAAAGTATCATCAAAGATATAAATATCTTGCTGAACAATAGTCATTAAGTTATAAAGGCTCTCTGCTGAAATAGCTTGCAAATCTTGATTATCAATTGAGATATACCCACTTGTTACATCATAGAAACGCAGTAATAGATTGAGTAAAGTTGATTTTCCACTACCTGACATACCTACTATTGCAATTTTTCCCCCTTTTTGATCTGCAAAGATAAATTATTAAAAATCTTTTTCTCAGCATTAGGGTAGAAAAAATCTACGTTTGAAAAAGAAATGACATCATCAAAATATTCTTTCGTTTTACCAGTTTGAAGTTCGATTACATCTTTTACCTCAAATGAATTCAGTGTAGCCTGACCTTCGCGGAATTTACTCATTCCCATACCAATTTCATTTAGTGGCATTACTACAAAATTGACTAGTTGAACAATAGCTGTAACACTCCCGATTGTGGTATGCCCACCGAAGACCAGATACATTCCTCCACCAAAGGCTACTAAAAAAACAATCATCCCTGAAAGTTGAGAAATAACATTAGATAAAACATCAAATTTTCCTTTGATGAAATATATCTCATCCAATTTTTCGCTTTCGTTTTTGTAATCTTGACGGATAGCCTCTTTCACATTAAAACTCTTTATAACTAGAAACCCTGCTAAAATATCTTTAACCTTAGCTAAATATTTCTGATCGGATATTATAGAAATATTTTGTAGAGAGGCTGATTTTTGTCCAATAAATCCTGAAATCATCATAGGAATAATGCTAGCAATGATAACTAATAAGGTCAAAAACCAATTACCTATAAACATGGCTACTAGTGAGAAAATCATTAAGGAAATATTTTTTGAAATATTAAAATACTGGTGCAAATAATCCTGCTCAATTTTCTTCATGTTCTCAGTTAATATTGAAATAAATTTCCCTGATTTTTCCTTAGAAAATTCTCTATAATCGCTATCTAAAATAGATTTAAACACCTTATTTTTGTATCTTGACATAATCTGCCTAACAAGTTTATTTCTTAATCGAAGGGATATAAAATTAAGACTGGCATAGATAAATATTACGATAGCACCTATTAGTATCGCTTGGGTTAGAGCTTCCCTATTTTGGGACATTCCACTATCAATTATAATTTTAATAGAATAAGCAAAAGCAATATTAGTTAAAGGAACTAGTATATTAAAAATCATGAAAGTATAAAAAGACTTCTTATGGTACTTTGTCAATTGTTTCATTCCTAATCTACCTCATAATTCTTAAATTTCATTTAGAAAATGTGACATAAAATATTCTTCTAAGTCAATATCCTCTCTCCTAATCTCTTTCATAGAGACTTGTTCTAGCATTTCTCCATTTTTGATAAAACCAATTTTATCTGCTATCTGTGAAATTTCCGATAATATATGACTCGATATTAGTATTGTAATTCCATGTTCCTTTGAAAGCGACAACAAAAGATTTCGAATTTCTTGAATTCCTATTGGATCTAAACCATTGATTGGCTCATCTAAAATTAACAATTTAGGTTTTGTTAGAAACGCACGAGCTAAACCAAGCCTTTGCCTCATTCCTAACGAAAAATCTTTTACTTTTTTAGTCGTATTTTTTAATCCGACCATCCTTAAGGCTCTTATTATATCTGATTCGGTAATATTTTTCCTCATATATTGCGCGTGAATTTCCAAAATTTCTTTTGCTGTGAGGTTTTCATAAAAAATTGGTGTTTCAATAACACTTCCAACTTGACTTAGAATCTCCTCTCTGTGATCTTGTAAATTTTTTCCAAAGATTTCAATACTACCAGATGTAACAGTTGATAAGGATAACATGCATTTCATTAAAGTTGTTTTCCCTGCGCCATTTGGTCCTAAAAATCCATAGATTTCTCCTTCAGCAATTTGAAGGTTGATACCACTTAAAATTTCTTCTTTATCAATTGTTTTAAAAACTTCTTTTACTTCAACAATATTTTTCATTTCTATCTCTCTTTCTATATCTAGCTTTAAATGCAAGAATTTTTCTTCAGGAGCATAAATACTAACTTATACAGTCTCTTCGTTTAAATAAATCATCACAAAATTAGCACTTTCCTTCCATTAAATTTAGCTATACTACTTGATATTAATATCTTTTCTTGAAATAGTATAAATTGAAAATGAAGTAATCATTAAACTTATGAAACTTGCAAATATCAAAAAGAATAAGTTATCAGCAATATTATTAGATAAACCTCCTGGACTTACATTCGAAAGTAACGCTGCTAAACCAAGTCCTGAAAGCATTGTTATAGCTATTGAATGCCTAATCATACCTAAAACAAAAGGTAGTATTCCGATTAATACTGTTCCAACCGTAATTCCAGCTAAGTTAATCATTTGATTCGCTACTGGGATATAATTTGATTCGGTTAAAACTGCTACTAATTTAATTAATAATTGAATAACTAAATGTGCAGTAAAATGAGCAATAAATGATATCAGAATTACTGTAAGCACTTTTCCCCATAATAATTTTATTTTAGAAACAGGGTACGAAAACAACTGAAAAATTGTTCTTCGTTTAAATTCATCAATAATAATCGTAGACAATAAATAAGATTCAAAAATCAAAAATGCTGCTTTTGTAAATAAAGATGAAAACAATGAAGCTACAATTGCCCAACCTTCCCATTTACTAGTAATTCTAAAATCTTTAGTATTTTGTCCAACAAACTCTCCTAGTTTATTATCAGTCCCTAACCCCATGATTATAATTCCTGTAATACCTAACACTATCAATATAGTACACGACCAGGCTAAAAATAATTTAGATTTAGAAACTTTATTTAATTCAATTTTAATAAGCGACAACATAGATTTTTCCTCCAAAAAATTTTGTTAATATTAATGACGCTATTCAAAAAGTACCTTACATACTTCTGGTATGTTAAAATTTTAAAAATAAACATACTAAAGGTATGTATAATGAAATTTTTAATACCATATCTAGAGTATGGTATTTTTTAAAATATCAAAACTTAAAATTTATTTAACACCTTTTAAATGATCAAATAATTGGAAAATTACTTCCATCATTTCATCAGTAATCAACTGCACTCCCAAACCTTCAAAAGTAAGTTTAATGAAATTCATTTTTCGTTTTAATTCTTCTACTGAAAAAACAGAAATTTGGAATCCAATCCAAATATTCAAAGTTAACACAATCAAATCAGCTAGCTCTTCAGGATATTCTGTTTTAATTGATTTATCTTTAACACCTTCGAAAACTTTTTCTCTAATCCCTGGTAAAAAATCAGAAAATAAACTTAAATACTGCTCTCCTAACAAACGTGGACTTCTTAACATAATTGAGACAGAGTACACTAATCTTTGTTGTTCTAAATTAGAGAACGCATCCATCAAAGAATTTTGTATTTTTTCTAATGCAGTATCTCCTCTCCAATTATAATTTAGAATTTCTTGATTATTTTCACTAATGATTGATTGCAATATTTCATCTTTAGACTCAAAATGATGATAAATAACACCTTTCGTCAATCCACCTAACCCATCGATTATATCTTGTATTGAGGTATTATCGAATCCTTTTTCTAAAAATAAATCTTTCGAAACTTCTAATATTTTTTTTCTAGTTTCATGTGAGTTTCTATTCCTTGCCATTATAACTCCTTTTCAACATACTAACGGTATGTAATCTCATTATAATGCAAGAAACTAATAATGTCAAGATTCTTTTTATCCCCTCTAATTTTCAAAATTCATTGGCAAACTACTATCCTATACAATTGACAGCCCAAATCTTTCAGAATAGAACAATCCTAACTATCGAATACCTCAACCTCATAAATATCCATGCAATCCTAAACCTAGAATTCTATAAACTAAATGTTTTCGCACTATTCTAAGCCATTGATTGCTTTAAATTTTAATTTTTAAAGAATTCTAAAGCTAGAATAGTCCCATCCCAATCAGTTTTGATTGATTCACAATTTAGAAACTCTATGATTCTACTCCTTTTAAACAAAAAGGGACTGCATAAAGCAATCCTTTTCTGATTTTGAAATCATTTACTTATACTCTTCGAAAATCAAATTCAAACCACGTCAGCTTCACCTTGCCGTACTCAAGTACAGCCTGCGGCTAGCTTCCTAGTTTGCTCTTTAATTTTCATTGAGTATTAAACTTTGATAGTTGAGATAATCAATAGCTCACCTATAAAAAGAGTTATAGTAAAATTTCTTATTTATTGATTTCAAGCTCCGACAACTGTGTTTGAATAACTGACAGTTCTGCACCAGCCTGAAGAAGAGCAGCTGCAGTATAGGCACCTTCTACAATTGGAACCCTATTGATGATGATACTTTTATCACTGAAATCAGCCACCATTTCTAAGTTCATTTTAGCAGAACCTAGGTCAAAAAAAGCTAATAAAGTATCTGCTGGATTTTCGGAAACAACCCTATCTACTTGATCAAAACTCGTTCCAATTCCTCCATCTTCGGTTCCTCCTACATAAGTAATCGGAATATCTTTAGCTACTTCACTAATCAGTTCAACGACACCTTGTGCAATGTGTTTAGAATGTGAAACGATAACAAGACCAATACTTCCCATTAAACCACCCCAGTTTCTAAAAGAGCAGTAAAGAGTAATCCTGATGAAAATGATCCAGGATCAATATGTCCAAGAGAACGTTCTCCTACATAAGATGCCCTTCCTTTAGTTGCAAGTAAATCTTTGGTAGCATTCACTAGCTTATCAATAACCTCTTGAGTCAATTGGCCTGCAGACAAAGCAGCAATAACAGGAGTCCAAACATCAACCATTGTCTTTTCTCCAACTTCTGCTTTCCCACGTTTGACAATCATATCCAAACCGCTTTGTAAGATTTCCTCTATTTTCGAATTTGAATCAGCCTTGGCCATGCCCATAAAAGCAGAGCCATACAAGGGACCAGAAGCACCGCCTACCTTGCTCAGTAATTGCATTGAGACAAGTTTAAACACATCACTGCTTGTTTCAAATTGCTTTCCTTCTAAGTTTTCCATAACTGCAGCCATTCCACGCGCCATATTTCCACCGTGGTCTCCATCTCCTATAGGGGTGTCTAGCTCACTAAGGTAATCTTTCTGTTCTTGAATCTTTTCATTAAAAAGCTTCATCCATTCAAGAGCTTGTTCAACATTCATGCGACATATCCTCCTTGAGTTTTACCAAGCTGGGGTAGTAACAGGTGTATTTAGAGCATCCAACCACTCATCATCTGCCAATCGAATCAATGTTAATGATAATCCAGCCATATCGATTGATGTCATATAGTTTCCAATTTTCTTAAATGCCAAGTCAACACTTTTTTCATGGAGTAATTTAGCCACATCATTTGCAAATACGTATTGCTCCATAAGAGGAGTGCTTCCTAAACCATTGATGAGAAGGCCATAGCGTTCTCCAGCTTTAAGTTGGAAACCTTCAGATAACTTTTCAACCAATTCTGAGGCCAATTGTGCTGAGGGTTGCATCTTCTCTTTCTTATATCCCGGTTCACCGTGGATACCAACTCCGTATTCAAATTCATCATCTTCTAGAACAAAACCTGGTTTGCCAACTTCTGGAACAGTAGCGCCAGATAGAGCTAAGCCAATTGTTTTAATTTCTAAGACAAGTTTGTCGGCCAAGTCCTTCATTTCAGATAATGTTTTACCAGAACGAGCCGCATCACCCAAAATTTTATGGACTAATATAGTACCTGCGACACCTCGACGACCTTGGGTATAGAGACTATTTTCAACAGCGATATCATCATCAACCACAACGCTTGCTACATCAATACCTTCCATTTCAGCAAGTTCTTGTGCAATTTCAAAGTTCATGATGTCCCCAGAATAGTTCTTGATGACCATGAAAACTCCAGCACCTTCATCAGCCGCCTTTATGGCTTCTAAAATTTGGTCCGGAGTAGGTGAAGTGAAGACTGCTCCACAAATGGCAGCAGACAACATTCCATCTCCTACAAATCCAGCATGACTTGGTTCATGTCCTGAACCTCCACCTGAAATGAGTCCAACTTTTCCTGTCTTTTCCGCCTTTCTAACAATGACATCAAAACCATCTAAGCGTTCTACCAAGTCATCATGCATGAATGACAACCCCTGCAACATTTCATCAACAACTTGTGTCGGTTCATTTATAATTTTTTTCATGAGAAACTCCTTTCGGCATGTATCTTTGTTTTCGCTTTCATTATATATTTTTTATTGCTAGATGATAAGGGACAGATTCTATTATTTGTCCCCTTTTAAACCCATTTAAAACATTTTTTTGGTAAAATGAAGGAAGTAACAGAAAGGCTTCCTATGGCATCATCACTTATTACAAAAAAACGGATTGCCAAGGCATTTAGAGACCTATTAGCTACTAGAGAATTTGATAAAATCTCTATTGTAGATATCATGGAATCAGCTGGCATTCGTAGACAGACCTTTTACAATCACTTTCTTGACAAATATGAACTGCTAGACTGGATATTTGAAAATGACTTAACCGAGTATATCACCAATAACTTGGACTTCATTTCAGGCCAAAAACTATTACAAGAATTATTTTTTTATTTCGAACAAGAGCGTGACTTTTATATTCAACTTTTTGATATTCAAGGGCAAAATAACTTCTATGACCAATTTATCAGCTACTGTCGCTTGCTTGTATCAAAAATTTTAAGAGAATACGGTCAGATTGATATCGATTCATCTGCTTATACTTGCTTTTTGTTAGACTATCATTCACATGCTCTAGCAGAGATCGTGAAGGCTTACGTCAATAAAAAAAGTCCAGTTCCACAACCAGACTTTCTAATCATGACAATTATTGGAAAGAGACCACAATGACATTTATTTCAAATCATAAACAAAAAATTATTTCAAGTTACATTTCAGCAACTGTTAGCAGTCATCCTGAATTAGAAAAACACCCTACCTTACCTTTAGTCTATCAAAAAAATCGCAATCCTCATCAGGTTCCAATATTGTCGGGTGGAGGTTCAGGACACGAACCTGCTCATATTGGATATGTGGGAGAAGGAATGCTTACTGCTGCTATCTATGGCCAATTATTTACTCCTCCTACAAGAACTGAAATCTTAGAGTCCATTCGTTTTTTAAACAATGGTCACGGTGTCTTCATCATTGTAAAAAATTTCGAAGCAGATATCAAAGAATTTAGCTCGGCCATTAATACTGCTAGAAAAGAAGGGATTAAAGTCGGCTATAGTCTAGCACACGACGATATTTCCATTGAACCTCACAATAGATTTCAAATTAGAGGAAGAGGGCTCGCAGGGACTATTTTACTTCATAAAATTCTAGGATATGCAGCTCAAAATGGTGCCGAAATAGAGCAACTAACTGATTTAGGTCATGAACTTGCTCCCGAAATCGCAACAATTGGCTTTGCAACGAAAGCTGCTAGTCTCCCCCAAGCCATCCTTCCACTATTTAACTTGGAAGAAGGAAATATTTCCTATGGTATTGGGATACATGGCGAAGAGGGCTATCGTGTGGTCCCATTCCAATCTTCAGAAATCCTTGCAAATGAAATTATAAGTAAATTAAGATTACACTATCATTGGAAAAAGGGTGATCAATTTATATTGCTTGTAAATAATCTAGGCACTACTAGCAACCTAGAAATGGGCATATTTATCAACGATCTCCTTCAACTCCTAGAAATTGAAGGAATCACTATTACCTTTATAAAATCAGGAACATTTATGACCAGTCTAGATATGGCAGGTATATCCGTAACTCTTTGCCCTGTAAAGAATAAGCAATGGTTAGAAGCGCTCAATGCTCCAACGACAGCTTTTGCATGGTAATTCTCTTGTATAACTCAAAAGGGCTACATCACTTGATAGCCCTTTTAATCTTATCTCATGTTTAAAAGAATTCATTCTTTCTATTTCAAGAAGTCCATCTATCCCTACAATTCTTCTGATGAGCTTTGAGTTTTTTCATAGCCCAATCATAGTGGCTTGACGTGCTACTAACAAAGTAAGAACCTAGACTTGTTCCGCCGGTCCACTTATAGACACCTTTGCTAAAGAGTTCGTCATTGCTAAAAACTTCTATCAACTCTAAAACCTCTCTATGTGATTGTTCTAGGAGTCTAGTCGCTTCTTCTAAGGAGGTTTTCTGGTGCTTCTTCCAAAAAGCGACATTCATTTCTCCATAAGTTTTCCAATTATAAGATTCAGGGAGAAAAGGTCTTTCTTGATCTTCTTGATTAGAATGTACCCAAGTCAAAAGTAACTGCTGCCATTCATAAAGATGGATCAAGACATCCCGTAGATTTTTATCCCTTTTCCAGTGAGCTTCTTTTTTCTTTGGGTCTCTTGAAAAATCAAATGGAGTCTGTAGCTCATCTTCACTTAATTGAGAGATGAAGAGGTTAAGCTTTTCATAATTTTCCTTAGAGACCTGCATTAGCTCCTCTTTTGTTTTTGGTCTAGGCACAGAGTTTTTCCCTTCATATTGCTAGTTATTATGAGAATTTTTTCTCCTTTAAATCTCTATAACTTATCCTTTAATTTCTCAACAAAGAGATAGGCTGCTGGACAGGTCAAAGTATTCTTAATCGTTAAATGGTTGATTTGATGGATCTTTTTGCGATCTGTATGGGGAAATTCCCGACAAGCCTTTGGACGAACTTCATAGATGGAACAGAGATTATCTCCTCCTAGAAAGGGACAAGGCATGGATTTAAAAACCTTATCACCATCTTCATCTACCTGCAGAAACTCCGCTTCAAAAGCTGGTAATTTCATCTTAAAGTACTTAGCAATACGAGTGATGTCTGCTTCCTTGAAGTCAGGTCCCAATGTCTTGCAACAGTTAGCACAGGCCGTACAATCAATCTCTGCAAAGACTTCTTGGTGTATCTGCTGGGCTATCTTATCTAGATTTTTTGGTGGCTTTTTCTTTAAATTGGCTAAAACTTTTCGATGCTCCTTCTGCTTTTGTAAGGCTAGCTGGTGGTAGTACTCAATATCAATTTCTTTAGACATGTTTTCTCTCTTATTCTAATTACTTTCCCCTATTATACCATGCCTCTGAACCATTGAAAAGTGGACTTTACAAGACTATACTATTCCCGAATGTATCAAAAAACCTTGCAACTAGGTTACAAGGTTAATGACATTAATCGAAGTTAACGTATTCTTTTTGAAGTTCAAGAACTTCTTCCATTGTTGAACACTCTGTAAGGGCACGGTTAGCGTACTCTTCCATCTTAGCAGTATCCAATTTCTTCATCAAGCTACGTGTACGAAGTACTGATGTTGCTGACATAGAGAACTCATCCAAGCCCATTCCGACAAGAAGTGGAACAGCTTTTTGGTCACCAGCCATCTCACCACACATACCAGCCCATTTACCTTCAGCGTGAGCTGCCTTGATAACGTTGTTGATCAAGCGAAGGATTGATGGGTTATATGGTTGGTAAAGGTATGAAACTTGCTCGTTCATACGGTCTGCTGCCATTGAGTATTGGATCAAGTCGTTTGTACCAATTGACATGAAGTCCACTTCTTTTGCAAATTGGTCTGCAAGCATCGCTGCTGCAGGGATTTCAATCATGATACCAACTTGGATGTCATCCGCAACTGCAACACCTTCAGCAAGAAGATTTGCTTTTTCTTCTTCATAAACTGCTTTAGCTGCACGGAATTCTTTCAAAAGGGCAACCATTGGGAACATGATACGCAATTGACCATGAACAGAAGCACGAAGAAGAGCACGGATTTGTGTACGGAACATTGCATCTCCAGTTTCAGAAATAGAGATACGAAGGGCACGGAATCCAAGGAATGGGTTCATTTCATGTGGCATATCGAAGTAAGGAAGTTCCTTATCTCCACCGATATCCATTGTACGAACAACCACTGGTTTACCATTCATTCCCTCGAGTACAGCCTTGTATGCTTCATACTGCTCATCTTCAGTTGGGAAGTCTTGAGAATCCATGTATAAGAACTCTGTACGGTAAAGTCCAACAGCTTCTGCACCGTTGTTATTAACACCTTCAACGTCTTTTGGAGTACCGATGTTAGCAGCCAACTCGAAGTGTTTACCGTCAGCAGTCACTGTTTGAGCATCTTTCAAAAGTGCCCATTCAGCTTTTTGTTTTGCATAAGCTTCACCAGATGCTTTAAATTCTGCCGCTTGTTCATCTGTTGGGTTGATAATCACTTCACCAGTAATTCCGTTAACGGCAAGGATATCACCGTCTTTCACTACTTCAGTGATGTTGTTTGTTCCCAATACAGCTGCAATTTCAAGTGTACGTGCCATGATAGCTGAGTGGCTTGTACGTCCACCGATGTTTGTTACAAAAGCTTTTACAAAGTTTTTGTCCAATTGAGCTGTATCAGATGGTGTCAAGTCATGCGCAATGACGATTACTTCTTCATTGATAGAAGCTGGGTTTGGCAATTTCTTACCAAGAAGATTTGCCAATACACGTTTTGTCACGTCGCGGATATCCGCTGCACGTTCTTGCATATATGGGTTGTCTTCCATGCCTTCAAAGATAGTGATGAACATGTCAGTCACTTCTTTAAGACCTGCTTCAGCATTGACTTTCTTAGCACGGATTGTTTCTTTAATCTGACCAATCAATTCTGGGTCAGCAAGAACCATCAAATGAGCGTCAAAAACTTGAGCCGCTTCTTCACCAAGCGTACCTACAGCTTTCTCACGGATAAGAGAAAGCTCGTTTTGAGAAGCTTCAAGAGCTACATCCAAACGAGCCTCTTCTGCGTTTGTATCTTCGACTGAAACAGTCTCGAATGACAAATCCGGTTGAACGAGTAGATATGCTTTTGCAACTGCAACACCATCAGATGCTGCGATTCCTTTAAGCATTTCTGTCATTTTCCTTATGCCAATCCTTCTTTTTCCATTGTTTCTGAGATTGCAGCGATAGCGTCATCTGCATCTGCACCTTCAGCTGAGATAGTTACATCAGCACCTTGGCCAACACCAAGACTCATAACACCCATGATTGATTTAAGGTTAACTGATTTACCTTTGTACTCAAGAGTGATATCTGAAGCAAATTTGCTTGCAGTTTGTACCAACAATGTTGCTGGACGTGCGTGAATACCTGTTTCTGCCACTACGTGGAAATCTTTAGAAGCCATAGTTTGACTCTCCTTTTGTTCTTTCTTTTTTGAGTTATATGTGATAACCCTTACAATTTGGTATTATACCATCTTCTAGGATTTTTTTCAAGCATTTTATGGGATTTATTCGATTTCCTTTCAGATAACTTGCTGAAAATCTTCTATTCTAGATAACAAAACACAGGATATAGTTTTCCAAAAAACTACTTCTAGGATAATTATCACTATTTCATAAAACAAACACTACATATTGTGTTTTGCAACCTTTAGTAGAAAAATAGACCACTATATTTAGTTTCAAATCATTGACAAAAATTTATTTTCTGATATACTAAGAAAGTAATCTATTTTGAAAGAGGAGTTACACAATGGTAACCGTTTATTCTAAAAACAACTGTGTCCAATGTAAGATGACTAAACGTTTCTTGGACAGTAATAATGTCGCTTATCGTGAAATCAATCTTGATGAGCAACCTGAGTACATCGATCAAGTTAAAGAGCTCGGTTTCAGCGCAGCTCCTGTTATCCAAACACCAACTGAAGTCTTTTCAGGTTTCCAACCAGGAAAACTGAAACAATTAGCATAATCTTAGTACATCATCCAGAAGAAACTGCTTCTAGGGCTAACTTAGAAGCCTTTCTTTTGTAATTAGATAAGGGAAATTTTATGGGATTAAAACATCTTGAAGACGTGACTTACTTCCGTCTCAATAACGAAATCAACCGTCCTGTCAATGGACAAATCATGCTTCATAAAGATAAGGAAGCCTTGGATGCCTTCTTTAAAGAAAATGTAGTTCCAAACACTATGGTTTTTGATTCAATCAAAGATAAAATCAACTACCTCATTGAACACAACTACATCGAAACAGCCTTTATCAAGAAATACCGTCCAGAGTTTTTGGAAGAATTGTCTCAATTTATCAAAGACCAAAACTTCCAATTCAAGTCTTTCATGGCAGCTTATAAATTTTACAATCAATATGCTTTGAAAACTAACGACGGTGAATATTATCTTGAAAGCATGGAAGACCGCGTCTTCTTTAACGCCCTTTATTTCGCTGATGGGAATGAAGCTATTGCCATCGATATTGCCAATGAAATCATCCACCAACGCTACCAACCAGCTACTCCTTCCTTCTTGAATGCTGGACGTGCTCGTCGTGGAGAATTAGTATCATGTTTCCTGATCCAAGTAACTGATGATATGAACTCTATCGGACGTTCTATCAACTCAGCTCTTCAACTTTCACGTATCGGTGGTGGTGTGGGAATTACCCTCAGCAACCTTCGTGAAGCTGGTGCACCTATCAAAGGCTATGAAGGAGCAGCTTCTGGGGTCGTTCCAGTTATGAAACTTTTCGAAGATAGCTTCTCTTACTCAAACCAATTGGGTCAACGTCAAGGTGCCGGTGTTGTCTACCTCAACGTCTTCCACCCAGATATCATCGCCTTCCTTTCAACTAAGAAAGAAAACGCTGATGAAAAAGTTCGTGTCAAGACTCTATCACTTGGTGTTGTAGTACCAGATAAATTCTATGAATTGGCTCGTAAAAATGAAGAAATGTATCTCTTCAGCCCATACTCTGTAGAGCTTGAATACGGTGTGCCATTTAACTACATCGACATCACTGAAAAATACGATGAATTAGTCGCAAATCCAAATATCCGCAAGACAAAAATCAAGGCGCGTGATTTGGAAACTGAAATCTCTAAATTGCAACAAGAGTCTGGCTACCCTTATGTCGTCAACATTGATACAGCTAACCGTGCAAACCCTGTTGATGGAAAAATCATCATGAGTAACTTGTGTTCTGAGATTCTTCAAGTCCAAGAACCAAGCTTAATCAACGATGCTCAAGAATTCCTTCAAATGGGGACGGACGTTTCATGTAACCTTGGTTCAACCAACGTAGTCAACATGATGACTTCACCTGACTTTGGTCGTTCTATCCGTGCTATGGTTCGTGCCCTTACTTTCGTTACAGATAGTTCACACATCGTAGCTGTTCCTACGATTGATCATGGAAATAGCCAAGCTCATACCTTTGGTCTTGGTGCCATGGGACTTCACAGCTACCTTGCCCAACAATTGATTGAATATGGATCGCCTGAGTCTGTTGAATTTACAAGCATCTACTTCATGCTTATGAACTACTGGACTTTGGTTGAGTCAAACAATATTGCGCGTGAACGTGGTATCACCTTCCACAACTTTGAAAAATCAGACTATGCTAACGGAAGCTACTTCGACAAGTATGTAACTGGCGAATTTGTTCCAAAATCAGACCGTGTTAAAGAACTCTTCAAAGATGTCTTTATCCCAAGTGCTGCTGACTGGGCTGAACTTCGTGACAAGGTTCAAGCAGATGGTCTTTACCACCAAAACCGGCTTGCTGTAGCGCCAAATGGTTCTATCAGTTACATCAATGATGTTTCTGCTTCTATCCACCCGATTACGCAACGTATCGAAGAACGTCAAGAAAAGAAAATCGGTAAAATCTACTACCCTGCTGCTGGCTTGTCAACAGAAACCATTCCTTACTACACTTCTGCTTACGACATGGATATGCGTAAAGTGATTGATGTCTATGCTGCTGCAACTGAGCACGTGGACCAAGGACTTTCACTCACACTCTTCATGCGTAGTGACATTCCAAAAGGACTTTACGAATGGAAGAAAGAAAACAAACAAACGACACGTGACTTGTCAATCCTTCGTAACTATGCCTTTAACAAGGGTATCAAGTCTATCTACTACGTCCGTACCTTTACAGATGATGGTGGAGAAGTCGGTGCCAACCAATGTGAAAGCTGTGTGATTTAATCTTTGCTTGAGGAAACTACTTTTTCTCAAATTAGTGATTCATTCACCCTGCTAAACTAAACTGGAATAAGCACCTATACTATGGAAAAACACAAAAGTCGGACTTCCGACTTTTTGTGCGAAACTACTCTAGGATTATGATAAAATAGAAGTAATTGTGAGTTCGCAATACTAAACACAGAAAGAGATTTCAAAATGGAAACTTACTACAAAGCCATTAACTGGAATGCCATCGAAGATGTCATCGACAAATCAACTTGGGAAAAACTGACGGAGCAATTCTGGCTCGATACACGTATTCCTTTGTCAAATGACTTGGATGACTGGAGAAAGCTATCAAATGTAGAAAAAGACTTGGTTGGGAAAGTCTTTGGTGGTTTAACACTTCTCGATACTATGCAATCTGAAACTGGGGTTCAAGCCCTTCGCGCGGACATCCGTACACCACATGAGGAAGCTGTTTTCAATAACATCCAATTTATGGAATCTGTTCACGCTAAATCTTACTCATCAATCTTTTCTACCTTGAATACCAAAGCTGAGATTGAAGAAATTTTCGAATGGACCAATACCAATCCTTACCTACAAAAGAAGGCTGAGATTGTCAACGAAATCTACCTAAACGGTAGCCCACTTGAAAAGAAAGTTGCTAGTGTCTTCCTTGAAACCTTCCTCTTCTACTCAGGTTTCTTCACTCCCCTCTACTATCTCGGTAACAACAAACTGGCCAACGTCGCTGAAATCATTAAATTGATTATTCGTGATGAATCTGTTCACGGAACCTACATTGGTTATAAATTCCAACTTGGTTTCAATGAATTACCTGAAGAAGAGCAAGAAAAACTCAAAGAATGGATGTACGATCTGCTATACACTCTCTACGAGAATGAAGAAGGTTATACAGAGAGCCTCTATGACGGTGTTGGTTGGACTGAAGAAGTCAAAACCTTCCTTCGCTACAATGCTAACAAGGCACTCATGAACCTGGGACAAGATCCACTCTTCCCAGATTCAGCTGATGATGTCAACCCAATCGTTATGAACGGTATTTCAACAGGAACTTCTAACCACGACTTCTTCTCTCAAGTCGGAAATGGTTACCTTCTTGGTGAAGTTGAAGCTATGCAAGACGATGACTACAACTACGGTTTGGACTAATTCAATTATCCCAGAACTGATAACAAATATCATGGCTTGTTTAAAACAACCATGATATTTTTGTTTTTGTTTTCTTTTGTTTTTTAAATTGATTGATTGAATACTTTATGATAAAATAGTAATAGAAATAGAGGTGATAACGATGTTAAAGCAGGAAAAACTAGATAATATTCTAGAAACGGTAAATACAAAGGGAACTATTACTGTCAAAGAAATCATGACTCGCTTGGATGTGTCGGATATGACTGCTAGACGCTACTTACAAGAGTTAGCAGACAAGGATTTACTTGTTCGGGTGCACGGGGGAGCTGAAAAAATTCGCACAGGTTCTATTTTAAATAATGAACGTTCCAATATTGAAAAACAAAGCTTACAAATCGCAGAAAAACAAGAAATTAGCCGTTTTGCAGGCCATTTGATTGATGAGGGTGAAACTATTTTTATCGGCCCTGGTACGACCTTAGAATCTTTTGCCCGTGAACTTCCAATTGATAATATTCGTGTTGTAACAAACAGTTTACCAGTCTTTCTCATCTTAAACGAACGAAAACTAACAGATTTGATTTTAATCGGTGGAAACTACCGCTCTATCACTGGAGCCTTTGTGGGAACACTAACCTTGCAAAACTTAGCCAATCTTCAATTTTCTAAAGCTTTCGTTAGCTGTAATGGTATTCAGGACAATGCGATTGCGACCTTTAGTGAAGAGGAAGGTGAATCTCAACGCATCGCCCTCAATAATTCCAATAAAAAATACTTACTAGCTGACCATAGTAAGTTCAATAAATTTGATTTCTATACCTTCTACAATATCTCTGATATTGATATCATCGTTTCAGATTCTAAACTGAGCAAAGAAACGTTTGAACAACTTTCAAAACAAACAAAAATTATTCTTTCTAAACCATAAAACTGAGGATTGATAAAAAATAAAATGCGTCATATCAAGAAAATAAGAATCTTGATATGACGCATTTTTGGATGAAGATTTTTACAAGGAGTTTCCTAGATTATTTATGATTGTTGAAACGGCATAAAATCTGAATCAAAGGAGATATTATCCCGTTCTTCAGGACTGATAAAATTTAAAAAGATATTTTTAAATTCTTCCAGCTCATAGTCTGAATGGCAAATCCATTCTTTACCGGTAGAGACATACCATTTCCCAAAATTTTTCAGCTCCTCATTAGTCAAACAAGGTATTTGAAAACATTTATCAAAATTGATAATATAAACTTTTTCATAAATAGATTGGATAAAATCTTTGAACATCTTTTGCCTCACTAGAATTCTATATCTAATTACTCATTCTACTAGTCTATAATCTGACTTTCTGCTACTTTCTTGTACCAGTGAGCTGATTTCTTAGGATAACGTTCTTGAGTTTCAAAGTCTACATAGAAGAGACCGTAACGTTTTTCATAACCGTTTGACCATGAGAAGACGTCCATCAATGACCAGATGAAGTATCCTTTGACGTTTGCACCATCAGCAATCGCATCAGATAAGACCTCTAAGTGTTGTTTGACATAATCAATACGGCCATCATCATAAACAGTATTGTCTACAAACTCATCTTTATAACCAAGTCCATTTTCAGTGATGTAAATCTTCTTATAGTTCGGATAATCTTTCTTCACGCGCATGATTTGGTCATACAAACCTTGAGGGTAGATAATCCAATCCCAATCCGTACGTGGTACATAGTCAGGAGCTACACGACGACCAACACCTTTGATTTGGTATTTAGAGCTTCCTTTCTCACCCTTACCATTATGGATAATTTCAGTTTCTCCATCAAAGGCTTCCATCCAGTCACTCATATAATAGTTGATGCCTAGAAAATCATTCAAGTCTTTCGCAGCTTCTAATGCTGTGAAATCTTCTTCACGAAGATCCAAGCTACCACCATTGACTGATAAGATATGGTTGACGCCTTCCATCGTTTCAGCTGAATAGTGACCTAGATAAGTTGCATCCAAGATAAATTTATTGTGGATGATATCTTCCAACTCAGCTGCACGAACATCTGCTGGATTTTTAGGATCTAAAGGATACTTGGTTGGCAGTGCGTGAACAACACCAATTTCACCTTTATAACCTTTATCTTTATATAGCTTAACTGCACGCGCATGAGAAACCATCATATTGTGGTGCGATTGGAAAACTTTGGCAAGGTCGTACTGAATACCTGGAGGGAATTTTCCAACCAAGTATTGACCATCACCAATTGGCCCAATTTCATTAAAGGTTGTCCAATAGTTTACTTCTGGGAATTCTTCAAAACAGAAGGCAGCGTAGTCTACAAAGTGTTCAATATTTTCACGGTTTAAGAAGTCTCCATTTGAGTGGAGAGCTTCTGGCGTATCAAAGTGATGAAGAGTTACAAAAGGCTCAACATGACGTTTGTGACACTCTGCAAATAGATTATGATAAAATTCAACACCTTTAGCATTTACTTGATCGTAACCAGTCGGGAAAATACGTGACCAGGCAATAGAAATTCGAATACCATTGACACCATACTCTTCTGCTAGCTTGAGGTCAACTGGGTATCGATTGTAAAAATCACTGGCTGGTTCGGCAGTGTACCAGTAGTTATCTTCAAGATATTTATCCCAAGCAACTGGTCCTTTTCCATCAGTATGCGTAGCGCCTTCTGCTTGATAGGCAGCTGTTGCGCCACCGAAAATAAAGTCTTTTGGTAATGATTTTGTCATTTTTTCACCTATTTCTTGATTTAAATAAAGTAAAAGTGAGAGGAGAGGAGTCAGTGAGCCATCCTTCTCCATCTCACTTCTTGTACCAAGTCACCGAATTGTAACATGAGGAGGTAAAAACGATAGCTTTTTACCGACGAATTAATAAGGCGATTAGGAAATTTGCCATAGCGATTGCCGTAACGATAGGAGACTATTTCATAGTCCCTATCGTTAATCGAATTGTGACATGAGAAGGTAAAAACGATATCTTTTTACCGACGAATTAATAAGGCGATTAGGAAATTCGCCATAGCGATTGCCGTAACGATAGGAGACTATTTCATAGTCCCTATTATTAATCGAATTGTGACATGAGGAGGTAAAAACGATAGCTTTTTACCGACGAATTAACAAGGCGATTAGGAAATTCGCCATAGCGATTGCCGTAACGATAGGAGACTGTTTCACAGTCCCTATCGTTAATCGAATTGAGCTTGTACGAATGCAAGAGCACCTTTTCCATCACGAGTTAATTTGATGTATTGAGCGCCTTCTGTTTTCGCTAGTTTAATACCGAGCTTATCTGTTTCTGCTTTCATGTCTTCAAAGTTTGAAGCAACTTGAGGGGCAAGGATAACAAGATCAAACTCTGGCAACATTTCACGGTGAGCACCATAGCCACCTGCTGCTGCTTTCACAGGAACATTGTATTCTGCAGCTGCCTTATTCAAAGCATTCGCAAGAAGTCCACTTGTCCCTCCACCTGCACAGAGAACGAGGACATTTGTTTCTTCAGTGATTGTATTTTGTGCTGCTTCTACACCAGCTTTTTCAAGAATAGCATCTGCTTTTGCAGTGTTGAAGTTTGCGGCAACTTTTTCTTTCAATTCATCATTAGATTTACCTGAACGCTCTTCTTCAAGAATTTGTTCATCATATACTTTAAGGAATGGATAGTAAATGACTACGTCAACCACGATTAGAAGGGCAGCAAGAATGAATGATAGAACTTGGAAGTTCGTACCAAGAACTAGACCTAGTGGAGCTGGAGTTGTCCATGGTAGATTAGCAGTAAATGAGTTCATTCCAAGTGTTTCAATAAAGAATTTGAATATCCAAACGTTTGCGATTGGAGCAAAGATAAATGGAATGAAGAAGATTGGGTTTAATACAAGTGGTGCACCAAACAAGATTGGTTCATTTACACCAAAGAATGTTGGAACTACTGAAGCACGACCGATTGCACGGTTACGTTTAGATTTTGTTAACCACATGAACATGAATGGAACAACCAGTGTCGCACCAGTACCACCCATGGTAACGATAAACATTTGTGTACCAGAAGTAAGAATCTTGTCAGCGTGCATACCTTGTTGGAGAAGATTCAAGTTGACTTCGGCATTGGCATAGGTAATAGCTGCGATAGCAGGTTCAACGATAGATGGACCATGAATGCCAACAAACCAGAAGAAGGCAAAGGCACCAAAGATAATGGTAATACCTAGATAGCCATCAGCTGCAGAGAAGAGTGGTGCAAAGAATTTACCGATTGATTCTGCTACACTAGCACCAACAAAATGACGAGCTAGTAAATCAAGAGCATAAAGAGAAACAACTGAGAGAGTGAATGGAATCACATCTTTAAAGACTTGTGAGATATTTGGTGGAACTTCGTCAGGCATACGAATAGTGACGTTGTTCTTAACACAAACCTTATAGATTGCTACGGTAACAAAGGCTGAAAGGAAGGCTGAAAGCAAACCTTTTGTCCCCAAGAATCCAGTAGCTAGACCATTTTCGATAGGATCAGCTGCCAACATCAACAAACCAACAATCGCTGCCAACAGTGTTGACATATAGTTGATTTGATTAGTTTTCTCCATGCTACGGTTTACTGAGTCGGTCAAAGATTTAGCTGTTGTACCAGCTACCAAGAGAGCTAGAATCCCCATTGAATAGCTGTAAGGTTTCATGAGAAAGGCTACAACTTCATCAGACCATTTAAAGCCCCATGAGTTTGGTACAAAGGCAATCAAGATAAAAATACTTGAGAAGAGAATAACAGGCATACCTGCAATGAAACCATCACGAATAGCACGAAGATAGATATTACGAGATAATTTCTCAAAGAAAGGCTTTCCTTTCTCGATAAATGCAATTAGTTTGTTCATTATTTAATTCCTCTCTTGTACAGTTCAATTAAATGGTGCATCAAATCTTTTAACAAAATAGTTGTCATCAAGTGGTCTTGGCCATGCATCATGGTTACACTATAGGCTAAGTCCTCACCTGAAGCTTCCTTAGTCAATAGACTTGTTTGCGCGTGGTGAGCCTCTGCAATACAGCTACCAGCTTCCTCTACCAGACTATCCGCTTTTGCAAAATCACCAGCTTCAGCAGCTTTCAAGGCTTCCAATAGTTTTGAACGAGCATCGCCAGCATAGGCTACGATTTCAAAACCTAACAATGTTACTTCTTCTCTATTCATGATAGAATTCTCCTTATATAGTTTAAATAAATTTTTATGACAATAAACGTTGGATATGTAGAACTAGATAAACTCGTTCACTTTTATACAAATCAAGACCCGTATGTTGCGTGATCACATCATAGATCTTGGAACCAATCTCGAACGCTTTTGGATAGGATTGTTTGATATGGTCTTCCATATCCAGAAGTGATTGGTTATCATCTCTAGACCTGTCTAAATAATCCAAGAAATAATTCAAATGAATCATAAAACGATCATAGAAATGGTTATTCTCTTTGGTTCGTTGAATTGCATAGTCCGTTAAAACTTCTTCAACATTCCTGAGAATTTCTTTCCTCTTATCAATCGACTCCACAAGTTCCACTTCATTTTCACCTTCGGCATTAATGAAATGATAAGCAATCCGAATAATTTCGTCCTCAGGAAAATGATCTGCTAGCTTCTGACGGTAAATTTCAAATGCTTCATTTGCGATTTGAAAAGCGACAGGATACTTAGTGGAAATATCTGGCAGATTACTATCCTTGTACCTTCCTTGTGCTAGAGCTTGGTAAGAACAGTAAATATGGTCTGTCAAGGTCACGTAGAGATATTCTTGAACCGGATAATGATATTTCTTTGATAGCTTATCAATGATCTCATAGGTCACCGTGATAAAATCAAGCGGAACATCTTTGAGGAGAGCCATAAAGTTTTCTCTGGACTCTTCGGTCTTCATCCGAAAGATTTTCTCAACCTGCTGTTCAGCAATAAAATCTCCCTTCTTCTTTCCAAATGCAATCCCTTTACCAATCACAATCACTTCTTCTCCTTTATCATTTCTGACAAGCGAGACATTGTGATTTATTGGATTTAGAATTCGATACATGTCAACCTCCTTTTATATCTTAAAGGTATATGAGTATAAAAAATGACCACAAATGAACTAGAAAATCAGCCGATTTCTAATTCACCTGTGATCATGCCTAATATTACTTAGTAACACTCACCTTGTATTAACTTGTGATTTAAGTATAGCACAAGTAAGTTATTTTGTAAACCTTTACATAAAACTTTTTTTAAAATTTTTTTAGATTCATGTTCCTAACCTAGGAGGACTTTCTTACACGCGTTCTTTCCATGAAGTCGCTGTTGTTTGAAGAACTTTGTTGAGTTCGTCAATGTTTTCAAAGCCAGTTGTACGAAGCCATTCGCGAGCTGCTGCTTCACCATCTTTGATGTAAGCTTCAACTGATCCAGCCCATGTAGCACGGCCACAAAGAACTCCGTTAAAGTTTGCACCTGATTCGTGGGCAAATACAAGAGTATCTTGGAAAAGTTTAGCTGATACACCAGCACTCAAGTAGATGTATGGCAAGTTAGTTGCTTCATCTTGAGCTTTGAAGAAGGCTGCTGCTTCTTCACGTGTATAAACTACTTCACCTTCAGCGAAACCTTCAACATATTTAATGTTAACAGGAACTTCTACTTTCAAGACATCAATGTTAAAGCGTGGGTCTGAGAAGACTTTCATAGCACCAATAACTTTGTGTGGTTTTACTTTAGCGTATTCTACAGAACCTGCGTCCGCAATTTTTTCATCGTAAGCAAGAATTTCAAGGAAGAATGGGATATCTTCAGCCACACACTCAGAACCGATGCGTTCGATGTAGGCTTGTTTTTCTTGGTTGAGTTCGTCTGAGCTATCTACATCATAGTAAAGCAAGAATTTAACTGCATCTGCACCCTCTTCTTTAATACGTTTTGCAGACCAAACATCCAAGCAGTCTGGCAAGCGTTTTGTACTTGTTGTATCATAACCTGTTTTTTCATAAGCAAGGAGAAGACCAGCTTTTTCATCAAGAGCTTTAGTTGCTGGAAGTCCATACTCAGGGTCAAGAAGCATAGATGAAGCGTATTTAGTCAATTCATCTGCTACCAAGACTTTAAGTTCTTCCATTTGAGCCACAGTTGGTTCTTCTGTTTGGTGTTGTGCCATGAGGCGTTTCAAAGCACCACGTTGGTCAAATGCAAGAGCTGAGATGATACCATTTTCATCAGAAAGTTTTTCTAAGCGTGCACGTTTTTGTTCTGTTAAAGCCATTTTATACCTCTTTTACTATTAATTGATCATATAGAGCTTGATAGTTGGCCATATTGACATGACCAGTCATTTTTTCTTGAGCATTGAGCATACCAAGGACATTTGCCTTGATGAGTAATTCTGCATCCGATTCTTTATGAAGAAGTCCTGAAGAAATTCCTGCTACAGTAGAATCTCCAGATCCGACAGGATTTACCACCTGAATTCTAGGAATATCTACCTTGTAGAAAGTGTCACCATGTTTGGCAAAGGCACCGTTGGCACCAAGTGAAACAATAATCCATTCAATCCCTGCAAACAAAGGTTCTTGAAGTACTTCTTTTAATTCATCCAAATCCTCAGAAACTTCTTTTCCAAGAAGCTGGGATAATTCCTCATTATTTGGTTTGATGACTGTTGGTTTATGTGGTGATTCAAGAACCGCCTGAAGTGCTGCACCAGAGCAATCCAAGACAACAGGCTTGCCAGCTTGATTAGCAAGTTTTACCAAGCTCGCATAGTAATCAACTGGAAGACCAGCTGGCAGACTACCTGAGATAGCTACTACTTCAACTGACTCCAGAAGATTTTTGAAATGTTCCAAAAAGTCTTGACCTTCCTGTTTCAATACTTCAGGACCTTTTTCAAGAACTTCTGTTTGGTTGTCTCCATGGAGAATAGCGATACAGTTACGAGTTTCCCCCTGAATTGAGAAGAAATCTTTCTTTACTTGATCATCGATATGTTCAACCAAAAACTCACCAAGTTTACCACCAACTAAGCCAGTAGCAAGGACAGAATCTCCAAACTCTGAAAGTACGCGAGTAACATTGAGTCCCTTACCACCAGCCGTTTTGGTTACATCCACCACACGATTGACAGTATCAATCTTCAACTCATCCAAGGGATAGGAAATATCAATGGATGGGTTCATTGTGACTGTTAAAATCATAGGTTACCTCTTAGTCGTGGTATTCTCCGCGATCCCATTTTTCAAGGAATTCAGTGAAGAAGTTTGCGTCTGCTTGATGTGCGTTATGACTTTCAAGGTGTTCAATTTTCGCAATCAATTTTTTGTTTTCTTCAGATGGTTTGTATTCAGCATGGATGAAAGCTTCAATGATATCACACATGAGTAATTCACCAGTAATCTTACCACCAAAACCAATAACGTTGGCGTTCAATTGCTCTTTAGCATAAAGGGCTGTTGTCATATCACGAACCAAGGCAGAACGAACACCTGGGACTTTATTTACAGCGTTGTTGATACCAACACCAGTACCACAGATACATACCCCAAGATCAGCTTGACCGCTAGTTACAGCTTCACCTACTTTTTTTCCAAAGATTGGGTAGTGAGTACGTGTATGGTCATATGTACCAAAGTCAATGACTTCATATCCTTTTGATTTCAAAAATTCTGAAACCGCCATTTTTTCATCTGTTACGATGTGGTCACATCCAATTGCAATTCTCATTAGTTATTCCCTCCGATTAATTATATAAATCTAATATCATTTATCCTTACTCAAGAAAAATCAAGATTAGCTTAGGAAGCTAGCTGCAAGCATAACTGTGGTTAGCTAAAGTGAGCTGACGACAGATTATCTTGATTTTTGAAGAGTATTAGCACATTTTGTTCAACATGTCGACACGAATTTGGTGACGTCCACCATCGTATTTACCGTTAACAAATCCTTTAGCGATGTTTTTAGCCAATTCATCACCAACAAGTTGTGCACCCATAGTGATCATACGTGAGTTGTTGTGGCCACGAGTCATATAAGCTGAACGTTCGTCAGATACTTCTGCAGCAACCATTCCTTTGATCTTAGTTGCGACCATAAATGGACCAGCTCCATAAGCATCAATCACGATACCAAGGTTTTGTTCTTCTTTGTTTACTTCTGCAGCAACAGCGAGAGTCACATCAACAAAGTCTTGACCTTCAGCTGTAACATCCACAACGTGGAAGTTTTCTTTTTCCAAGAAGTCTTTCACAACTTCTTTCAATCTCAAACCTGCAGCATCTGCACCGATAACAATAGACATATTGTATACTCCTTTTATTTTTCTAGGCTAGTAAAGACTTTTATAGTTAGCAGTTTACCTACAAAAGGATTTCTAGCAGTTTATTGACAAATTGGATTGAATGAGATGAATTGCACCTTATTCAAGTTTAGGAAATCAGTTTCCTAGAAATAATCTTTCTCCACGAAAGAGAATATAACAAGTGATTATTTGTTTGTTGCAAACATCATTTGTTGCTTACAAACATAATATACTCCTATTTCTTAAAAAAGTCAACAGTTGATGTTTGTTTTTGTGTTTTTTAACTAAAAAATTTCGATATCAAAACCAATTTGATCCACTTGACCAGGTTCTAGTAGGCGAACGTTTTTCTTATCTTCTAGATGATCTCCTTCTTCAAGGGATGTTGACAAGCCAGACCATGGTTCAAAAGCAATGAAAGGTCCTTTATTCAAAGTTGACCAGATAATGAGATTTGAAAACTCTGCAAAGTGCACTTTCAATCCCTTATCATGTTTACGAGAACGAAGAGCAATTGTTCTAGATTGCAATTCATCTAAAGTAACTGCATCTGTACTGAAAAGATCATAGCTGAGGTCTAATTCTTTTTGACCTTCTAGCCATGGACTTCTATCTTGAAAATCCAGCATACCCGTTTCTGGGAAAGGACGTGGAACAGAGCAAGTCTCTTCTTTTTCAAACTCTATATAGTAATCTTCGTAGACTTCATCATCAAGTAGAGGACAATTAAAGCCTGGATGTCCACCAATAAAGTAAGGCATGACCTTGCTAGTTTCTTTATTGAAAAGCTTGTATTGAGTTCGTACTGTTTTGCCAGAAAGGCTATAAGTGATTTCTAGGCGGAAATGATAAGGATAGTTTTGATAGCTATTCTCATCGTCTTCGATTGCAAAAGTTACACTATTATCTGTCTGTTCAACTAATTCAAATTCTTTCTTGCGAACCAAACCATGACGAGGAATCTTTCCTTTGCTTTCTTGTCCCTTCTCATCTATATAAAGTGCTGTATCCTCTCTCAATGAACCACAAATGGGAAACAGAACAGGAGCTTGTCCACTCCAATAAGTAGGATCCCCTTGCCACAAATACTCCAGTCCCTCAGCATCTTTTATAGAAGAAAGAGCCCCACCAAAACTGTTAAATTGTACTCTTAATTGTTCTGATTTTAATTCAATTACCATTATTTTCTCCGATTTCTTGATAGTTTATAAAAAACTAGGCTGTCACTCCTAATGGTATGACAACCTAGTTTCAACAATTTACACTCTGCGAAAATCCAATTCAAACTTCGTCAGCGTCGCCTTGCTGTACTTTAGTACAGCCTGCAGCTAGCTTCCTAGTTTGCTCTTTGATTTTCATTGAGCTTACATTTTATAGGAGCGTTATAGGAGCGCATTATTTTGCTTTTGCTGCGTACTCTTCGTTACGTTTAATCATTTGTTTTCTGTACCATGCAAAGATACCGATATAGAATACAAGGAAGACTACAGCACCAAGGATTGCTTTGATATCACCTGTTGTAGTGTTACCAATTGTCCAACCAAGAAGTTTTTCGATTGGTCCTTCAAGAGTTGAGTGAGTGATCAATTGAGTTTCGCTCACACCTGCTGGGAAGGCACCTACACCTTTAGCAAGTTCTGTTGCAAATGGTGCGATAAGTGTACCTGAAAGAAGGAAGAGTGGTAACAAGAGTGTTCCGAAAATAATCATACGGAGCAATTTACCACGTGTTACAACCAAGAGAGCTGGAGTAACACCCATTGCGATGATACCTGCAAGTGGCAAGATACCATTTCCAACTTTTGAAAGAAGCACAGCTTCAATCAACATGATTGGTGCAAGTACGTTAGCACAAGCCCAGATTTCAGCACGACCAGCGATGAATGGCCAGTCAAGACCGATGTTGAATTTACGTCCTTGAAGACGTTTAGTAGCAACGTTTGTAATACCTTGTGATAGTGGTTCTACGGCTGCGATGAACCATGAACCGATAAGTGAGAAGAGTTCCAAAGATACACCGGCAGTCAAACCAAGAGACAACCATCCTCTGATAACAAGACGCCATTTATCTGCATCTGCAACCCCTGCAATTGGATGTGGAGTTCCCATAATACCGATAACAATACCAAGAATGAAACCGATAAAGAATTTAGATCCCCAGAAACCGATTTTTTTGTTCAATTTAGCAGCATCAAAGTCATATTTATCAAGACCTGGGAAGAATTTTTCAAAAATCTTATCCAAAACCATGATAACTGGGTTCATCATGTAGTTCATGTGAGTTGATGTCATTGGTGATGAACTTGGTGCGTTAAGAAGGTCATCAAATGTAGGTTTCATCAAGTCAGAGTTGATAATTTTCAACACACCAACAAGGACGATAGCTGCTGTAGCAATCAAGAGTGAAACCCCTTGGCTCACACCGTTGTTGTCTGCATACCATTTAATCAAAAGACCTGTGATAGACAAGTGCCAGATATCGAAGATATCGACGTCAAGTGTATCAGTTTTCTTCATAGCAAGCATTACTACGTTGACAATCAACATGATAAGCAAGAAGTAAAGTGTCCAAGCAGATCCCCAAGTGATTGTTGCAAGTGGTGCCCAACCAACGTCAGTGATACTCAATTGGATACCAGTGTTTTCAACGAATTTTGCAAGTGATGCTGAGAAAGCACCATTTAGCATACCGATGATAGCTCCGATACCAGTAAGAGCGATGGCAAGTTTGATACCACCTTCAAGCGCTTTGGAGAATTTAACTCCAAAAAGTAAAGCCAATACTGTCAAAATGATTAACATGATGACAGGTCCACCCATATCTAAGATAGGTGTGAAAAATTCTTTGATTAGGCCAAAGATTGCATCCATAACAGTTCCTCCCTTTTTATGCTATATGAATGTTAACAAATTTGAATTAGCTTAACCCGTGTTCTTTAATAGCTGCTTCAATATTGTCAAATACTGGAGCGCTCATTGCTGGGATACGGAATAAGATTGGTCCAGCTTCGATAACTGGAATACCTGGGTCAAAACCAAGATCTGTTGCAGCAATTGGTGTGAAGATGTCATAACCTTTGATAAGATCTTCGTTAACGTCTTTTACCATGACTGCATCACAGTGAACATCAAAACCACGGTTTGAAAGTTCTTCTTCAAGAGCACTTTTAATTTGGTGGCTTGAGTTAACACCTGCACCGCAGGCAGCAAGAATTTTAATCATATGGATTTCCTCCGATTTAATATTTTTAATAGACAAGATTAAGCGATTGCTTCAGCTATATAAGCATAGAGGGCTTCTGGTTCAGAAATTTTGGATAGGTCTTCAAGATGACCATTTCCAGTAAAGAAGTCCATCAACTGAGCAAGAATGTTTGTTTGACTTGAACTTGAGTTATTAATGATAAAGAAGAGCAAGGATACCTCTACTTCCTTATCTGGTGCAATCATATTGTGGAAAGTCACCGGCTTATCTAATCGAACGACCACAACTTTTTCAGCTAGATTATGAACAATATCTGTGTGAGGAATAGCCACATTCGGCAAATCCTTACCCAAAAATTCCATATCTAAGCCAGTTGGAAATGACTTTTCACGCGTGATCAGGGCTTCACGATAAGTCGGAGTTACGATTTCTCGTTCTTCCAATAAAGTTGCAACCTGATCAAAGAGATGTTCTTGATTATCCGCTTCTAAGCAAAACACAAGGTTTTTGTCAAAGAAATGATCTAATCCCATAAGGTTTTCCCTTCTTTCCATTAACTTTATGCTATAAGTATAACACTATATGAAACCGTTGTCAACGTTTTTCTGTTGTTTTTTGTCTCTTTTTTTATATTTTTGTTGTTTTTATAGTTTGTTATATAAAAACGAACATGTAAACAAACACTTTAAACGATTTAATCCTATTATAAATGCAAAAAACAGGCCTATTTAAGCCTGTTTTACTATTGATTCTTATGTAAATTTCCTGTGAACAAGAAAAACAATTATGATAACTTATTCCTCATCCATGCTCAAGACGCTAAGAAAGGCTTCTTGTGGAACTTCTACTGATCCGATGGCTTTCATACGTTTCTTACCAGCTTTTTGTTTTTCAAGGAGTTTACGTTTACGAGAAACGTCACCACCATAACACTTAGCAAGTACGTTCTTACGAAGGGCCTTGATATCAGTACGAGCCACAATTTTGTGTCCAATAGCTGCTTGGATTGGAACTTCAAATTGTTGGCGAGGGATAATTTTCTTGAGCTTATCAACGATAAGTTTCCCACGTTCGTAAGCAAAATCCTTATGAACGATAAAGCTAAGGGCATCAACCTTGTCTCCATTGAGAAGGATGTCCATTTTGACCAGCTTAGATGGACGGTACTCTGACAATTCGTAGTCAAAGCTTGCATAACCACGTGTCGAAGACTTAAGCTTATCAAAGAAATCAAAGACAATTTCAGCAAGCGGAATTTGATAGATAACATTGACACGGTTATCATCGATATAATCCATAGTCACGAAGTCTCCACGCTTGCGCTGAGCCAATTCCATCACTGCTCCAACAAACTCTTGCGGTACCATGATTTGCGCCTTAACATAAGGCTCTTCAATGGTCGCAATCTTAGTTGGGTCTGGAAACTCAGATGGGTTAGACACATCCATTGATTCACCATCGGTCAAATTAACTTTATAAATAACAGATGGCGCTGTCATGATGAGGTCGATGTTGAACTCGCGTTCCAAACGTTCTTGGATAACATCCATATGGAGAAGTCCAAGGAAACCACAACGGAAACCAAATCCAAGTGCCTGAGATGTTTCTGGTTCAAATTGGAGACTAGCATCATTCAGTTGCAATTTTTCAAGGGCTTCACGTAGGTCGTTATACTTGTTTGACTCAATTGGGTAGAGACCTGCAAAAACCATAGGATTCATCTGCTTGTAACCATGTAATGGCTCAGCAGCAGGATTGGTTGCCAAAGTAACAGTATCACCCACACGAGTGTCCTGAACCGTCTTGATAGAAGCTGCAATATATCCAACGTCACCAGTCGCAAGGAAATCACGACCAACTGCTTTTGGTGTAAATATACCGACTTCGGTCACATCAAAGGTCTTGCCATTGCTCATAAGCTGAATCTTATCGCCAGGTTTGACCACCCCATCCATGACACGCACTTGAAGAATAACCCCACGGTAAGCATCATAAACTGAGTCGAAAATCAAGGCCTTAAGTGGCGCCGTCACATCACCCGTTGGGGCTGGTACTTTTTCTACGATTTGCTCGAGGATTTCTTCAATACCGATACCAGCCTTGGCAGAAGCCAATACTGCTTCACTGGCGTCCAAACCAATCACATCTTCAATCTCCGTACGCACGCGCTCTGGATCTGCAGCTGGCAGGTCAATTTTATTAATGACAGGCATGATTTCCAAATCATTGTCCAAGGCCAGATAAACATTGGCAAGAGTTTGAGCCTCAATTCCTTGGGCAGCATCAACCACCAAAATCGCCCCCTCACAGGCAGCGAGCGAACGTGAAACTTCATAGGTAAAGTCTACGTGTCCCGGCGTGTCAATCAAGTGGAAAATATAAGTTTCCCCATCTTTTGCAGTATAATTCAGCTCAATGGCATTCAACTTAATGGTAATCCCACGTTCTCGCTCTAAATCCATGCTATCCAAAAGCTGGGCCTGCATTTCACGGCTGGAGACTGTCTCTGTTTTTTCCAAAATGCGGTCTGCTAGAGTCGATTTCCCGTGGTCAATATGGGCGATAATAGAGAAGTTACGGATCTTCTCCTGTCGTTTTTTCAATTCTTCTAAGTTCATGATTCTCTTCCTTTCAGGGTATCTATTTATTATAAATTGTTTTTGACATTTTGACAAGACCATACCCTGCTAGGAGTACTAATCTTCAGCAACAAAGCCGTCATTTTCGATAAAGTGGTGTTCTGTCATTCCTTGGTCTGTAAAAACAATCCCATGAAGGACACCACCATAAACAGCTCCTCCATCCATTCCAATCTTGCCATCTTCTGTAGTCCAAAGCTCAGCAGTACCACGCTCTTGCTTTAACAAACCATAAACCGGTGTATGACCAAAGACAATAGTTTTTCCAGTGTTATTTTCTGCTTCGTGGAATGGTTTTCTGAGCCAGACTTTTTTATAATCTGTGGTTTCATGCCAGTCATCCAAGGTCAAATCAATACCTGCGTGAACGAAGATATACTTGTCTGTTTCTACCACAAACGGCATTTGACGAATAAATTCGACCAAATCTGCCGCTTCAGTAGCAACACGCTTGGCATCCTCTACTCCGTCAACTGGTGCATCCAAGGGACGACCTAGGATAGAGTTAATGGTTGTATCTCCACCATTTCGACGATAATGGTCATAACTTTCTTCTGGGTTATCGAGCCAAGTCAAAAACATATACTCGTGGTTCCCTGACAAACAGATAGCCCCTTGATTGTCCACCAAGTCCTTGACCATTTCAAGGACACGGCGACTATCTTCACCACGGTCAATCAAGTCCCCTAGAAAGAGCAACTGGGTCTGACCATCCCATGTTTTGAGAAGGTCTTCCAGCATCCCAGCTTTTCCGTGAACATCTCCAATCACATAATAGTCTGTCATCTTATTTCTCCCTGTTTCTCAACAATTCCCTAGCTTGCGTCAGGGCTGCTTGCGTCACATCATCACCTGCCAACATCTTAGCAACTTCTTCCACTCGTTCTTCAACCGTCAAGAGACGAACAGTTGAAACGGTTGAATGCTCATTGCTAATCTTCTCAATAAAGAATTGATAATCCGCAATCGCAATCACTTGTGACAAATGTGAAATAGCCAGAACCTGACCATGCTGACCAATCTTGTAAATCTTCTGTGCGATGGCTTGAGCTACACGACCTGAAACTCCTGTATCCACCTCATCAAAGACAATGCTGGTCTTACCTTCTTTACGTGAAAAGGCAGATTTAATAGCTAGCATGAGGCGGGATAATTCCCCACCGGACGCAACCTTGACCAAGGGTTTAAAGTCTTCTCCAGGATTAGTTGAAATGTAAAACTCAACCATTTCATTTCCCTCACGACTGAATTTGCCCTTGCTAAAACGAACCTGAAACTGGGCTTTATCCATATAGAGGTCTTGCAGTTCTTGTTTAATCTCTGCTTCTAGCTGCTGAGCCAAGTCATGACGAGCAGAGGCAAGCTGACCTGCCAAATCAATAAGATTGACTTCTAATTTCTTGAGCTCTGCTTCCATGTCCTCAGACGAAAGGTTATTTCCTGTCAAGAGATTGTATTCTTCCGTAATCTTGGCAAAATAAAGCAAGACATCATCCACAGTTCCACCATACTTACGAGTAATGGTATGAAGAAGGTCCAAACGATTCTCAACCTGCATGAGGCGATTGCCATCAAAATCAAGGTCGTCAATAATAGCTTCCAGACGTTTGCTAATGTCTTCTAAGACATAGTAGGTCTCAGACAGAGAGCTTGAAATTTCACGGTAGTCAGGGTCATACTCTTCGACACTTTCCATGTCATTCATGGCTGAACGAACATTGGCCAAACTTGAAAAGTCTTCATTGTCCAACATGCTGTAAGCATTGGTCAGTGTATCCGCAATATTTTTATGATTGAGAAGTTTATCACGCTCTTGATTGAGAGCCAGATCTTCTCCAGCTTGCAAGTTTGCTGCCTCAATCTCTGCCATTTGAAATTCCAACATTTCAATACGAGCCTTGTGTTCCTGTTGGTTTTTCTTGACTTCCAGAACCTGCTTACGCATTTTACGGTAGGCATCAAAACTCGTTTGATAGGTTTCTTTCAAGGCCCAAAAGGCTGTATCACCAAATTCATCCAACATCTGGATATGCAGTTGGGGACGCATTAACTCTTCTTGGTCATGCTGACCATGAATATCTACTAGATGTTGTCCAATAGCACGCAAAACAGACAGATTGACCATCTGGCCATTCACACGGCTGATACTACGACCATTTTGCAGAATTTCTCGACGGATGATAATCTCATCACCCATTTCCAAACCTTGCTCATCAAAAATTTCCTGTAAAAGGCGACTATTCTCAACTGAGAAAAGCCCCTCAATCTCTGCCTTTGGCGCACCATGACGAATAACATCTGTCGTCGCACGAGCTCCCAACATCATATTCATGGCATCAATGATAATCGACTTCCCTGCACCCGTTTCACCAGTCAGGACAGTCATTCCCTTTTCAAAATTGAGGGAAATAGCCTCAATAATGGCAAAGTTTTTTATCGAAATTTCAAGTAACATATAAACCTACCAATTTTTTACTTGTTCAAAGATTTCCTCAGCTAGACTTTCACTTCTGGCAATGACTAAAATCGAGCTATCATCAGCTAAACAGCTGAAAATCTTGTCCGTAAAAGTCTCGATTAACTGAGCTTTTACAAAAGCCGTATTTCCTGGGATGACTTGGAGATTAATCATCTTATCCATCAATTCAGCCGATTCGATATTGTCTTCAGCCAGTTGCAAACTTTTTACGATTGATTTTGGCAATTCATAGACATAGGTGTTGTCTCTCAAAGGAATTTTGACAATGCCTAACTCTTTGATATCTCGTGATACTGTTGCTTGAGTGGCAGTGATTCCTGCCTCTTTCAAATGTTCTACGATTTCTTCTTGCGTACCGATTTGATAATCTGTCACAAATCGTCTAATTTTTTCAAGTCTCTCTTTTTTATTCATTTTTAAATTGACTATGCGCCCTCTCTACTACTTCTGCAATCTCAGCAAGAACCTGATTGCTTGCTGACTCTTCTTTTTTCAAATACGCTAAAAACTCAATATTTCCATGACCACCTTGGATGGGAGAAAAATCCAAACCAAGGACTGAAAAACCTTCCTCTACTGCCATAGCTGTGACAGATTCAAGGACATTCTGATGAACCTTAGCATCTCGAATAATTCCATTTTTCCCGATTTGCTCACGTCCTGCTTCAAACTGGGGCTTAACCAAAGCCACAACCTGACCCTGATTAGCCAACACACGGTGCAAGGCCGGCAAAATAAGACTTAGGGAAATGAAACTCACGTCAATGCTGGCAAAGCTCGGTTCCTTTTCGAAATCAGTCTTTTCTGCATAGCGGAAATTGAACTGCTCCATGCTGACTACTCTTGGGTCTTGACGTAGTTTCCAAGCCAATTGATTGGTACCGACATCGACTGCAAAGACTAACTCAGCACCATTCTGTAACATGACGTCTGTAAAACCCCCGGTAGAAGCACCGATATCAATTGTGGTCACCCCATCAACTGACAAATCAAAGACCTGCAAGGCCTTCTCCAATTTCAAGCCACCACGGCTAACATACTTGAGTTTTTCACCCTTGAGTTTTAGTTCGGTGTCATCTGAGATTTTCTCTCCTGGTTTATCAAAACGCTCCCCATTGAGGACTGCCACAACTAGACCTGCCATGACGCCCCGCTTGGCCTGTTCTCGCGTTTCAAACAAGCCCTGTTTATAAGCTAGTACATCCACTCTTTCCTTAGCCATTGATTCTCAAACTTTCTACCACTTTTACAATCGATTCTGTTTCAAAGGGAATCTGCTGGGCAATTTCTTCTAATTTTGCATTAGCTTGATCCAAAGTCTGGTTACAAAAGGAAATTGACTCTTCCAAGCCCAACAAAGCAGGATAGGTTGATTTTTCTGCCTGTAGATCCTTTTGTGGTGTCTTACCGATTTCCTCAAAACTAGCGGTCACATCCAATATATCATCTCGAACTTGAAAAGCAAGCCCAATCAATTCACCAACAGTTTTCAACTTTGCCTGCATCTCAGGTGCCAATTCGGCTATAATAGCAGCTGCTTGAAAGGGATAAGCTAGTAGTTTTCCAGTCTTATTAGCATGAATAGTCTGGAGTTCTTCCAAGGACAAGTGCTGGTGTTCACCCTCCATGTCCAAAACCTGCCCTGCAACCATACCCAGACTTCCTGAAGCAAGGGATAAGTTGGCAATCAAGTCCACCTTGATCTGACTTGGCAAATCTGCCTGCGCTATCAGGGCATAAGGATCTAGGAATAAAGCATCTCCAGCCAAAATGGCCATAGCTTCACCAAATTTTTTATGATTGGTCAAACGCCCTCGACGATAATCATCATCATCCATGGCAGGAAGATCATCGTGAATCAAACTCCCTGTATGAATCATTTCCAAGGCCGCAGCCACCTGCGCGTGAGCAGGTTTAATAGCGACCTGCAAGGCTTCCAGAACTTCTAACAAGAGAAAAGGCCGGATACGCTTGCCACCAGCATGAATGGAATAGAGAACAGACTCTCGCAAACTAGAGGCAAACTGCTGGTCTCCATAAAAGTCTTCCAAAGCTGACTCAACAAGAGCTAATTTTTCTTGTTTTTTCATTCAAAATCACTTTCTGTTCCGTCTTCTTGCATAACCTTGACCAAGGTCTTTTCTGCCTTGTCCAGCGTCGCTTGGAGCTCTTTTGACAAGACCATGCCCTTTTGAAAGGCGGCAATCGCATCTTCCAGAGCAATTTCACCATTTTCTAAACTTTGGACAATGGTCTCCAGTTCTGCTAAATTTTCCTCAAATTTCTTTTGTTTTGACATCTTTAACCTCTAATTCTACTTGACCATCTCGCATCAACAGCGTTACTTGGTCTGTTTTCTTTAAATTTTCAACCGAATCAACTACGGACTCTTCTTTTTTGACAATTGCATAGCCACGCGCCACGATTCGACTGGTATCCAACATGAGCAAGGCTTCTGAAAGTCTCTTGACCTCAGCAACCTTGGCATCATAAACCAAAGCCATTTGGCTACGTAGGAGCTTATCCAATTGTACAAGCCGATCCTGATAACGTTGGATTTTAGTAACAGGCGATAATTGGACTAGTCGATGCGTCCTTGCTTGTACTATCTGTTTGTTATCAGAAATCCGTGTTCGCAAACTTTGTTTCAAACGCAATTGCAGTTGATCCAAGCGTTGCAAATAACCATCATACAAGCGCTCTGGTTGTCTAAAAATAACAGACTGACTGCATTTTTTCAAAGCTTCTTGTTTCTTAGATAGGACATTTCGGACTGCTGTTGCCATCCGTTTTTCCTGATTTTGCAAATGAGCTAATAGATCCAACTTGGTCACAGGCGTTGCCAGTTCAGCTGCAGCTGTTGGAGTCGCAGCCCTTCTATCTGCCACAAAATCCGCCAAGGTCACATCTGTCTCATGCCCCACACTAGAAATAACTGGCAGACGAGATTCAAAAATAGCCCGCACCACAATTTCTTCGTTAAAGGCCCAGAGATCCTCGATGGAACCACCACCACGACCAATAATGAGCAAGTCCAAATCGTCACGTTCATTAGCACGCGAAATATTTCGAGCAATTTCCTCCGCAGCCCCTTCACCTTGAACCTTGGTCGGATAGAGAAGAATGTCCACACCTGGGAATCGCCTGCTGACGGTCGTGATAATATCTCGAATAACGGCTCCACTACGACTGGTTACCACACCAATTCTCTTAGAAAATTGGGGCAGAGGTTGCTTGAAGCGTTCTTGAAACAGGCCTTCTTCTGTTAGTTTTTTCTTGAGTTGTTCAAACTGAATCGCAAGCGCACCAACTCCATCAGGCTCTGCCTTTTCAATGATGATGGAGTAGCTACCACTTGGTTCATAGACCTGCACACGCCCAATCACATTGATTTTCATCCCTTCTTCCAGGTCGAAACCTAATTTCTGATAAATTCCAGACCAGATGGTCGCTTGAATAACTGCATGGTCATCCTTTAGGGAGAAATATTGGTGAGTAGGTCGTTTACGAAAATTGGAAACTTGACCAGTTAAATAGACCCGTTCCAAGTAAGGGTCTTTATCGAATTTCATTTTCAGATACTTGGTCAAAGTTGTTACCGATAAATACTTTTCCATCTCCACCTACTATTCATTTTCTTGCTCTTTCATGGGTATTATTATACCAAAAATATGCCTAAAAATCTCCATTTATGTACCATTATGAAGGAAAAATAGAAAAAGGAGGCAAGGCCTCCACATCTGTTTATTTACTGTTTCGAGCTTCTTCCAAAATCTTTGCAATCTTGGTCGTCAACAGGTCAATAGCCACTGTATTGCTGACCCCTTCAGGAATGACGATATCAGCATAACGCTTGGTTGGTTCGATAAACTGATGGTACATGGGCTTGACAACGCCTAAATACTGGTCAATAACGCTATCAAGGCTGCGGCCACGCTCTTCCATATCACGCTTAATCCGACGAATAATGCGCACATCATCGTCTGTATCCACAAAAATCTTGATATCCATCAAATCGCGCAGGCGCTTGTCCTCCAAGACCAAAATCCCCTCAACGATAAAGACATCTTGAGGCTCTTGACGATAGGTCTTGCTGCTTCGTGTATGCTCTGTATAGTCATAAGTCGGAATATCCACTGGACGCCCTGCCAACAATTCCTTAATCTGCTCAATCATCAAGTCTGTATCAAAGGCAAAAGGATGGTCGTAGTTGGTTTTGACACGCTCTTCAAAGGTCAAATGAGACTGATCCTTGTAGTATGAATCATGCTCAATCATGGAAATTTTTTCATCAGGGAAATGCGATAAAATGGCTCTTGAAACACTGGTCTTACCTCCACCAGAACCACCTGTCACTCCGATAATGATTGGTCTATTTTGCATGCTATCCTCCGTTTTTTTATCCGTCGTCTATTCTATCACATTTTTTGCAAAATTTATAGTCTGATTTGGATAGTCTAGGGGAAACAACACTCCCTACACCTCAGTTAGACTAGCTAAAAACCTTCCTTGGCTTGTAGAGATTGTCCCGTTTTTCTAGAATGGCTAACAATTTATCTTCTTCAAAAGCAGCTAATTCTTGTTCTGTTTGTTCGAGTTCTATAAAACGACCAAAGCGTACTTCTGTAGCCTGTTCTTGAGTTAGGAAAACTTTGACGAGGTCTCCTGTCCCAATCTCTAGAGGATGGAGAAAGTCCAGTTGACCAGCCTCCACTTTTTCAGCAATTTCTTCCAAGGTAAGAGCATCTTCTAGCTGTAAACCTGCAGCACTAGTTCGAGTCAGATGAGACATATGGGCAGCATAGCCAAGTTTTTCTCCCAAGTCAACCGATAAGGTACGAATATAGGTTCCCTTGCTACATTTTACACGAAAAGTGAATCGTGCGAGGTGATCCTCATAAGAAATCGGACTTGTTCGCTCAAATTGATAAATGGTCACCTGACGTTCTGGACGCTCCACTTCCTGACCTGCACGTGCATACTCATAGAGCTTACGACCATTGACCTTGACAGCCGAATACATAGGTGGAATCTGAGTAATAGGCCCAGTCAAACTAACGATTGCTTCATCGACAAGCTTTTCATCCAAGGGTGACAGAACGGGTGTCTCAGCGACCACTTCCCCACTAGCATCCTCTGTCGTCGTTGAATAGCCAAGAGTGATTTCCCCCTCATAGACCTTGCCCTCATCCTGCATGAACTCGACCATGCGTGTCGCCTTGCCAACCGCAATGGGCAAAACGCCCACTACATCTGGATCCAAGGTCCCACCATGACCAATTTTCTTGGTTCCCAAAATCTTACGCAGTTTAAAAACCACATCATGCGAGGTCATCCCCGCTTCTTTTTTTAAGTTGATAATACCGTTCATATTTGCTTTCTACTCCCCCTTCAATGCTTCAAACTTCGCTTTCATGGTTGGATTTTTTCGGGTTAATTTTTTGACGGAAACATCTTCCAATTTATTGTTTGCAAGACGGAGTTGGTTTTCTGATGTAGTTAGGAATTTCTTAACCTCTTCCATGCGTTTGATGGCTTTGTCGATTTCATCAATGGCTTTACCAAAGTTGGTCGAAGCTGAATTATAGTTCTTAGCAAAGGCCTGTTTAAATGCATCCAAGTCTTCTTCAAAGTGCGTAATATCAATATTTTGCTCCCGAACCAAAGCCAACTCCTGCTTATATTTCAGGGAATTTAGCGCCGCATTGCGTAAGAGACCAATCAACTGGATAAAGAATTGAGGACGAACCACATACATCTTTTCGTACTCGTGGCTGACGTCTACAATCCCTGTGTTAAAGTAGTCATTATCAGCCTCAAGCATGGTCACCAAAACGGCATACTCACAGTTCTTCTCCCGACGGTCCTTGTCCAATTCCTTGTAAAAATCCGCATTCTTGTGCTTCTTCTCTGTTCCGTCCGCTTCATTTTTCATTTCAAACATGATGGAAATAATTTCGACCCCATTTTCATCACATTCACGGAAGATAAAGTCCCCCTTAGACCCACGCGCAGAGACCTTGTTATCCTTCTCAAAGTAGGCATTTGGAAAGGCAAAACTACGGACCTTGTTAAACTCACTCTCTGCATACTGTTCCAGGCTTTCCCCGATAGCTTTTGTAGATTGTTGAGCTTTGAAATTCTTATAAAATTCGACTTGTTCACTAGCTGCCTTGAGTTGAGCTTCATAGTTTTGCTTAACAGAAGCAAGAGAAAGTTCATTTTCTTTTTCTTGTAAAAGGAGCTGATTTTTGACCTGATCCCGTTCTTTTTCTAGGTCAGAAAGGGTCTTTTGCAGTTGATTTTCGTGCTCCAATCGCATGGTCGCCAACTGGTTTTCCAAGGCCTGTACTTCCTTGTCCTTGGCCAAGAGAGCCTGATGGCTTGTCTGTTCAACTTCTTTCTTAGCCAATTCTTTTTCTGTATCAAAGTTTTGGATTTGACTCTGTAATTGCGCAATTTCTTGATCTTTTTGAGCAAGTTTAGACTGTTGTTCATTCATGGCCTTTTGCTCAACCAAGGCCAGTTCCTGCTTCATCCGGTCGTGCAATTCCTTATCAAACTCTGTCGTTCTCACTTGGGACAGAAGTTCCGCATACTGGCTCTCATTTACTGTAAAGACTTCCCCACAGTTGGGACATTTGATTTCGTTCATAACGTTCCTCTTTCTAGACTTCTGTAACCATTATATCATGCTTGAAGGAAAATCAAAAACAGCGAGTCGAAACCCACTGTTTATATCTTTTACTTTAAATTTTTTCCAAGGCCAAGCGCAAATCTTCAATCAAATCCTCTACATTTTCAAGACCGATAGACAAGCGGATTTGGTTTGGTGTGACACCTGCTGCTTCCAGGTCTTTTTCTGACAATTGACCGTGAGTGGTTATGGCTGGATGGACAACAAGCGATTTGGCATCTGCTACGTTTGCAAGGTCAGAGAAGATTTCTAAATGATCAATTACCTTGCGTGCTTCTGCCTCGCCACCTTTGACATGGAAGGTAAAGATTGAACCCACACCTTTTGGTAAATATTTCTCAGCCAAGGCATGATAAGGACTATCTGCAAGTTTTGGATAATTTACCTTTTCTACCTTAGGATGGTTGACAAGAAAATCAACAATTTTCTCAGCATTTTGCACATGACGTTCCACACGAAGAGAAAGGGTTTCAAGTCCTTGTAGCAAGAGGAAAGCATTGAATGGTGACAAGGCTGCACCTGTATCACGAAGCAATTGAACACGGACAGCGATAATAAATGCTGCTGCACCCACATCACGAGTATAGCTCAAATTGTGGTAGCTTGGGTCTTCCTCAACAAATTGAGGGAATTTCCCTGAAGCCGCCCAGTCAAAACGACCACTATCGACAATCACTCCTCCAATAGTCGTACCATGTCCACCGATAAACTTAGTCGCAGAGTGAATGGCAATATCTACACCGTGAGAAAAAACGTTAATCAAATAAGGTGTAGCAAAGGTATTGTCGGAAACAAGTGGAATCTGATGCTTATGAGCAATCTCTGCCAATTTTTCCAAATCTGGAATGTTAATCAAGGGGTTGCCCAAGGTTTCAATCAAGACAAGCTTAGTATTGTCATTGATTGCTGCTTCCACTTCCTCCAAATTATCAATATCGACAAAGGTTGTTGTGATCCCATAACGAGGAAGGGTTTCCTTTAAGAGATTGAAGGTTCCGCCGTAAATAGTTGAGGCCGCTACAACATGGTCTCCAGCATGGGCAAGCGCTAAAATCGTATAAGTCACCGCGGCCATCCCTGATGCTGTTGCAAGAGCTCCAACACCACCTTCAAGAGCAGCGATTCTTTCTTCAAAGGCCGCTGTTGTAGGATTGGTAATACGGGTATAGATATTCCCTGGTTTTCTCAAGGCAAAAAGATCCGCACCTTCCTGCGTATCATCAAAAACGAAGGATGTTGTTTGATAAATCGGCACAGCACGAGACTTGGTAGCTGGATCCACAACTTGACCAGCATGTAGTTGCAAAGTTTCAAATTTAAAATCACGAGTCATAAAACGACCTCCAAATAGTTTGATTAAGGATATTGTAGCACCTTAATTTATAGTTTACCAATATCAGTTTTCTATATTTTGATATAAGAAATAGCTATTACTTTATTTTAAAAAGGAAAAAAGCACGACTTAATCGTGCTCATTTTCTTAATCTACATAAGTATCTTCATCTTTATTGAGGAAGGCGTATGGAAGCCCCATCAAGAGACCACCACCAATCAAGTTTCCAACGAAGGTTACACCCCAGTGACGAAGCATATTTCCGATACCAAAGTTAGCAATAGTATCAGCAGCAACACTGAATTTTACAATCGCGAAAGAAGCAAAGTTCGCAGCAATATGCTCGTTTGTTAAGAATACAAACATGTAAATCGCTGATAAAACTAGCCAAAGTTTGGCACCACTATCTTTGACCAAAACAAATGAAAGAATCGCAATATTTACGAAAATATTGGCTAAAATACCTTCGAGTAAGACTAGCTCATTGGAACGGCCTAACTTCATCTCTACAACCCCAGAGATGAAACTATCATGAGTCAGATTTGCATAGGCTGCCGAATGAGCAAATCCCCAACCTGCTATCAAAGCCCCGATAAGGTTGAACAAGGTACAGTAAAGTAAAATCTCAGCTGTTTTTCTCCAAGAGATTTTTTTCAAGAAACTACCGGCTGTCAAGAACATCATGTTTGATGTTACCAACTCAGCATTCAAGAAAACAATGTAGGCCAAGCCCCAAGCAAAGACAAAGGGGAAAAGAAAACGTCCACTACCTGGCGCAATTTTATTAATCAAGTCAGCCCCAACTGCACCAGCAGCAGTACTGAAGGTTAAAAATGCACCTGCGAACATAGAACGAATCGCATACTTAAATTTGCTTTGACTATAAAGACTTTCCTTCTTCTTGCAAGCAAATTCAATCTTTGAGATAAATTCTGAAGAAACCATAATAAACTCCTAAAATTTTTTTACCTGATAATTATATCACAAACTTTAGAATTAAGGAAACGTTTTCTGTATTTCATAACAGTTTATTTTGAAACGCAATCTATAAAAAATCAGTAAAACCTAAGATTTTACTGATTTTATCTTTAATAGCGTTGTTTATATGGTTGATTGAAAGCTGTTAGAATTTCTTCAGGGGTTTGTGAATAGTCTTTTGTATCTTTCAAATCACCTTTTACAATAATACGCTCTGTCGCATCATAGTCTACACAGGTTACAAGCGTGATTTCATCAACACCACTACGGTCATCAATCTCATCAACGCGATCTGGAGTCACATGCTTCACTTCACGGATTTCATAGGTATAAACTTTATCCTTATCAGTAAGATAAATTTTCATCCCATTTTTAGCGCGTGATAATGGAGAAAAGAGCATTTGGCTGGCGTTTTCCGCCGTGAAGATGTGATGGCTCGCAAGGGAATAGTTTCCTTTCCCCATCACTTGATCACGCTTCATTGTACCAGCTCCATAGAAAAGATTGACATTATCGAGCCCCTTAAAAATAGGCAAGTTAATTTCTACCTCAGGAACTGCAATTCCACCGATAACTGGCAATTTTTGCGAATCCCATTGTGAGGATAAGACAGCTTCTGACGAGATAGCTTTTACAGAATCAAAGTCAAAATTTCCTTCTGTATCTTGATTTTCTTCCAATTTTTCTTTCGATACCTGGCTGACTTGGTATTTATTGGTATTCCAAACCATGAACATATCACGAATTTTTGAATTGAAAATCAAAGCAAGTGACAAGAGGATTAAGAATCCTGCAAGGATATTGATTAGTAAATTTTTACGGTTTGTTTTCTTTTTGTTCTTTTTATGAGACATTATTCTTCACCTTCTGTTTCGTTTTCTGCCCCAACTTCTTCTTTTTCTGCCGCTGTAACCGTAGTAAAGGTTACAATTTTAGCATCTTGATCCAGGCGCATCACTTTAACTCCCATAGTTGAGCGACCTGTTTGTGAAATATTGGCAACGTTGGTTCGAATCATGACACCTGTATCAGTGATAATCATCAAATCTTCATCGCCTTTAACTGTCATAAGACCAGCAAGGGAACCATTCTTTTCAGTAATTTTAGCAGTTTGCATCCCTTTACCACCACGACCTTTTGTTGGATATTCAGTCGCAACGGTGCGCTTACCATATCCTTTTTCAGTGATGATCAGAACCTCGTCCTGGTCTGTAATCACACTAGCACCAACAACTGTGTCCCCATCACGGAGATTAACACCTTTCACCCCCGTAGCGATACGACTCATGCCACGAACGGCTGATTGATTAAAGCGAACTGCATAACCAAACTTGGTACCAATGATAATGTCCGTATCTTCTTCCGTCAACAAGACATTAATCAGTTCATCTTCATCTTTAAGGTTCAGTGCTTTAAGTCCATTCTGACGGATATTAGCAAATTCCTTGACGCTGGTTCTCTTCACGATACCATGACGGGTTGTGAAGAAGAGATAAGCATCGTCACTACGTTCAGATTCGACATTGATGATAGTTTGAATACTTTCGCCTTCATCCAATTTCAAAAGATTGACAATCGGCAAGCCCTTAGCGGTACGACCATACTCAGGAATTTCATAACCTTTCAGGCGATAGACACGTCCTTTATTTGTAAAGAAGAGTAGGTGATCATGGGTGCTAGTTGACACTAACTCACGGACAAAATCATCATCCTTAACTCCCGTACCTTGAACACCACGACCACCACGTTTTTGAGCGGTAAATTCGTCTTGGTCCAGACGTTTGATGTAACCCTTATTAGACAGTGTAATTAAGACATCTGATTCTTCAATCAAGTCCTCATCTTCGAGGCTTAAGACTTCACCGACCATTAATTCAGTACGACGTTGGTCACCAAACTTACGCTTAACTTCGTCTAATTCATCTTTAATGATTTGAGAAACACGTTCTGGTTTAGCTAGAATATCTGCTAAATCCGCAATTAGAGCCAAGAGATCATCATATTCAGACTGAATCTTATCACGTTCCAAACCTGTCAAACGACGAAGACGCATATCAAGGATGGCTTGACTTTGACGTTCAGAAAGCTTAAACTTACTCATCAACTCAGCTTGTGCTTCCGCATCCGTTTCACTAGCACGTATGATACGAATCACTTCGTCGATATGGTCTAATGCAATCAAGAGACCTTCTAAGATATGAGCACGCGCTTCTGCTTTTTCCTTATCAAAACGTGTACGACGAACAACCACTTCTTTTTGGTGCTCGATATAAGCATCCAAAATCTGACGAAGAGACAAAATCTTCGGTACACCATTTTGAATCGCTAACATATTGAACCCGAAGTTGGTTTGCATCTGGGTCATCTTGAAGAGGTTATTAAGAATAACATTGGCTGAGGCATCGCGTTTCACTTCAATAACAAATCGAACACCTTCACGGTTTGACTCATCACGGACTGCTGTGATCCCCTCAATGCGTTTTTCCTGAACCAAACGAACAATATGCTCATGCACTTTTGTTTTATTGACCATATAAGGAAATTCCGTTACAACGATGCGCTCACGACCTGTCTTAGTTTCTTCGATTTCAGTACGAGAACGAAGAACTATAGAACCTTTACCTGTCTCATAAGCCTTATGGATACCTGATTTCCCCATTACAAGGGCACCAGTTGGAAAATCTGGCCCAGGCAAAACTTCCATCAAGTCCTTAGTAGTCACTTCAGGATTGTCCATGACCAACTTCACTGCATCAATGGTTTCACCCAAGTTATGAGGTGGAATATTGGTTGCCATCCCAACCGCAATACCAGTCGCTCCATTAACCAAAAGGTTTGGAAAACGAGCTGGCAAGACCAAGGGTTCACGTTCATTGGCATCATAGTTATCAACGAAATCAACTGTATTTTTGTTGATATCACGAAGCATTTCCAGAGCAATCTTGCTCATGCGTGCCTCAGTATAACGCTGGGCAGCTGCACCGTCTCCATCCATAGAACCAAAGTTTCCATGCCCATCGACAAGCATGTAACGGTAGCTCCACCATTGAGCCATACGGACCATGGCTTCATAGATAGAGGAATCCCCGTGTGGGTGGTATTTACCCATGACATCCCCTGTAATACGAGCAGATTTTTTATGAGGTTTGTCTGGAGTAACTCCCAATTCATTCATTCCGTAGAGAATCCGACGGTGAACGGGTTTTAAGCCATCTCGAACATCAGGAAGAGCCCGCGCTACGATAACACTCATGGCGTAGTCGATAAAGCTCGTCTTCATCTCCTTTGTCAGATTGACATTCACTAAATTTCTATCCTGCATTAATAAATGCCTCATTTCACTATTAGTAATTAAATATATTATACCATAATGTCCGCTATATTTCAGGTATCTAAAATCGCTAAAACGTTTACATTAAGAACTATAATGCATATCCGTGACAAAGCTTTTTAAAAGTGATAAAATTGAAATAACTGGGGAAATCCCTGAATAAAATTAAGGAGATGTTTAGAATAATGACTTCAACTAAACAACACAAAAAAGTTATCCTTGTCGGTGATGGTGCTGTAGGTTCATCTTACGCTTTTGCACTTGTTAACCAAGGAATTGCACAAGAGCTTGGAATTATCGAAATTCCACAATTGCATGAAAAAGCTGTTGGTGATGCGCTTGACCTTAGTCACGCCCTTGCCTTCACTTCACCTAAAAAAATCTATGCAGCTCAATACTCTGACTGTGCAGACGCTGACCTTGTTGTAATCACTGCAGGTGCACCTCAAAAACCAGGTGAAACTCGTCTTGACCTTGTAGGTAAAAACCTTGCTATCAACAAATCAATTGTAACTCAAGTTGTTGAATCAGGTTTCAAAGGTATCTTCCTTGTTGCTGCTAACCCAGTTGACGTCTTGACTTACTCAACTTGGAAATTCTCTGGATTCCCTAAAGAACGCGTTATCGGTTCAGGTACTTCACTTGACTCAGCTCGTTTCCGTCAAGCACTTGCTGAAAAATTGGATGTTGATGCTCGTTCAGTGCACGCCTACATTATGGGTGAACACGGTGACTCTGAGTTCGCTGTTTGGTCACACGCTAACATCGCTGGTGTAAACCTTGAAGAATTCCTTAAAGACACTCAAAATGTTCAAGAAGCTGAATTGATTGAATTGTTCGAAGGTGTTCGTGATGCTGCCTACACAATCATCAACAAAAAAGGTGCAACATACTACGGTATCGCAGTAGCTCTTGCTCGTATCACTAAAGCTATCCTTGACGATGAAAACGCAGTACTTCCACTTTCAGTATTCCAAGAAGGTCAATACGGAGTTAAAAACGTCTTTATCGGTCAACCAGCTGTTGTTGGTGCACACGGTATTGTTCGTCCAGTAAACATCCCATTGAACGACGCAGAAACTCAAAAAATGCAAGCATCTGCAAATGAATTGCAAGCTATCATTGACGAAGCATGGAAAAACCCAGAATTCCAAGCTGCTTCTAAAAACTAATTTAGATAGAAAAAACTCCTTGAGTCATGTACTGACCCCAAAAAGTTAGACAATTAATTTATTCGAAGGATTTAGTTCTGTATTGCACAGGACTGAGTCCTTTTAGTTTTACCTTAATTCGTTTATTGTTGTAGTAATCA
>NZ_CAMHZD010000010.1 GCF_946190065.1 Streptococcus mitis
TGATTACTACAACAATAAACGAATTAAGGTAAAACTAAAAGGACTCAGTCCTGTGCAATACAGAACTAAATCCTTCGCATAAATTAATTGTCTAACTTTTTGGGGTCAGTACACTTATAGGGAAGGTTTTTATCTTTGCTGACAAAAAACATTTGAACTCTTGAACTAAAATCTTTATACTTTTTTATTATGATTTTAGTTGGGAGTGTTTTTAATTTGGATACAAAAATTATTGATGAAAGAGAATTTGTAGAGAAATTTAAAGAGAAAAATCTACAAGGATTTCATAAATTTGTAAGTGATTATGACAACTATATTGCTCCCACAATGAGAGCTAGAGGCTACAAATTTGTAAACTATGCTGAGAGAACCGTTACTTTTACGTTTGGCCAGGTAACTTTTTCAAGAAGGCGCTGGTATAAGAATGGGAAATGTAGGATTCCAGTAGATGAGAAGTTAGGTTTGGAGAAACGTATTGCCTATTCCAAAGAACTGCTGTATCAAATCACTAAACTAGCTACAATGTTACCGTATAGAAAAGTTGTAGAAGTTATTGAACTGATGTACCAGGTTTATATTACTAAAGACACAGTGTTAAAAGCAATTAAACTAGCAAGTCAGTTATTAAATGAAAAAGAAGATTATCGTTACTATAGTGATGAGGTAGTTGTCAAGAAAATTGAGGCACCTGTCATTTATCTTGAAGGAGATGGTGTTTGGATAAAGGTCAGTGGAAGAGAAAAAGAACAACAGAATAAAGAATTATCTCATTTTGTCATTCATACCGGAACGGAGGAGTATGGAAAGAGGAAAATTTTAAAAGATAAGGTGGAAATTGTGTCTCCCAATAATCGAATAGCAAGAAAAAGAGTAGTAGATTATATTTATAATCATTTTAAAATTACGTCAGATACTCTACTTGTGACAAATTCAGATATGGGCCACGGTTATACTCCACATTTATTTAAAGAGATATCACATGATCTAGGAATTAAACATCATCAACATTTTTGGGATCGATACCATCTGAACAAAGAAATAAAAAAGTTGGTCAAGCCGTATTCAGTAGAGCTACTAGATCAATTTATGAAAGCCATAGACAGTCATTGCAAGCAGAAATTGAAAACAGCTATTGATACACTAGAATCATTTGTCCTACTTAATCAGAACGAAAAGAAGATTGATACATTTAAGGTTTTTAAGAATAGAATCCTTGGAAATTTTAAATATACGCAACCTCCTGAGCAGAGGAATCTAGATACAGCAAGTTTAGGAATTATGGAAAGCCAGCATCGGAAAATCAGTTATCGGATGAAAAATAGAGGAATGTATTGGTCATTAAATCATGCAGATGCTATGTCCCATCTTATTTTGTTGTCTTACAATCAAGAACTCCGAGATTTATTTTTTGGTAATTGGAGAAATGAATATGAAAAATACCACTCAGAAGGAATGAGCAGTGCAAAAGTACGCAAAAAGATCGATCAAGCCCCAAGGAGTTTAGGAACTATTGTAAATGCTTCTTGGAAGGGTCGAAAACAGCGAGACAAACAACGTTTTGCAGGGAAAAAAATCAATAAATAAGATGCCATGGAGTCAGTAAACTCTTGACTTATAGTAATAAATATTGTATAATAATCTTATCAATAAAAAAAGAGGCACGCAGCAACGTACCTCTCATAAAGATAAACAATTGGTGCTTGTTTATCAGTAAGATTAATACTATCAGAAATTTTAGTAGATGTCAAGGCTGAGCAAGTAAATTGTTTAGCCTTGTTTTTACATTCCGTTTTTGATGTATTTTTTTACTACCTCAAAAGAATAGACACAAACTTCTGCTATAAATTTCTTTACTTTTTTATGGAAATTTGGTAAACTGTATCTTGTGTGTAATGGACGCACAAAAATACAGTTTATCCGCTGAGGAAGATTCCTCAAGATTGACAAAGATAGGAGAATAAAATGAATCCATTAATCCAAAGCTTGACTGAAGGTCAACTTCGTACAGATATCCCATCATTCCGTCCTGGTGACACTGTTCGTGTACACGCGAAAGTTGTCGAAGGTAACCGTGAACGTATCCAGATTTTTGAAGGTGTTGTTATCGCACGTAAAGGTGCTGGTATCTCAGAAAACTACACAGTTCGTAAAATCTCTAACGGTGTGGGTGTTGAGCGTATCTTCCCAATCCACACTCCACGTGTTGAAAAAATCGAAGTTGTTCGTTACGGTAAAGTACGTCGTGCGAAATTGTACTACTTGCGTGCTCTTCAAGGTAAAGCAGCTCGTATCAAAGAAATCCGTCGTTAATTCGACTAAAAAACTCTGCTTTTTCAGCAGAGTTTTTATCTAGCTCCCTTAGTTCAATGGATATAACAACTCCCTCCTAAGGAGTAGTTGCTGGTTCGATTCCGGCAGGGGGCATTTTTAGAAATGTAAAGAAAGACAAAGAAAATTCAAAATGTTTATTTGAAGGCAATTATCACAAGTTCATTTTTAAAAATAATTTAGTATTTTTTGTCTTTTTTGACCAAATTTTGAGCAAAAGTTATATTTTGATGAATGAGTACAGATAAAGTGGATCAGCAAAGTAACTTTGACATCTATTAGTTAAAAAATAAGGACTTCCTTTGTTAGAATGTCCTTATTTTTATTATGGAATTGGACAAATGAGGTTAAGGTTCAGCTTTATGAACTTAGAAAGCAAGTAAAAAACTTTAAACACCTTTCAAAAAGATTGGGTGTGGATTTTTCGGGCTAAGGTATGTGATAAAATGAATTGATTGTTATGAAATAGAGAGCCTAAAAAATGGGGAAAATCGAAAACTAAAAATTTATGTACAATTGACTAAACTAGAGCTAAACCATTGATACAACTGAATTAGAAGCACAAAGTACATTCTTTAAAAAGTGTACTTTATTTTTGTTTTATACATTATTCTGGAGTGGTGTTTTGTATGTTTTCTAGTACATAATATTATCCAATCTAAGAAATTGATTTGTACCTTTTTACTCTAATAGGTGTAGAAGAAGTGGTGGTTCAATTGTACATTTTTGTTTAAAATATTTATGGTTATAATAATAGTATTGAAGCATAAATAAAGTAGATGTAGTGGTATAATAGTGTCAAAAGACTTTCAGGAGAAATGACATGAGATCACATACAGTTATTCTAGGCGCTGGTGCTACTATTGCAGCAATTCCAGATGGTGATAAAAATGGCAAAAGTTCTTCAGTTATGAATGGATTGCTAAAAAAACTAAATTTAGAAGAAATTCTTGCTGGTGTTGAATTACAGACAAAGAGCGAAAATTTAGAGGATATCTATTCAGAATTATTTAAGAGAGAAGAGTGCTCCGAAATCGTTAGAAAACTAGAAAAAAGGCTCTATGATTATTTTGCTTCTTTGGAGTTACCTGATGAACCAACAATTTATGATTTCTTAATATTAAGTTTAACTAATAAAGATTGTATAGCTACGTTTAATTGGGACCCTTTACTTATACAGGCTTATATTCGCTGCTCAAAAATTACTCTGAACTTGCCACAAATTCTTTGTTTACATGGTAATGTAGCTGTTGGGTTTTGTGAAGAACATATTGAGTTTGGAGGAGTAGATTGCTACTGCTCAACATGTCATAATAAATTTTATCCAACAAAATTATTGTATCCAGTGAAAAATAAAGAATATTCTTCCGACGGCTACATAAATTGGTGTTGGAAAGGATTAGATTACTTTATCGATCATTCATATATGTTAACTATTTTTGGATACAGTGCTCCTAAAAGTGATGTAGATGCTGTTAATTTAATGAAAAAAGCATGGGGAAATATTGAAGACCGACCACTTGAAGAAGTTTCTGTAATAGATATTGTAGACGAAGCGACTATGCTAAATACATGGAAAGACTTTATTCATAGTCATCATTATAGGTATTCAAATTCATTTTTTGATTCTTACTTAGCAAAATTTCCAAGAAGAACTTGTGAAACCGTATTTGCAACATTTTCATTAAATGTTCCTTCTGATGGTAGTAGAGGATTTAAAGAGAATTTTAATTGGGACATGATAAAAGAGTTTTTATCTGATATGTTAGTTGAAGAACAGGAAAATAAAGGAAAATCAAATTTAAAATCGAAATATTTAGTTTGGGATGAAGATGTTAACAAATAATCCAATTAATCATAGTGTACTTAAATTGTCAATGGATTTCGATAATGCTTTTAAACATAAAAATATAGAGGAAATCTATAGACTAATAGAATTTGGAAAAAATATGGAAAATACTATTGATGATATTTCCAAAATTCAATTATTTTATTCTATTGGGACAGCATACGCTGATATATTTGAACTAAGTGATAACTTAGTTTTCAACATAGATACCGATTTTACAGTTCAACAAATTTATTACTTTAGAAAAGCTATCGAAATTTCAAATAACGTTGATATAAATTCTGAGAACAGTAGGTTTGTTTTCCCATTATTATGTTCACTTTACACTAATTACGCAAATTTATTAGATGCTTGTGGTAGAAAGCAGTTAGCTATTAAGATGTATTGTAAATGTATACAAATCAATCCAAGATTCACAATGGCTAGTGGTAACTTGGCTATTTGTCTAGATCATTATCGTAATTTTTTGAATGATAACGAACACCTCCACTTTATTAAAAAAATTAAAAATTTAATAGAAACAAGCATAACTGTTTCAGATCCAAACAGAGTTGATTATGCAGAAAAGCGATTTATTGAACTTTACGAACAATATCTTAATTATAAAGACTTAGATGAATGCTCTTGTAAAACCATCGATTATAATCCTAATTCACAAAAGTATCGCGAATGGTGTTGGAACAACGGGCTGTATCTTAATCCACTTAATGACTTACAAGCTGACGATATAAATAGATATGATGATAATCTTTTACTACCAAGTTTATTATTTCAATCGGATAAAGATTTAAACAAATATATTTCTATGTTTAATCAAATTAAGCAAGAATATGTTTATGCGCGTTATCTCTGTTTTAATAGCATTGAGATTGATTCGGTTCATTATGCTGACGAGAATGTTAATCTTATTGATGGTCTAGAATACGTACAATATTCTATCCGAGTAGAAGGATTAAAAGCAGCTTTTAAAACACTATATTCATTATTAGATAAAGTAGGAATGTTTATAAATGAATATTATTCTTTAAAAATTGAGACTCGACAAGTAAATTTTCATTCAATTTGGAGAACAGATAGCAATTTAGATAAGTTGTTGGATAAGAATATTGGTCTATCATCTATATTTTGGATATCGAAAGATTTTGATAATGGTAATAATTCTTTGACAGCAAATCCACACTCAAAGCGATTAAAAACTATTAGAAATTATTTAGAGCATAGGTTTACTAATATCACATTGAATTTTTTTGATGGAAGTGTAGATAATAACGAAAGTAGATTGTATCTAACTGAATTTGAATTGCAAGAGTGTACATTAGATTTATTAAATCTTGTAAGAGAAGTTATTTTTTCACTCAAAAATGCCATTCAAATAAGTGAAAATGAAAAACAATCTACTCTAAGCAGTGAAGTTGCTTTAATTCCGATAAATTATGAAGAAGTAGATTCTGAAGACAAATTATAGCATTGAGCATACAATTTATAGTCGTTATAAAAAGCAATAGTCTAAATTCATTGAACTAATCAACTTAAAAGTTGCTTAAAACCCGTTGTTTTATAGACAGAGTTATTGTAGTATACAGATAATAGACTTTTAATTAGGTGATAAATTTGTGTGATGAGAATGATGATTGCTGTCCTTACTGTTTTGGACGAAAAGTATTACCAGGATACAACTCATTTGATGTTACTCAGCCAATCTTAAGTTCACGAATGGGATTACTTAAATAATATTCTATTATCTAACCCTAGTGAAGTCAGTGAAAAGAGTCGGAACAATGTGTGGTGGACCTGCATAAATAATGATAAACATAGGTACAAGATGTCCTTATATAATAGAGCTTTATTTGAGAAACGTCATAAAGAACCATGTTTAATTTGCAAGGGTCGAAGAAGAAAAAGGAAACATTTCGTGCCTTTCAAGAAGATTTTGGGAGACCAAGTTGCTAAAATGTAGCTTGGTTTTTTCAGTTTAGGTCAATTTCGACGAGCATAGCAGCTACATAAAAACGCTTTGATATGTCAAAAATTTTATTTTAAAAAGTACATTTTTGGATTATGTACAATTGAAAAAATTTCCAGTTTTCACTTTGATAATGTACATCTTTAGCTATTTTTGTTCCAAAAAATTTTTTTAGTTATAAATCTTTATTATTCCCCTGAATTTGATATGTTGTAAAAGACTATTTCTGGTCTGTTAAATCTATCAATATCAAAATCTAAACGTGATAGTCTAACATCTAGTACATTTAACGTTAATAGTTTTATCAATCGTTTGAGTAAGAAAATTTCAAAAGAAGAAATGATAGGTTTTCAAAAATAACCTATTTAGTCATTGTTTATATATAATTTGTATCTTTTGGTTTATTAATTTGTATTTAAAATTTAATCATGTTACAATTGAAATTGATATCAAATTGAAAAGGAAAATGCAGACGTGGGCACACTGTTAGCAACAAGATTAAAAAATAGACGAAAAGAATTAAAAATGTCTCAGCGAGAATTGGCTGAGGGGATATGTAAACAGGGACAGATTAGTCGATTGGAGAATGGAGAATTTACTCCAGGAGCGGACTTTTTATATGCTCTGTCTAAGAAGTTAAAAGTTAGTATAGATTATTTTTTTAATGAGCAGATTGGAGAGGAGATTGATGAGCTATCAGAGTTTAAGAAGTTAGCCCAGACTTTTATCACAAATCGAAATTATGAGTCTTTGAAATATATATATGAACTAGAGAGTGTAAAGGTACATCGTTTGTCTTTAGTAGATAAGTTTTATATGGAGTGGATAAAATCTCTTATAGATTTTTATTTCTATGGGCAAAAAGAGGAGGCTGTGGCAAGATTGGAGAAGGTACTGTATCAGTTAAGTGTAACTGACTTGACCTACCTTCAAGTTGCAAATACTCTATTCAATTTTTATTATGATATTGAAGATTTAGAAAGTTTTAATGAAATTAGAGAAAAGTTAGAGTATCAAGTAAATCAACTCAAGTTAAACACAATCGAAGAATTAAACCTTTCTATTAAATTTAATTATAATGTTTGTCGCTACCTATGGTTGCAGAATAATACTGAAGAGGCTATTACTAAAATCACAGATACGATAAAGCAGTGTAAGACGTATAGAACAACATATCTTTTGGCTGATTTGTATGTATTGATGGGAAATGTCAGTAAGAATTTTTCTTCTAAAGTTGCAGTAAAAGAGTACTTTGAAACGGCTTATTTCCTATATAAGCTTGAGGGAAATATGTCAATGGCTCTTAAAATCGAGCATTACATTGCAGATATAACAGAATAGTAAAGACGATGTTCACTTAAGCATCGTTTTTTTAATCCAAAATAATACAAATATGTATTTAATAAAAATAAATAAAAAATATTATCAAAAATCTTGACATTATTATATTGAAGTGCTAAAATGACTGCAAGAAAATATTAGGCTTTTTGTCCATAAAACATCTACAGAAACTTACTATAGACTGAGTGAATGTAAAGAGACTTCAGCCTTTGAAGAATTGAGAGGTAAAATTAATGAATGAATTAGAAGTTAGATTTGAACTCAACGATGAGAAAGATTATACTAATGCTATTTCATATTTAGAAAAATCTTATAAATTTAAGAATGAAAATAAGCAAGTTGATAAATATTTTAAAACAAAAGGAAGAGAATTTGAAAATGATGAGGTAGGTAGCTTTATCTACAGAATTCGCCAAGAAGATGATAATAAAGCATGTGTTTTTACAAGAAAAGATACGATAAAACAAGGAATGTGGAGTGAAAGTGAAATAGAGCTAGAATCTAAAAAATTAGAATTTGTAAGAAATATCTTACAAGATGGATTTTCAAATATTTTCACAATAAGTAAACATAGAAAGACTTATCATGATGCATTAGAAAATAAAACGATCAATCTAGATAAGATTGATGGTCTTGGATTTTATCTTGAAATAGAGATTTTAGGAGATTTTTCAAAAGAAGATTATAATAATTTTTATGATAAAATGTGCGGAGAGTTCTCGTTTTTAAATTCAAAAATAGAAACAAAGGGCTATGTCCAACTAATGAGAGAAAAAAATGGACGTAATTAAAATTATCAAATAGTCTTGTTGGAATTGTTTACTCAATTGCTGGATTTGGAAGTTTGATAGCAGTTACCTTTCTTTCTACTTTTTTGAATAAGAAGGATGCCTTTATATTGTTGAATATATCAATGGCAACCATCCCACTTGTCATTATGGTGAGTGGAATAGTAGAAAATTGGATATTTTTTGGAATTTGTTATTCAATTTTGAGTGGATTAATTATCATTAGAAAAAATAATATTAATTCGTAGTGAAATAAAAAAATGAAAAAGGTTTTACATAATGTACTACCTTTTTCAGATTTAATAATTATTAAGGGAATAGAACTAGAAACCAAAAATACTGAATATTAAACTGCCCCCAAAAGTAAGATTTTTCTGTCTAACTTTTGGGGGCAGTACATTATCTATAACTTCTGGAGTGCTTTTTTACATTCAAATTATTTTATAGTACCCACGTTCGAATAGCATGGGCAACGCCGGATTCATCGTTAGATTTGGTGATGTATTTGGCGATTTTTTTGATTTCTGGATTTCCGTTTTCCATGACAACAGGGTTACCAACGACTTCCAGCATGGCACGGTCATTTTCTTCGTCACCGATAGCCATGGTTTGATCTTTGGTCAATCCTAGTTTTTCAGCTAGGTGGGTAATAGCTGACCCCTTATCTACATTCTTTTTAAGGAGTTCGAGGTAGAAAGGAGCAGACTTGTTGATAGAGTAGCGTTCGTAAAATTCCGCTGGTATCTTTTCAATGGCAGCATCCAGAATCTCTGCTTCATCGATGAACATACATTTGACAATTTCCTTGCCAGCCATTTCTTCAGGTGTGCGGTAGAAGATAGGCATGCTGACGAGGGTTGATTCGTGCACAGTGTATTTTCCGATATTGCGATTGGCTGTGTAGATGCCGTCCTTGGTAATGGCGTGCATGTGGACACCGAGCTTACGACTGAGAAATTCCATATCAAGATAATCCTCATAAGTCAAGGATTCGCTGATAATCTCATGCCCTGTAGCAGTTTCTTGGACAAGGGCACCATTGAAGGTCACCACATAATCACCCTCGTCTCTCAACTGCAAGTCGTCCAGAAGTTTGGCAACACCTGCGATAGGGCGGCCAGTTGCAATGACGACTTTGACACCAGCTTCTTTGGCATCTTGGATGGCAGAAAAGACTTCAGGAGTGATTTCCTTTTGGCTATTGACTAGGGTTCCGTCGATATCGACAGCGATTAGTTTAATACTCATAAATTTCCTCTTCTAGTTTTTATTTGGGGTAAAATGATCGTTTTCAATCAAGTGTAAAAATTGCTGGGTAATGCTAGCAAAGATACTGTTTTGGTCCAACATTTCTTTCGGGAAATAAAAACGATTATCTCCGTGGCGACTGCCAGCAAGGGATTGGACGATAGGAGACAGGCTAGAGAGTTCGGCCAGTTCTCCATTTTTTTGTAAAATTTCAATCTGTGTACGTGGATTTTCAGATTCGGGACGATAGATATCATAAGGGAGGTCGAAGTTCTTATGAATGGCAGTATAGTAGTCAGGATCAAAGCCGATGTCCTCAACCAATTTTCTCATGCTGGCGAGCTGGTTTTGATCTTCTTGTGAAAAGGTAATGGATTTAAAGACCTTGCGGTTGACAAAGCGTTGCGACAGGTCTGCAAGAATCTTATCAGGACTGGTCATCCAGAGCTGGAAGTAGGTATTCATCACACCATCATCTAGAGCCAGATAGTCAGACAAGGTCACATTTTTTTCAAAGAAAGGCAGGAGATGTGGAGAAGTTCGTGCAAAGAAATCTTTATCTTTAGGATAGAGTTCCTTGGCGCGCTTTAGAAGGTTCTGTAGGAGAACTTCCATGGCGCGTGTTGCAGGGTGGAAATAAACCTGCATATACATTTGGTAGCGACTAAGAACATAGTCTTCTATGGCGTGCATGCCATTGCGCTGAAAGGCGATACCATTTTCGACAGGACGAATGACTCGGAGGATTCGAGTCAGGTCAAATTCCCCATAGGATGCTCCAGTAAAATAGGAGTCGCGCAAGAGATAGTCCATGCGGTCTGCATCAATCTGACTAGAAATGAGTTGCACGACCTGCTTGTTAGGATAGGTATGTTCGATGACACTGGCTACCTTTTCTGGAAAATCTGGCGCCACTTGTAGCAGGACTTGGTGAATCTCTGTCTCAGGACTTTGGATAATCTCCTGAGTGATGGCTTCATGGTCTGTATCAAAGAGATGTTCAAAAGTATGGGAGTAGGCACCATGCCCAAGGTCATGTAGGAGAGCAGCTGTCATAGTCAAGAGAGACTCAGCAGGATTCCATTCCTCAGGATATTTTTCTTCAAAAATTTCTGTGATACGTCGTGCAATCTCATAGACTCCTAGACAGTGGGAGAAGCGGCTGTGTTCTCCACCGTGGAAGGTATAACTGGAAGTTCCCAGTTGCTTGATCCGGCGCAAGCGTTGAAATTCTTTTGTATTAATCAAGTCATAGATGATCTGATTATTGACATGGATGTAGTTGTGAACTGGGTCACGGAATACTTTTTCGTTCATATGACCATTATAGCAAAAAGGTAGAGTTTTTGGTAAAATAGTAGGACAAGAGACAAGAAAGAGGACTTGATGTGAAGATTCGGATGCGAAATACGATTCAGTTTGATGAGCAGTTGGAAGTGATTGACCAGCTTTATGACGTGGAAGTGCATGAAAAAGGAGATTATAGCTACCTGCTTTTCTATAATGAGGAAAAGGAAAAAGTGGTTATTAAATTTCATGGTCAAGAACTTGTGATGAGCCGTTTTTCCAATCCCAAGACCATTATGCGCTTTTTAAAGGATAGTGATAGTTTAGCCTATATTCCCACACCTATGGGCATGCAGGAGTTTATCATCCAAACGACTCATTATCAAGTTGATGGGCAAAAGATTGAGCTAGATTATCAACTACAAAATCAAGAGGGACATCCCTTTGCCAGCTATCAATTGGAAATTACTTGGGGCTAGGCTCATGTCTTTTTCAAATTTACCTGGCTATCTTCTCGGATTAGCCTGCTAATGTGGTAGATTAGGCTAATTTTTGGTATAATAAAAGTTATGGAAATTGAAAAAACCAATCGTATGAATGCGCTCTTTGAATTTTATGCGGCGCTTTTGACAGATAAGCAAATGAATTATATCGAACTCTACTACGCTGATGATTACAGCCTTGCTGAGATTGCCGAGGAGTTTGGTGTCAGTCGTCAGGCTGTCTATGATAATATCAAGCGGACAGAAAAGATTCTGGAAGATTATGAGATGAAATTGCACATGTACTCGGACTACATTGTCCGAAGTCAGATTTTTGACCAGATTTTGGAGCGCTATCCCAAGGATAACTTTCTGCAGGAGCAGATAGAAATTTTAACAAGCATTGATAATAGAGAATAAGAGGAAGAAGAATGGCATTTGAAAGTTTAACAGAACGTTTGCAGAACGTCTTTAAAAATCTACGTAAAAAAGGAAAAATCTCTGAATCTGATGTTCAAGAGGCAACCAAAGAAATTCGCTTGGCCTTGCTTGAGGCCGACGTTGCCTTGCCTGTTGTAAAGGACTTTATCAAGAAAGTTCGTGAGCGTGCAGTCGGGCATGAGATCATTGATACCCTTAATCCTGCGCAACAGATCATCAAAATCGTTGATGAGGAATTGACGGCTGTTTTGGGTTCTGATACGGCTGAGATTATCAAGTCACCTAAGATTCCAACCATCATCATGATGGTCGGTTTGCAGGGGGCTGGTAAAACAACCTTTGCCGGTAAATTGGCCAACAAACTCAAGAAGGAAGAAAATGCCCGTCCTTTGATGATTGCGGCGGATATTTATCGTCCTGCGGCTATTGATCAGCTGAAGACACTGGGACAACAGATTGATGTGCCTGTATTTGCACTTGGAACAGAAGTACCAGCTGTTGAGATTGTACGTCAGGGTTTGGAACAAGCCCAAGCCAATCATAATGACTATGTCTTGATTGATACGGCAGGTCGTTTGCAGATTGATGAGCTTCTCATGAATGAGCTTCGTGACGTGAAAGCATTGGCTCAACCAAATGAAATTTTGCTCGTCGTTGATGCCATGATTGGTCAAGAAGCGGCCAATGTTGCGCGTGAGTTTAATGCTCAGTTAGAAGTGACTGGGGTTATCCTTACCAAGATTGATGGGGATACTCGTGGTGGTGCGGCTCTATCTGTTCGCCACATTACTGGAAAACCAATCAAGTTCACTGGTACGGGTGAAAAGATTACGGACATTGAAACCTTCCACCCAGACCGTATGTCTAGCCGTATCCTTGGCATGGGGGATATGCTCACTTTGATTGAGAAAGCTTCTCAAGAATACGATGAGCAAAAAGCCCTTGAAATGGCTGAGAAGATGCGTGAAAACACCTTTGATTTCAATGATTTCATCGATCAGTTGGATCAGGTGCAAAACATGGGGCCGATGGAAGACTTGCTCAAGATGATTCCAGGCATGGCCAACAATCCAGCCCTTCAAAACATGAAAGTGGATGAGCGCCAGATTGCGCGCAAACGTGCCATTGTGTCTTCAATGACACCTGAAGAACGTGAAAATCCAGATTTATTAAATCCAAGTCGTCGTCGTCGTATCGCTGCAGGTTCTGGAAATACCTTCGTCGAAGTTAATAAATTCATCAAAGACTTTAACCAGGCTAAACAACTCATGCAAGGAGTTATGTCTGGGGATATGAACAAGATGATGAAGCAAATGGGGATCAATCCAAACAACCTTCCTAAAAATATGCCAAATATGGGAGGAATGGATATGTCTGCCCTTGAAGGAATGATGGGACAAGGTGGGATGCCTGACTTGTCAGCTCTCGGAGGAGCAGGAATGCCAGATATGAGCCAGATATTTGGTGGCGGACTCAAAGGTAAAATCGGTGAATTTGCTATGAAACAGTCCATGAAACGCATGGCTAATAAAATGAAGAAAGCGAAGAAGAAACGTAAGTAAGACAAAGGAAGGCCGCAGGGCTTTCCTTTTTTAGAAAGAAGAAAAACGAGCACTTCCGTAATTGGAAATGCTCGTTTTTTGATGTGTTTAGATTCTTAGTCTTTATTTTCGTATGGCAAGATTAAGTTCAAAATAATTCCTGTCATGGCTGATAAGGCAGTACCTGAAAGCGTAACTGGACCGAGTTTAAGGATAGCTCCTCCAAGTCCAAGGACCAACATAGCACTTGCGATGATGAGGTTACGCATTTGAGCGAAATCAACACGTTCTTTGATCAAGACTTTCAAACCGTTGCTGGCGATAACCCCATAGAGAAGGATTGACATACCACCAAGTACAGCGTTTGGAATAGTTGAAATCAAGGCTGTGAATTTACCAAGGAAGCTAAGGGCAATCGCGATAAAGGCAGCGTTACGGATAACTGAGACAGAAGCGATACGAGTCATACCGATAACCCCTGTATTTTCTCCGTAAGTGGTATTGGCTGGTCCACCAAGAAAGGCAGAAACAGAAGTTGCGATACCGTCACCAAGAAGAGTACGGTGAAGACCTGGTTCTTTCAAGAATTGACGGCCACAGATTTGACCCAAAACAGTATGGTCTCCGATGTGTTCAGAGATTGTTACGATAGCGATTGGCAAGATAGCGATAGTTTCTGGACCGAAGTAAAGATTGTATTCTTTAAAGGCACCACCTGTGCTAAATGGCAAGTAGAAACCAGGAATTTCGAACCAGTTGGCTTTAAGAACTGGTGTAAAGTCAACCAAGCCAAGGGTTAGTGCGAAGAGGTAACCACCGATAATGGCAAAGAGGAATGGAATGATTCGTAGGAAGCCTTTGCCTTTTGTATTGATAAAGGCAGCAATCAAGAAAGTAACAACTGCTACAAGAGCATTTTTCCAATTTCCATCAGCTACAAGACCAGCGTTAGTGACTGCTGAACCTGCAAGTCCAAGACCGATAACGATGATCATAGGTCCGATGATGATTGGTGGCAAGAGTTTATCAATCCACTTTGTACCCGCAAAACGAACACTTGCAGCCACAAGGACATAGACTAAACCAGTCAAGATAACCCCTGTTTGAGCAGCAGATACATCACCACCCATTTCTTTCATAGCCAGTGACATTGCTGTGATAAAGGCAAATGAAGAACCTAGATAAACGGGAACTTTAAAACCAGTTGAAATCATATAGATGAGTGTCCCGACACCTGAAGCAAAAAGAGCAACAGATACAGGCATTCCCAAAATCAATGGTACCAATATGGTCGCCCCAAACATGGCGAAAACGTGTTGGAAACTAAGGAGAATTCCTTTTCCAGCCGAAGGACGTTGGTCAACGTCTAGTAACAAATCAACAGTTGATTCTTGTTTCATATAAACCTCACTTTTGGGCATCAAAAAAGAGCCCATTATTTTACAGCAATAGGCCCTCAGAGTAAGACTTCTCTAAAATCTAGACTTTAAAGAGTTTCAAGTATTTCTGCGTCTTCGTCACCTCACGGGATGACATTAAAAACCTTTGCTTAGGATAGTATAGCAGAAAAAAATGATTTTGTAAATCATTTTTTCCCGAGCCTAAAAATAAAAGAGCGAGGCTAACTTTGTAAACATTTTTTACTAAAAAATTTAAAGTGGGCGTTTGTTGGGCATGCCAGCCTTTCTTGGATATTTATTTGGTGTTTCTTTTTTCTTTTCTACCACTGAGATATAACGCGAATCTCCATTAGGTAGAGCGTAGCTGAGATTGTCTTCTACTTTACTAAAAAGGAGGTTGAGGGCATTCTTAGCTTCTAATAATTCCTCAGGCGCATTGCTAGCCTTGAGTGCCAATAGTTTTCCGCCAACTTTAAGGTAGGGAATAGTTAATTCAGATAGGACTTGCATACGGGCAACCGCACGAGCCGTTACAAAATCATAGTGAGCACGGAAGTTTTTGTCTTGGGCCAAGTCTTCTGCACGTCCATGGTAGAAATGAACATCGTCCAAATCCAGTTCTTGAGCCAAAAGTTGGAGGAAGTTGATGCGCTTATTGAGTGAATCAATGATGGTCACATCTAACTGAGGATAGAGGATTTTCATTGGTAAACTAGGAAATCCTGCCCCAGCACCGATGTCAAGAAGTTTGATAGTTTCATTGGGAATCAAGCCTTGCAGAATAGGTGCAATCGAATCGTAAAAATGCTTGAGATAAACTTCATCCTTGTCTGTAATAGCCGTCAAATTAATCTTTTCATTCCACTCGACCAAGAGTTCAAAATAACGATCAAATTGTTTTTTTTGCTGGTCCGAAAGTGGAAGATTCTGCTCGGCAAGCAAGTTGTAAAATGTTTCTGGTTTCATAGTTATTTCCTTCTTTAGTATCATCTTATTTTACCACAATCATTAAAAATTTGATATACTGGTACTAATCTAAAAGTAGAAAGGACTTATATAATGACTTGGATTATTCTTGGAGTTTTGGCTCTTGTTGTTATTTTTGTGATTGTTAGCTATAACGGTTTGGTTAAGAATCGTATGCAAACAAAGGAGGCTTGGAGTCAGATTGATGTTCAGTTGAAACGTCGAAATGATCTCTTGCCAAACTTGATTGAGACTGTAAAAGGTTATGCCAAATATGAAGGTTCTACCCTTGAAAAGGTGGCAGAACTACGTAACCAAGTGGCGGCAGCGACTTCACCAGCAGAAGCTATGAAAGCTAGTGATGCACTTACTCGTCAGGTTTCAGGTATTTTTGCAGTTGCAGAAAGCTATCCAGATTTGAAAGCTAGTGCAAACTTTGTTAAATTGCAAGAGGAGTTGACAAATACAGAAAATAAAATTTCTTACTCTCGTCAACTCTACAACAGTGTTGTCAGCAACTACAATGTAAAATTAGAAACTTTCCCAAGCAATATTATCGCTGGGATGTTTGGATTTAAAGCAGCAGATTTCCTTCAAACACCAGAAGAGGAAAAGGCAGTTCCTAAAGTTGATTTTAGCGGTTTAGGTGACTAAGATGTTGTTTGATCAAATTGCAAGCAATAAACGAAAAACGTGGATTTTGTTGCTGGTATTTTTCCTACTCTTAGCTCTTGTTGGCTATGCGGTTGGCTACCTCTTTATGCGATCTGGGCTTGGTGGTTTGGTTATCGCACTGATTATCGGCTTTATCTATGCCTTGTCCATGATTTTTCAATCGACAGAGATCGTCATGTCCATGAATGGGGCGCGTGAGGTGGATGAGCAAACGGCACCAGACCTCTACCATGTAGTGGAAGATATGGCTATGGTGGCTCAGATTCCTATGCCTCGTATTTTCATCATTGATGATCCAGCCTTAAATGCCTTTGCGACAGGTTCTAACCCTCAAAATGCGGCGGTTGCTGCGACGTCAGGTCTCCTAGCTATCATGAATCGTGAAGAACTAGAAGCTGTTATGGGACATGAAGTCAGTCATATTCGTAATTACGATATCCGCATTTCGACTATTGCTGTTGCCCTTGCTAGTGCTATCACCATGCTTTCTAGTATGGCAGGTCGTATGATGTGGTGGGGTGGATCAGGTCGCAGACGAAGTGACGATGACCGAGATGGAAATGGTCTTGAAATCATTATGCTAGTGGTCTCACTACTAGCTATTGTACTGGCCCCTCTCGCTGCAACCTTGGTGCAACTAGCTATTTCTCGTCAGAGGGAATTCCTAGCTGATGCTTCTAGTGTTGAGTTGACTCGCAATCCTCAAGGGATGATTAATGCTCTACGTAAGTTAGATAATAGTAAACCGATGAGTCGTCCTGTCGATGATGCCAGCAGTGCACTTTATATCAATGATCCTAAGAAAGGTGGAGGGTTCCAAAAACTCTTTTATACCCACCCACCTATTTCAGAACGGATTGAACGTTTAAAACATATGTAAAAAGAATCCAGAGGTTGTCTCTGGATTTTTGCTATGTTCAAAGTTTATAAATCTTCTAAATTAACTATCTCCAAACCATGATCTGTCAAGCGATAGATGGTCGAACAGACCTCTTTTAAGAAACGACGGTCATGCGAAACAGTGACGAGACCGCCTGGATAAGTGGCAAAGAGTTTTCTGATTTCGGGTTGAGAAGTGGGAGAAAAGTTTCGTGTGGGTTCATCCAGAAGGAGAAAGTTTGGTTTGCGCAGGACTAAATCCAAAAGCAGGAGTTTACCCTGTTGCCCGCCAGATAAGGAGCGAATTTGATGTTGCATTTCTGGATAACTGAAATTGAGACTGGCTAAGTGAGATTGGATTTTCTGTAGTTCCTCTTTTTCTCCAGATTGGCTGAGATAGGTTATTGGGGATAAATCCAATTGCAGTTTCTTGTGATAATCTTGTGGCATAACACCAAGAGAAATCTCTCGTTTATCACCTAGTAGTTGTTGTAAATTGGCTAATAGAGTTGATTTTCCAATACCATTTGGCCCGATGATACCGATTTTTTCTTGGCCACGGACAGTTAGTTGAAGTCCTTGAGCCAAAACTCGCTCACCAATGGACAAAATCTCTTTCTCCAGTTGGATTAAGACTTTAGAAGCTGGTAATGGCTGTATATCTGAGAAGAAAAGTCTGATTTCTTCCTCGTCAAGTGGCTTTTGGATCATGGATTGAGTTGCCCTTTCGTAGCGTTTTTCTTGAGAGAGGACAGTTTTCATCTTTTTAGCCAATAGGCGACCGGCAGTACTGTCTTTGGTAGCTCGAAGGGCAGTTTCTACATTTTGCTTGACTCGGCGATGTTTTTCCATGGTTTTGTCATAGGCTCTCTGGTCGTTAGCAGCTTGCTGACTTTGTCTTGCAAAACTAGCCTTTCTCTGCTCACTATAGCGATCATAGTCTAAATGCTCGACTAGCGTTTCCGCTTCTTTTCGGTGCTTGACCAGTCGCAAGTGAACAATAGTGTCTGCCGTTTGAGAAAGAAAGTCTTCATCATGGGAAATAAAAATAACAGTTTGCCTAATCTTGCGAATCTTACCTTTTAGCCAATCAACCGTCTCAAGGTCTAGGTCATTTGAAGATTCATCTAAAAATAAAATCTCAAAGGGTTTGGCTAATTCATGGATGAGCTGAATTTTCAAAGCTTCGCCCCCTGATAGACTGCCAATCTCTTGGTTGCTAGCGAAACGATTGCTATCAAAATGCAATTCCTCAGCCAAACGATAGAGGACACTGTAATCTAAATCAATAGTATCTAAAAAGAAGTAGTCGTGTAGACTTTTCTTTTTCAGCTCCTCGGGAAGTTTTTGAGGAATATAGGCCAGTGACTGATAGTCAGACTGGATGTCTCCCTTGATAGTGAAATCAGACAAATATTCCCCCATTAAAGTTTTAAGTAAGGTTGATTTGCCATTTCCTTCTTCGCCAATAATAGCTACCTTTTCCCCGTCTTGGATAGTCATGTTTAAGTCTGAGACAAGGTCTCGTAAATCTTTGTTTTGTGTGATGGTCAGGTGATTGATTTTTATCATATCATTGCCTGATTGCCCTTTCTAGAATGTCCATAGTGCATAACAAAAAGCTCTACTTTACCTAGTAGAGCCAAAGTTTATGTCAAAAAAACTCTATTAATACTCTTCGAAAATCTCTTCAAACCACGTCAGCGTCGCCTTACCGTATATATGTGACTGACTTCGTCAGTCTTATCTACAACCTCAAAACAGTGTTTTGAGCAGCTTGTGGCTAGCTTCCTAGTTTGCTCTTTGATTTTCATTGAGTATAAAATGCCAGAAAAAGAGCATAAAAGAGCACACAAAAAGAGACAAAAACAAGATCTACTAAATAAAGGTTCTTTATTTGATAGACTTAGTTGTTCATGTCTCCCTTACCTCCGAGTATTAGTACCTCTATCCTATACCTTTCAGGATATTTTGTCAACAGAAAACTGACAATTCTAATCTCTAAAATCCGAAAACAGGTCCATAGAGAGTTAGTACGTGTTTGACATGCTCATAATGGAACTTGTCATAGTTGCGCCAAGCGGTGCGTGCTTGATCATTCAGTTTTAGGCTACCGAGACCAATCAGAAGACTGGTACGTTGGTAAAATTTCTCAAGGTCTATTAAGATACTGTTGTTCAACTTTTCCGCTTTTTTGAGCTCTTGCATAGTAGTGTTTAGTAGCTCTTGTAGTCGAATATCATCTGCCCTACCCTGTTTGCAGCTTTGGAAACTTTTATTTAACTCGGATAGGAGTTGGGTTGCATTAGTAATGAGTTCTTTGTCTTCCATGTGAGCATCCTCCTTGCTCTGATGTATTATTGCCTATAGTATAACACTAAAAAACAAAAATGTCATAGTAAATATGTTAAAAACTCGAATGTTAATTACAAAGTTTGGTGGGCTGATTTGTAGCCTTTTCATGGTATAATCAAAAGAGTAAATCTTTATGGAGGAAGTATGAAATTAAATATTCAAGAAATTCGTAAGCAGTCTAAAGGCTTGCATTTTGAACAAACGTTAGTCCTATCCGTAGACCTGCGTGCACGTAATCAAGAAATTTTAGATGTAAAAGATATCCTTGCAGTTGGGAAAGTACAGTACGAAGACCGTATGTATTTCTTAGATTATCAACTATCTTATACCATTGTTCTTGCTTCAAGTCGTAGTATGGAGCCAGTTGAGTTAGCTGAATCTTATCCAGTCACGGAAGTTTTCATGGAAGGCGCAACTAACCAGCTAGATCAAGAAGTGTTAGATGATGATTTGGTCTTGCCTATCGAAAATGGGGAACTTGACCTTGCTGAGAGCGTGTCAGACAATATCCTACTAAACATTCCTATTAAGGTTTTGACGGCTGAAGAAGAAGCTGGTAAAGGTTTTGTGTCAGGAAATGACTGGCAAATCATGACAGAGGAAGAATACCAAGCCCAACAGGCAGTTAAGAAAGAAGAAAACAGTCCTTTTGCTGGCTTACAAGGACTATTTGATGGAGACGAATAATGGTTTTATCAAAAAAACGAGCACGAAAAGTGCTAGAAGAAATCATTGCTCTGTTTCCAGATGCCAAGCCCAGTCTTGATTTTACCAATCATTTTGAACTCTTGGTTGCGGTCATGTTATCAGCTCAGACAACGGATGCAGCGGTAAATAAGGTCACACCAGGTCTCTTTGCTGCCTTTCCAACTCCACAAGCCATGTCTGTTGCGACAGAGAATGAGATTGCCTCACACATTTCTCGTCTGGGTCTGTATCGAAATAAGGCTAAATTCCTTAAAAAATGTGCCCAACAGCTACTAGACGATTTTGATGGTCAAGTCCCTCAGACACGTGAAGAATTGGAGAGTTTGGCAGGTGTTGGTCGCAAGACAGCCAATGTTATCATGAGTGTGGGTTTTGGAATTCCAGCTTTTGCAGTGGATACTCATGTGGAGCGTATTTGTAAACACCACGATATTGTCAAAAAATCAGCGACACCTCTTGAGGTGGAAAAGCGTGTCATGGATATCTTGCCGCCTGAGCAGTGGTTAGCAGCTCATCAGGCTATGATTTATTTTGGACGAGCCATTTGTCATCCTAAAAATCCAGAGTGTGACCAGTACCCACAGTTATATGACTTTAGCAATTTATAAGATGGATCATCAAAAGTTTTTGCTTGATTTTAGGCCTGCTTTGTGCTATAGTATTTGGTAACTAAATATTCCTTTAAACCTGTCCCGTGAGGCAGGCAAGGAGCGCGATAAAGTAGAAGGGTGAAGTCTATACTGTTTGCAGTAGGGCTCGCTTGGCTATACATTTCAAGTCTCCTTGTTTAAGGAGACTTTTCTTTTTGGAGGTTTGTCATGAAGGCAAAAGAAGTTGTAGACGAATTGACCGTCAAACGAGCGATTACGCGTATTACTTATGAGATTATCGAACGCAACAAAGATTTGAATAAGATCGTCTTGGCTGGTATTAAAACTCGTGGTGTCTTTATTGCCCACCGAATCCAAGAACGTTTGGAACAACTAGAAAATCTTTCAGTTCCTGTTGTGGAATTGGATACCAAACCTTTCCGTGATGATGTTAAAAGTGGAGAAGATACTTCTTTGGTTTCTGTTGATGTGACAGACCGTGAAGTTATCTTGGTGGACGATGTGCTTTATACAGGCCGTACTATCCGTGCTGCTATTGATAATATTGTCGGTCATGGTCGTCCTGCGCGCGTGAGTTTAGCAGTTCTAGTCGATCGTGGACATAGAGAATTGCCAATCCGCCCAGATTACGTTGGAAAAAATATCCCAACCAGTCGTTCTGAAGAAATCATCGTAGAGATGGCAGAACTTGATGGCCAAGACAGAGTTCTGATTACTGAAGAAGCTTAGAAAGCTAAAGGAGTAGCCATGTCAGAAAATCAACAAGCATTGAACCATGTGGTGTCCATGGAAGACCTCACTGTCGATCAAGTGATGAAATTGATCAAGCGAGGAATTGAGTTTAAAAACGGAGCTCAGCTTCCTTATGAAGACCATCCGATTGTTTCCAATCTTTTCTTTGAGGATTCTACACGGACGCATAAGTCCTTTGAAGTGGCAGAGATTAAACTGGGGCTGGAACGACTTGACTTTGATGTGAAGACCAGCTCGGTCAATAAGGGTGAAACACTTTATGATACCATTTTGACTTTGTCTGCTTTAGGAGTGGATGTCTGTGTGATTCGCCACCCAGAGGTTGACTACTACAGAGAGTTAATTGCTAGTCCCACGATTACGACTTCCATCATCAATGGTGGAGATGGTTCGGGACAACACCCTAGTCAGAGCTTGCTTGATTTGATGACTATTTATGAGGAATTTGGTCACTTTGAGGGTCTCAAGGTTGCGATTGCAGGTGACTTGGACCACTCACGCGTTGCTAAATCCAATATGCAGATTTTGAAACGCTTGGGAGCTGAACTTTATTTTGCTGGACCTGAGGAATGGAGAAGTCAAGAGTTTGCAGATTATGGACAGTTTGTAACCATTGATGAAATCATTGATCAGGTGGATGTCATGATGTTTCTCCGTGTGCAACATGAACGCCATGATAGTGGAGCTGTCTTTTCAAAAGAAGACTACCATGCCCAACATGGCTTGACTCAAGAACGTTATGACCGTTTGAAAGAAACAGCAATCCTTATGCACCCAGCCCCAGTCAACCGTGATGTAGAAATCGCAGACCACTTGGTTGAAGCACCAAAATCACGGATTGTCCAACAAATGACCAATGGAGTCTTTGTTCGAATGGCAATCTTAGAATCCGTACTGGCGAGTAGAAACGCCAACTAAAACACAAGACGTTAAAAGACGCCAGTGAGCGTCCACGAGAGGTGAAAATATGACAAAAAGACTTCTAGTATTAGAAGATGGCACAGTTTTTGAAGGTAAGGCCTTCGGAGCAGATATTGATGTTACAGGCGAAATCGTCTTTAATACAGGCATGACCGGCTACCAAGAATCCATTACAGACCAGTCTTATAATGGACAAATCTTGACCTTTACTTATCCTTTGGTAGGAAATTATGGAATCAACCGTGATGATTACGAATCCATTATTCCAACTTGTAAGGGAGTCGTTGTTTTTGAAGAAGCGCGTAGAGCAAGCAACTGGCGCAACCAAATGACCTTGGATGAATTTTTGAAAGCCAAGAAAATACCAGGTATCTCAGGTATTGATACGCGTGCACTTACCAAGATTATCCGTAAGCATGGTACCATGCGAGCAACCTTGACCCATGTTGGGGACAGCATGGACCATGTGACGGACCAGCTGCAAGCAACAGTCTTGCCGACAGACAATATCAAACAGGTTTCCACTAAAACTTCCTATCCAGCTCCAGGAGTTGGTTTGAGTGTTGTCTTAGTGGACTTTGGTCTCAAGCACTCAATCCTACGTGAACTTTCTAAACGCAACTGTAACGTGACGGTTGTTCCGTATTCGACAACGGCTGAAGAAATTCTTCATCTTAATCCTGACGGAGTGATGTTGTCAAATGGGCCAGGTAACCCAGAAGACGTTCCACAAGCACTTGACATGATTCGCGGTGTGCAAGGGAAAATTCCAATCTTTGGTATTTGTATGGGACATCAACTCTTTGCCATGGCTAATGGTGCAAAAACTTATAAAATGAAATTTGGTCACCGTGGATTTAACCATGCGGTACGCGAAATTGCTACAGGACGAGTAGACTTTACTAGCCAGAACCATGGTTATGCAGTCAGCCGTGAGGACTTGCCAGAGCACTTAATCATTACCCACGAAGAAATCAATGATAAGTCAGTTGAAGGAGTTCGCCACAGATACCAACCTGCTTTCTCTGTCCAATACCACCCAGACGCAGCCCCTGGTCCACACGACGCAAGCTACCTATTCGACGAGTTTATCGAGATGATGGAAGCTTTTAAACAATCAAACTAAGAACGAGTAAAAGCTCGTCGGAGAATTTATGTAACTGAACACGGACGGAAAGATCGGAATTTAGAGAAACCAATTTGGATTGTCAATCCTTCCTGGGTTTCCTAAAATTCAATCGCTTTCTATTCGTCCTTTGTATCTTATTTAATGGCAACCTGAGAGTTGCCGAATAGAAAGGCAGGTCGTTTCTTTTAGTCGCTATCAGGCGAACTAAAAACTCCCTGCACTAGATTTTTTACCGAAAAGTATCGTTTCGCTAAAAAATCGTCGGAGAATTTATTTAATGTCGCTCTGTGAGGCGACGAATAGAAAGGAGAAGGGTGCTCCGTATTTGCTGAACTGAATACGGGCTACGGACGGTGCTAAAAAGATAGTTATTCCTAGAACTGACAGTTCTTCGTCATAACTCCTATTTTAGCTTTGTCCGCTTGACGCCCTTAATATCTTATATATGCCTAAACGTACTGATATTCAAAAAATTATGGTGATTGGTTCTGGTCCGATTATTATTGGTCAGGCTGCTGAGTTTGACTACGCTGGGACCCAGGCTTGCTTGTCTTTGAAAGAGGAAGGTTATGAGGTTGTCTTGGTTAACTCAAATCCTGCAACTATCATGACGGACAAGGAAATTGCTGATAAGGTTTATATTGAACCAATTACACTTGAGTTTGTGACACGTATTCTTCGTAAGGAACGTCCAGATGCCTTGCTACCAACACTCGGTGGTCAGACAGGTCTCAACATGGCCATGGAATTATCTAAAAATGGTATCCTAGATGAACTTGGTGTTGAGCTTCTGGGTACTAAACTATCTGCCATTGACCAAGCGGAGGACCGTGACCTCTTTAAACAATTGATGGAAGAGCTCAACCAACCAATCCCAGAATCTGAAATTGTCAACACCGTCGAAGAAGCTGTTACCTTTGCAGCAACAATTGGCTACCCAGTCATCGTTCGTCCAGCCTTTACACTTGGTGGTACTGGAGGTGGTATGTGTGCAAACGAGGAAGAATTGCGTGAAATCGCTGAAAATGGTTTGAAATTGTCACCTGTTACCCAATGTTTGATTGAACGTTCAATCGCAGGTTTCAAGGAAATCGAATACGAAGTGATGCGTGACTCAGCTGACAATGCTTTGGTTGTTTGTAACATGGAAAACTTTGACCCAGTTGGGATTCACACAGGGGATTCCATTGTATTTGCCCCTGCGCAAACCATGTCAGACTATGAAAACCAAATGCTTCGTGACGCGAGCTTGAGCATCATTCGTGCCCTTAAGATTGAAGGGGGATGTAACGTTCAGCTAGCCCTTGATCCCCACAGCTTCAAGTACTATGTCATCGAAGTAAACCCTCGTGTGTCTCGTTCTTCAGCCCTGGCATCTAAGGCGACAGGGTATCCGATTGCAAAATTGGCTGCTAAGATTGCTGTAGGTTTGACCTTGGATGAGGTTATTAACCCAGTCACGGGTTCAACCTATGCCATGTTTGAGCCTGCCCTTGACTACGTTGTTGCCAAGATTCCACGTTTCCCATTTGACAAGTTTGAAAAAGGTGAGCGCCGTCTTGGGACACAGATGAAGGCAACTGGAGAAGTCATGGCAATCGGTCGAAACATCGAAGAATCTCTCCTTAAAGCTTGTCGTTCCCTTGAAATTGGTGTGCACCACAATGAAATGCCTGAACTTGCATCAGTTTCTGATGATGCCTTGATTGAAAAAGTTGTCAAAGCCCAAGATGACCGTCTTTTCTACGTATCAGAAGCTATTCGTCGTGGTTATACACCTGAAGAGATTGCAGAGCTTACAAAAATCGATATCTTCTATCTTGATAAACTCTTGCACATCTTTGAAATTGAGCAAGAATTGGGCGCTCATCCACAAGATTTAGACGTTTTGAAAACTGCCAAACTTAATGGATTTTCAGACCGTAAGATTGCTGAACTCTGGGAAACGACAGCTGACCAAGTCCGCCAACTTCGTTTGGAAAACAAGATTGTCCCAGTTTATAAGATGGTAGATACTTGTGCGGCAGAATTTGACTCTGAAACACCATACTTCTATTCAACCTATGGATGGGAAAATGAGTCTATCAAGTCTGATAAGGAATCCGTTCTAGTTCTAGGTTCAGGTCCAATCCGTATCGGTCAAGGGGTTGAGTTTGACTACGCAACTGTTCACTCGGTTAAGGCTATCCAGGCTGCTGGCTACGAAGCCATCATCATGAACTCAAACCCAGAGACCGTTTCAACAGACTTTTCTGTATCAGACAAGCTTTACTTTGAGCCATTGACATTTGAAGATGTTATGAATGTCATCGACTTGGAGCAACCAAAAGGTGTTATCGTTCAGTTCGGTGGTCAAACAGCCATCAACCTTGCGGAGCCATTGGCAAAAGCAGGTGTGACCATCCTTGGTACACAGGTTGCCGACCTAGACCGAGCTGAAGACCGTGACCTCTTTGAGCAAGCTCTCAAAGACTTGGATATTCCACAGCCACCAGGACAAACGGCTACCAATGAAGAAGAAGCAGTCCTTGCAGCTCGCAAGATTGGCTTCCCAGTTCTTGTTCGCCCATCTTATGTACTTGGTGGACGTGCCATGGAAATCGTAGAAAATGAAGAAGATCTTCGTTCTTACATGCGTACAGCGGTTAAGGCTAGTCCAGACCATCCAGTTCTTGTTGACTCTTATATCGTTGGACAAGAGTGTGAAGTTGATGCCATTTCAGACGGAGAAAATGTTCTCATCCCTGGTATCATGGAGCATATAGAACGAGCCGGTGTCCACTCAGGTGACTCAATGGCCGTTTACCCACCACAAACCTTGTCGCAAAAGCTTCAGAAAACCATTGCAGACTACACAAAACGCCTAGCAATCGGTCTTAACTGCCTTGGAATGATGAACATTCAGTTTGTCATCAAGGATGAAAAAGTCTACGTTATTGAGGTCAATCCACGTGCTAGCCGTACGGTTCCATTCCTTTCTAAAGTGACCAATATCCCTATGGCTCAAGTAGCGACCAAGCTCATTCTTGGTCAAAAACTTGAAGAACTTGGCTACCAAGATGGACTTTACCCTGAAAGCACCCGCGTTCATATCAAGGCACCTGTCTTCTCCTTTACCAAACTAGCTAAGGTAGACAGCTTACTTGGTCCTGAAATGAAGTCAACAGGTGAAGTTATGGGTTCTGATACTACTTTGGAAAAAGCTCTCTATAAGGCCTTTGAAGCTTCTTACTTACACTTGCCAACTTTTGGTAACGTTGTATTTACCATCGCTGATGATGCCAAAGAAGAAGCCTTGGACTTGGCTCGTCGTTTCCAAAATATTGGCTATGGAATCCTCGCGACAGAAGGGACAGCAGCCTTCTTTGCCAGTCATGGATTGCAAGCCCAACCTGTTGGTAAGATTGGTGATGACGATAAGGATATTCCAAGTTTTGTTCGCAAAGGAAGAATCCAAGCTATCATTAATACAGTAGGAACCAAACGAACTGCAGACGAAGATGGTGAGCAGATTCGTCGTTCAGCTATTGAACACGGAGTGCCCCTCTTCACAGCCCTAGATACAGCTAACGCCATGCTCAAAGTATTGGAAAGCCGTAGTTTTGTCACAGAAGTGATCTAGTTGAGAAAAATTTTTTCATATTTTTAAAACCAGCGTCAGAAAACGCTGGTTTTTTTCAATACTGTTCTTGCTTGTTTTAACTATCATGCTTTCCTTAAGAATCATTTCAAAATGTGATATAATAAGAATAAATTGGAAATAGGAAATTATTTTCATTATATTTTCAAAACTCCATTAATAAAATAGGCAAAGACAAGATTAGAAAGTGAATATTCCGATGTCTTCTTACAAAAAGGTCTCTCTTTCTGAGATCAATCAATCTATTGAAACTCCGAATAACAATCATTTTTGGCAAAATCTAAAAGCATTTTTAGGTTCTGGAGCTCTTGTGGCAGTTGGTTATTTTTTATTTTAAAGACTTGTCCTGAGCCCATTCGTATTTATATCATAAAGTTAGCTAATAAGAAATGAAGGGCAGTAAGCCAAGCAATCACTTTGGAGTTTCAAAGTTTTATTTTAAGCTTTCTTTAAGAAAACTATATTATTCTGAAGAACTCTAAAATTTCACAGCCATTTATTAGTAATGACTACAGAATTCCTAGTCACTACTAGAAATGGACTAGTTTCTTTGAATAATGGAACTGCTTAATCCTCCTATTCTAGAACAGGAGGGCCGGTATTTCTTTCATGATAGGACTAGATTGTGGTATAATAGAGAGAATAAGTTTTTTTAGTAAGACAAAGGAGAAAATAGATGATTTATGCAGGAATTCTTGCTGGTGGAACTGGCACACGTATGGGAATCAGTAACTTGCCAAAACAATTTTTAGAGCTAGGTGATCGACCTATCTTGATTCATACAATTGAAAAATTTGTCTTAGAACCAAGCATTGAAAAAATTGTGGTTGGTGTTCACGGAGACTGGGTTTCCCATGCAGAAGATCTTGTAGATAAATATCTACCTCTTCATAAGGAGCGTATCATTATTACAAAAGGTGGTGCTGACCGTAATACGAGTATTGAGAAAATCATTGAAGCCATCGATGCTTATCGTCCGCTTACACCAGAGGACATCGTTGTTACCCACGATTCTGTTCGTCCGTTCATTACGCTTCGCATGATTCAGGACAATATCAAACTTGCTCAAAATCATGATGCAGTGGACACAGTGGTAGAAGCGGTTGATACTATCGTTGAAAGCACTAATGGTCAATTCATTACAGATATTCCAAATCGTGCTCACCTCTATCAAGGACAAACACCTCAAACATTCCGTTGCAAGGACTTCATGGACCTTTACGGCTCTCTCTGCTGAAGAGAAGGAAATCTTGACAGATGCATGTAAGATCTTTGTAATCAAAGGAAAAGATGTGGCCTTGGCTAAGGGCGAATACTCAAACTTAAAAATCTCAACAGTGACAGATTTGAAGATTGCAAAAAGTATTATTGAGAAAGACTAGCGATATGATTAATCAAATTTGTCAACTGACTAAGCCCAAGTTTATCAACGTCAAATACCAGAAAGAGGCTATTGACCAAGAGAATCATATCCTTATCCATCCCAACTACATGGCGGTCTGTCATGCGGATCAGCGTTACTACCAAGGAAAACGTGATCCGAAGATTTTGAATAAAAAGCTTCCAATGGCAATGATTCACGAGTCATGTGGAACCGTTATTTCTGACCCTACAGGAACCTACGAGGTTGGGCAAAAAGTTGTCATGATTCCTAATCAGCCTCCTATGCAGAGCAATGAAGAATTCTATGAGAACTACATGACAGGGACTCATTTCTTGTCTAGTGGCTTTGATGGCTTTATGAGAGAGTTTGTTTCTCTTCCTAAAGACCGTGTGGTGGCTTATGATGCTATCGAAGATACGGTTGCAGCCATTACAGAGTTTGTCAGTGTCGGTATGCACGCTATGAATCGTCTATTGACCCTTGCTCATAGCAAGCGGGACCGAATTGCCGTTATCGGAGATGGAAGTTTAGCATTTGTGGTTGCCAATATTATCAACTATACTTTGCCAGAAGCAGAGATTGTTGTTATTGGTCGTCATTGGGAAAAGTTGGAACTCTTCTCATTTGCCAAAGAATGCTATATCACTGACAATATTCCTGAAGATTTGGCCTTTGACCACGCTTTTGAGTGTTGTGGTGGTGATGGTACTGGACCAGCCATTAATGACTTGATTCGCTACATTCGTCCTCAGGGAACGATTCTTATGATGGGAGTTAGCGAATATAAAGTCAATCTCAATACTCGTGATGCCTTAGAAAAGGGCTTGCTCTTGGTTGGGTCCTCTCGTTCTGGTCGCATTGATTTTGAAAATGCAATCCAAATGATGGAAGTCAAGAAATTTGCCAATCGTCTTAAAAATATCCTTTATCTAGAAGAACCTGTAAGAGAAATTAAAGATATTCACCGTGTCTTTGCGACCGATTTAAACACAGCCTTTAAAACAGTGTTTAAGTGGGAAGTATAAGTGCTGGAGGTTAATTGTGGAGAAAATCATTAAAGAAAAAATTTCATCCCTACTTAGTCAAGAAGAGGAAGTCCTCAGTGTTGAACAACTGGGGGGAATGACCAATCAAAACTATTTGGTCAAAACAACAAATAAGCAATACATTGTTAAATTCTTTGGTAAAGGGACAGAAAAGCTGATCAATCGTCAAGATGAAAAGTACAATCTTGAACTACTAAAGGATTTAGACTTAGATGTAAGAAATTATCTTTTTGATATTGAAGCTGGTATCAAAGTAAATGAGTATATCGAATCTGCGATTACGCTTGATTCAAGGTCAATCAAGACTAAATTTGACAAAATTGCTCCAATATTACAAACCATTCATGCATCTGGTAAGGAATTAAGGGGAGAATTTGCTCCTTTTGAAGAAATCAAAAAATACGAATCCTTAATTGAAGAAAAAATCCCGTATGCTAACTATGAAGCAGTTCGAGAAGAAGTCTTCTCCTTAGAGAAAAGACTGGCTGACTTAGGTGTTGACAGAAAATCTTGTCACATCGATTTGGTACCTGAAAACTTTATCGAATCACCTCAAGGACGTCTATATCTGATTGACTGGGAATATTCATCAATGAACGATCCAATGTGGGATTTGGCTGCTCTCTTTTTAGAGTCTGAATTCACTTCCCAAGAGGAAGAAGCTTTCTTATCTCACTATGAGAGTGAGCAAACACCTGTCTCTCGTGAAAAGATTGCAATCTATAAAATTTTGCAAGATGCTATTTGGAGTCTATGGACAGTCTACAAAGAAGAGCAAGGTGCAGATTTTGGTGACTATGGTGTGAGTCGTTACCAAAGAGCTGTTAAAGGTTTGTCATATTATGGAGGTTTAGATGAAAAATAAAAATGGAGTTTCTTTTGGTCTACTCTCAGGTATTTTCTGGGGTTTAGGTCTAACGATTAGTGCTTATATCTTTTCGATTTTTACAGATTTGTCGCCCTTTGTGGTGGCCGCTGCTCACGATTTCTTGAGTATCTTTATCTTACTAGCTTTTCTCTTGGTGAAAGAAGGAAAAGTTCGTCTCTCAATTTTCTTAAATATTCGCAATGTTAGTGTTATCATCGGAGCCTTATTAGCAGGTCCTATCGGTATGCAGGCCAATCTTTATGCGGTTAAGTATATCGGAAGTTCCTTAGCTTCATCTGTATCGGCTATTTATCCTGCGATTTCAGTTTTATTGGCTTTCTTCTTTTTGAAGCACAAGATTTCGAAAAATACTGTGTTTGGGATTGTCTTGATTATTGCAGGGATTATTGCTCAAACTTATAAGGTTGAACAGGTTAATTCTTTCTACATTGGGATTGTTTGTGCTTTAGTTTGTGCTATTGCATGGGGAAGTGAGAGTGTTCTTAGCTCTTTTGCCATGGAAAGTGAATTGAGTGAAATCGAAGCCCTCTTAATCCGTCAAGTAACTTCATTCTTGTCCTATCTTGTGATTGTGCTCTTCTCTCATCAGTCATTTGCTGAAGTAGCTAATGGACAATTGCTAGGTCTTATGATTGTCTTTGCAGCCTTTGATATGATTTCCTACTTGGCTTATTATATTGCTATCAATCGCTTGCAACCAGCCAAGGCTACAGGCTTGAACGTAAGTTATGTAGTTTGGACTGTCTTGTTCGCAGTTGTTTTCTTGGGTGCACCGCTAGATATGCTGACAATTATTACGTCACTTGTTGTTATTGCTGGAGTTTATATTATTATTAAAGAATAAAGGAGATTCGTGTGAAAGCCATTATCTTAGCAGCGGGATTGGGAACTCGCTTGCGTCCTATGACTGAAAATACCCCTAAAGCCTTGGTTCAGGTTAATCAAAAACCCTTGATTGAATACCAAATTGAGTTTTTAAAAGAAAAAGGAATCAATGAAATCATCATCATTGTTGGTTACCTTAAAGAACAATTCGATTACTTGAAAGAAAAATATGGTGTTCGCCTCGTCTTCAATGATAAATACGCTGACTACAATAACTTTTACTCTCTCTATCTTGTAAAAGAAGAATTAGCTAACAGTTATGTTATTGATGCCGATAATTATCTCTTTAAAAATATGTTCCGCAATGATTTGACACGTTCGACTTATTTTAGTGTTTATCGTGAAGATTGTACCAACGAATGGTTCTTGGTCTATGGAGATGACTACAAGGTTCAAGACATTATTGTTGATAGCAAGGCGGGTCGCATCCTTAGTGGTGTATCCTTCTGGGATGCTCCAACTGCAGAAAAGATTGTCAGCTTTATCGATAAGGCCTATGCAAGTGGTGAATTTGTTGATCTCTACTGGGATAATATGGTTAAGGATAATATCAAAGAGCTGGATGTCTATGTTGAAGAATTAGAAGGCAATAGCATCTATGAAATCGATAGTGTCCAAGATTATCATAAATTAGAAGAAATTCTTAAAAACGAAAATTAAAGATTCCAACATCTGGCTGAAATAGTCGGATGTTTTTTGATTTTTTTACGAATAAATAGATGAGTAGAAAAAGAAATGGAGATATTTATGAAAATCACAAACTATGAAATCTATAAGTTAAAAAAATCAGGTTTGACCAATCAACAGATTTTGAAAGTCCTAGAATACGGTGAAAATGTTGATCAGGAACTTTTGTTAGGTGATATTGCAGATATATCAGGTTGCCGAAATCCAGCCGTTTTTATGGAACGTTATTTTCAGATAGACGATGCGCATTTGGAGAAGGAGTTTCAAAAATTTCCATCTTTCTCTATTTTAGATGACTGTTATCCTTGGGATTTGAGTGAAATATACGATGCACCTGTGCTTTTATTTTACAAGGGAAATCTTGACCTCTTGAAATTTCCTAAAGTAGCAGTTGTGGGGAGTCGTGCTTGTAGCAAACAGGGAGCTAAGTCAGTTGAAAAAGTCATTCAGGGATTGGAAAATGAACTGGTTATCGTCAGTGGATTAGCTAAGGGCATTGATACAGCAGCTCATATGGTAGCTCTTCAGAATGGCGGCAAAACCATTGCAGTGATTGGAACAGGACTAGATGTATTTTATCCAAAAGCCAATAAACGCTTGCAAGACTACATCGGTAATGACCATCTGGTTCTTAGTGAATATGGACCTGGCGAAAAACCTCTGAAATTTCATTTTCCTGCCCGTAATCGCATCATTGCTGGACTTTGCCGTGGTGTGATTGTAGCAGAGGCTAAGATGCGCTCGGGGAGTCTCATTACCTGTGAGCGAGCAATGGAGGAAGGGCGCGATGTCTTTGCTATTCCTGGTAGCATTTTAGATGGACTATCAGACGGTTGCCATCATTTGATTCAAGAAGGGGCAAAATTGGCCACCAGTGGGCAGGATGTTCTTGCAGAATTTGAATTTTAATACTCTTCGAAAATCAAATTCAAACCACGTCAGCTTCACCTTGCCGTAGGTATGGTTACTGACTTCGTCAGTCTCATCTGCAACCTCAAAGCAGTGCTTTGAGCAACCTGCGGTTAGTTTCCTAGTTTGCTCTTTGATTTTCATTGAGTATAAGAAGAAAGTCCGCTTACTAAACAAACTTTTCTTCTATATATAGGAGCTAAGTCTTGACAGTTATGGCAAAATGGTTTACACTTTATAAAGTTTATTACTTTGAAAAGGTGTGATACTGTGGCTACGGCAACAAAAAAGAAAAAATCAACAGTTAAAAAAAATCTAGTAATCGTGGAGTCGCCTGCTAAGGCTAAGACGATTGAAAAATATCTCGGCAGAAACTACAAGGTTTTAGCCAGTGTCGGGCATATCCGTGATTTGAAGAAATCCAGTATGTCAGTCGATATTGAAAATAATTATGAACCGCAATATATCAATATCCGAGGAAAAGGCCCTCTTATCAATGACTTGAAAAAAGAAGCCAAAAAAGCTAATAAAGTCTTTCTGGCGAGTGACCCGGACCGTGAAGGAGAAGCGATTTCTTGGCATTTGGCTCACATTCTCAACTTGGATGAAAATGATGCCAACCGTGTGGTCTTCAATGAAATCACTAAGGATGCGGTCAAAAATGCTTTTAAAGAACCTCGTAAGATTGATATGGACTTGGTCGATGCTCAACAGGCACGCCGTGTCCTGGACCGCTTGGTAGGGTATTCGATTTCGCCTATTTTGTGGAAGAAGGTCAAGAAGGGCTTGTCAGCAGGTCGCGTTCAGTCTATTGCGCTTAAGTTAATCATTGATCGTGAGAATGAAATCAACGCCTTTCAGCCAGAAGAATACTGGACAATTGATGGTGTCTTTAAAAAGGGAACCAAGCAATTTCAGGCTTCCTTCTATGGAGTGGATGGTAAAAAACTGAAACTGACTAGCAATGATGAGGTCAAGGAAGTCTTGTCTCGTCTGACTAATAAAGACTTTTCAGTGGATCAGGTGGATAAGAAAGAGCGCAAACGCAATGCTCCTTTACCCTATACCACTTCATCTATGCAGATGGATGCGGCCAATAAAATCAATTTCCGTACTCGAAAAACCATGATGGTTGCCCAACAGCTCTATGAAGGAATTAATATCGGTTCTGGTGTTCAAGGTTTGATTACCTATATGCGTACCGATTCGACTCGTATCAGTCCTGTAGCGCAAAATGAAGCAGCAAGTTTCATTACGGACCGTTTTGGTAGCAAGTATTCTAAGCATGGTAGCAAGGTCAAAAATGCATCAGGTGCTCAGGATGCCCATGAGGCTATTCGCCCGTCTAGCGTTTTTAATACACCTGAAAGCATCGCTAAGTATCTGGACAAGGATCAACTCAAGCTTTATACTCTTATTTGGAATCGTTTTGTGGCTAGCCAGATGACAGCTGCTGTCTTTGATACCATGGCTGTTAAATTGTCTCAAAATGGGGTTCAATTTGCTGCTAATGGTAGTCAGGTTAAGTTTGATGGTTATCTTGCCATTTACAATGATTCTGACAAGAATAAGATGTTACCAGATATGGCTGTTGGAGATGTGGTCAAACAGGTCAATAGCAAACCAGAGCAACATTTCACTCAACCGCCTGCTCGCTATTCTGAAGCGACACTGATCAAGACCTTGGAGGAAAATGGGGTTGGACGTCCGTCAACCTACGCACCTACCATTGAAACCATTCAGAAACGTTATTATGTTCGCCTTGTAGCCAAACGTTTTGAACCGACAGAGCTGGGAGAAATTGTCAACAAGCTCATCGTTGAATATTTCCCAGATATCGTAAACGTGACCTTCACAGCTGAAATGGAAGGTAAACTGGATGATGTCGAGGTCGGAAAAGAGCAGTGGCAACGCGTTATTGACGCCTTTTACAAACCATTCTCTAAAGAAGTCGCAAAGGCTGAAGAAGAAATGGAGAAAATCCAAATCAAGGATGAACCAGCTGGATTTGACTGTGAAGTGTGTGGCAGTCCAATGGTCATTAAACTTGGTCGTTTTGGTAAGTTCTACGCTTGTAGCAATTTCCCAGATTGCCGTCATACCCAAGCAATTGTGAAAGAGATTGGTGTTGAGTGTCCAAGTTGTCATCAGGGACAAATCATTGAGCGTAAAACCAAACGTAACCGCCTCTTCTATGGTTGCAATCGCTATCCAGAATGTGAATTTACCTCTTGGGACAAGCCTGTTGGTCGTGACTGTCCAAAATGTGGCAACTTCCTCATGGAGAAAAAAGTCCGCGGTGGTGGCAAGCAGGTTGTTTGTAGCAAAGGCGACTACGAGGAAGAAAAGATTAAATAAGAGGAGTGTCCTGAAAGTTAATTTCAGGCTCTTTTGGTTAGAACTTGACAAAATTCATCATTGTATGCGAAACTAGAAGAAGATTATTTTATACTCAATGAAAATCAAAGAACAAACTAGGAAACTAGCCGCAGGTTGCTCAAAGCACTGCTTTGAGGTTGCAGATAAGACTGACGAAGTCAGGAACCATACCTACGTCAAGGCGACGTTGACGCGGTTTGAAGAGATTTTCGAAGAGTATTAACTAGGAGAAGTTATGCGTCTTATCTATCTAATAATTGGTTTTTTATCACTAGCCTTGGCTATTGTTGGGGTAGTTTTACCCTTGTTGCCTACAACGCCTTTTCTTTTGTTGTCTATTGCTTGTTTCTCAAGAAGTTCCAAGCGCTTCGAAGACTGGCTTTATCATACCAAGCTCTATCAAGCATATGTGGCTGATTTTCGCGAGACTAAGTCTATTGCGCGTGAACGTAAGAAAAAAATCATCGTATCCATCTACATCTTGATGGGAATTTCTATTTATTTTGCCCCTCTCTTACCAGTCAAAATCAGTCTGGGAGCCTTTACCATCTTTATCACCTATTATCTATTCAAGGTTATTCCAGACAAAGAATAAGTAAAATTTGTTACTATTTCCCTTGATAAAAATGAAAGCATATTCACAATGATATGATATAATAAATTCAAAGTAATCTTCAAGGAGAATCAAATGATTTACGAATTTTGTGCTGAAAATGTGACCTTGCTTGAAAAAGCGATGCAGGCTGGGGCTCGTCGAATCGAACTCTGTGATAATCTTGCAGTTGGTGGGACAACACCCAGCTATGGAGTGACTAAGGCAGTAGTTGAACTGGCAGCTAACTATGATACGACCATCATGACCATGATTCGTCCACGTGGTGGCGATTTTACCTATAATGATATGGAAATTGCAATCATGCTAGAAGACATTCGATTGACTGCTCAGGCTGGAAGTCAAGGAGTTGTATTTGGTGCTTTAACTGCTGACAAGAAGTTGGATAAACCTAATCTTGAAAAGTTAATTACTGCATCAAAAGGAATGGAAATTGTCTTTCACATGGCCTTTGATGAATTGAGTGATGAGGATCAACTGGAAGCTATTGACTGGCTTAGTCAAGCTGGAGTCACTCGTATCCTAACTCGTGCTGGTGTGTCTGGCGATTCACTAGAGAAACGTTTTGCTCACTATCACAGAATTTTGGAACATGCTAAAGGTAAGATTGAAATTCTACCAGGTGGGGGGATTGACCTTGACAACCGTCAAACCTTTATTGACCAACTGGGCGTGACACAATTGCACGGAACCAAGGTTGTCTTTTAAAAAATAGAAAGGAACTGCTAGCTTTGGGTAGCAGTTTTCACTTATGTTTGAAATTTTTAAATCCTATCAGTTTAATCAAGAAAAGGCTCATGATTATGGTTTTGTAGAAAATGGTGGAGTGTGGACCTATAGTTGCCAAATTTTGCAGGATGACTTTGTCATGACTGTGTCCATCACTACTGATAATGTGAGTTTTCAAGTCTTTGACCAGGAGACTGGTGACCTCTATCCTCAAGTTCATATGGAAAGTATGACAGGAAGTTTTGTTGCAAGTGTCCGTGAGGCTTGTCTGGAGATTCTCTACCAGATTCGGAAGGCTTGTTTTGAGGTACAGGATTTTATCTGCCCTCAGACTAAGCGAATCATGACTCAAGTTCAGGAAAAGTATGGTAATCAGTTGGAGTATTTGTGGGAGAAATCGCCTGATACGGCAGTGTTAAGACATGAAGGCAATAAAAAGTGGTATGCCGTCTTGATGAAAATCTCTTGGGATAAGCTGGAAAAGGGCAGAGAAGGACAGGTGGAAGCAGTCAACCTCAAACATGACCAAGTAGCTGACTTACTTTCAAAAAAGGGCATTTATCCAGCTTTTCATATGAATAAACGATACTGGATTAGTGCGGCCCTTGATGATACTTTGTCAGATGAAATGGTACTGGAATTGATAGAAAAAAGTTGGAACTTAACTACTAAAAAATGAAACATTTCAAGGATTTTCAATTAGCAAAATATTCTCTACTGAAGAAATTTTCAGAAAATATTGGATTTTTTCTTGACAAGTACTTTTGCCTATGCTAAAATACTAAACAAGATATCAAACGAAGGAGAAAGTCAAACATGAAAGCAGCTAAGTTTAATCAATTCGCTTTGTTGTTGAGGTACTCGGGCTAGTGCAAAAAGCATTAGTCCTGTTTGGCTTACCAAGCGGGAGTGAATCAACATCTCGCTTGGGTTTCTGAGCGAGATGTTTTTTTAAAACCACATTTGGAAAAGGGGAAATCTTATGAGAACAGTTGAATTTCTAGATACCAGCCTTCGGGATGGAGAACAGACACCGGGTGTTAACTTTTCAATCAAGGAAAAAATTGCCATTGCAAGACAGCTGGAGAAATGGGGCATTTCAGCCATCGAAGCTGGTTTTCCAGCGGCTAGTCCAGACTCATTTACGGTAGTTCAGGAGATTGCTAAGACCTTGAAGAAAACGGCAATAACTGGTCTGGCACGCTCTGTCAAGTCTGATATTGATGCTTGTTATGAGGCTCTCAAGGATGCCAAGTATCCACAGGTTCACGTCTTTATCGCTACCAGTCCGATTCACCGCAAGTATAAGCTCAATAAGAGCAAGGAAGAGATTTTGGAAGCTATTAAGGAGCATGTTTCTTATGCCCGTTCTAAGTTTGAAGTGGTCGAATTCTCTCCAGAGGATGCGACTAGAACAGAGTTGGATTTCCTCTTGCAAGTTGTTCAAACAGCGGTTGATGCAGGGGCGACTTATATCAATATCCCTGATACGGTAGGATTTACAACGCCAGAGGAATACGGAGCTATCTTCAAATACTTGATTGAGAATGTCAAGACGGAACGTCAGATTATCTATTCGCCTCACTGTCATGATGACCTCGGAATGGCAGTAGCTAATAGCCTTGCTGCTGTCAAGAATGGGGCAGGTCGTGTTGAAGGGACTATCAATGGTATCGGGGAACGAGCTGGGAATGCTGCTCTTGAAGAAATTGCAGTGGCCCTCAATATTCGTCAAGATTACTATCAAGCAGAAACTAGTATTGTTTTAAATGAAACCATCAATACGTCAGAAATGGTTTCTCGCTTCTCAGGTATCCCAGTTCCTAAAAACAAGGCCGTTGTTGGTGGCAATGCCTTTTCTCATGAATCTGGTATTCACCAAGACGGAGTCCTTAAAAATCCTCTTACTTATGAGATTATCACCCCTGAATTGGTCGGTGTCAAGAGTAACAGCCTCCCACTTGGAAAATTGTCAGGTCGCCATGCCTTTGTTGAAAAACTAAGAGAACTGGCCTTAGGCTTTACAGAAGAGGATATCAAACCACTCTTTGCTAAGTTCAAGGCACTGGCCGACAAGAAGCAAGAAATCACAGATGCAGATATTCGTGCTCTGGTAGCTGGAACCATGGTTGAAAACCCAGAAGGTTTCCACTTTGATGATTTACAACTGCAAACTCATGCAGATAATGACATTGAAGCACTCGTTAGCCTAGTTAATATGGATGGCGAGAAAGTTGAATTTAATGCGACAGGGCAAGGTTCCGTTGAGGCTATCTTCAACGCTATCGATAAGTTCTTTAACCAATCCGTCCGCTTGGTATCCTACACTATCGATGCGGTTACGGATGGAATCGATGCCCAAGCTCGTGTCTTGGTCACTGTTGAAAACAGAGATACAGAAACCATCTTTAACGCAGCAGGTCTTGATTTTGATGTACTGAAAGCATCTGCTATTGCCTATATCAATGCCAATACCTTTGTTCAAAAAGAGAATGCTGGTGAGATGGGACGCAGTGTTTCCTATCGTGACATGCCTAGTGTGTAAAGGAGAAGGCTATGACAAAGAAAATAGTAGCTCTAGCAGGGGACGGAATTGGCCCAGAAATCATGGAGGCTGGTTTAGAGGTTCTGGAAGCTCTAGCTGAAAAAACAGGTTTTGACTATGAGATTGATAGACGACCCTTCGGAGGTGCAGGTATTGATGTTGCGGGGCATCCCTTACCTGATGAAACCCTCAAAGCCAGTAGAGAAGCAGATGCTATTCTCCTAGCGGCTATCGGTAGTCCTCAGTATGATGGAGCAGCGGTTCGGCCTGAACAAGGTTTGCTGGCTCTCCGTAAGGAACTCAATCTTTACGCTAATATTCGCCCTGTAAAAATCTTTGACAGTCTCAAGCATTTGTCACCACTCAAACCAGAACGAATTGCTGGTGTAGACTTTGTTGTGGTGCGTGAGTTGACAGGAGGGATTTACTTTGGAGATCATATCCTTGAAGAGCGCAAAGCGCGTGATATTAACGATTATAGTTATGAGGAAGTGGAGCGAATTATTCGTAAAGCCTTTGAAATTGCAAGAAGTCGGAGAAAAATCCTTACCAGCATCGATAAGCAAAATGTGTTGGCAACATCAAAACTCTGGCGGAAAGTAGCTGAGAAGGTTGCACAGGATTTCCCAGATGTGACCTTGGAACACCAGTTGGTGGACTCAGCTGCCATGCTCACGATTACCAATCCTGCCAAGTTTGATGTTATTGTAACGGAGAATCTTTTTGGAGATATTCTCTCTGATGAATCAAGCGTTCTATCTGGTACACTTGGAGTTATGCCATCAGCCAGTCATTCTGAAAATGGACCAAGTCTCTATGAGCCCATTCACGGTTCAGCTCCTGATATTGCAGGTCAAGGAATTGCAAATCCTATTTCCATGATTTTATCAGTGGCCATGATGTTGAGAGACAGTTTTGGACGTTATGACGATGCAGAGCGTATCGAACGTGCAGTAGAAGCCAGTTTGGCAGCAGGAATTTTAACGAGAGATATAGGAGGACAGGCTTCGACCAAGGAAATGACAGAAGCCATTATTGAAAGGTTATGAAGTTAGACGAAAAAATTACTCTAGTTCTCTTGATTTGGAATGTCATCATTTTCTTGATTTATGCCATTGACAAATCCAAGGCAAGGAGAAGAGCATGGCGCATCCCAGAGAAAATCTTACTTATTTTAGCCTTTGTTTGTGGTGGTTTTGGTGCTTGGTTAGCAGGAATCACTTTTCAACACAAGACTCGAAAATGGTATTTTAAAACAGTTTGGTTTCTCGGGATGGTGACTACACTAGTAGCCTTATATGTTATTTGGAGGTAATGGATGGCAGGAAAATCGATTTTTGATAAATTATGGGACCGCCATGTGATTACAGGAGAAGAAGGACAACCTCAACTCATGTATGTAGATCAGCACTATATTCACGAGGTGACCAGTCCTCAAGCTTTTCAAGGATTGCGTGATGCAGGACGTAGATTGAGACGACCAGATTTAACATTTGGTACCTTTGACCACAATGTCCCGACGGTCAATATATATGATATTCGAGATGTAATCTCCAAAGCACAGATTGATAAGTTAGCTGAAAATGTTGAAGAGTTTGGAATCGAACATGCTGCCCACGGTTCTGAAAAACAGGGGATTGTCCACATGGTGGGTCCAGAGACAGGACGAACCCAACCAGGAAAATTCATCGTCTGTGGAGACAGTCATACGGCTACTCACGGAGCTTTCGGAGCAATCGCCTTTGGGATTGGGACCAGTGAGGTGGAGCATGTCTTTGCTACCCAGACACTCTGGCAGGTTAAACCTAAGAAAATGTTGGTTGAATTCACTGGAGTTCCTCAAAAAGGAGTTTATTCTAAGGATTACATTTTAGCCTTGATTGCCAAGTACGGCGTTGCCTGTGGTGTTGGCTATGTGGTGGAATATCGAGGACAGGCTATTGATGCACTGAGCATGGAAGAGCGAATGACCATCTGCAATATGTCCATCGAGTTTGGTTCCAAGATGGGAATCATGAATCCGGATCAAACTACCTATGATTATCTCAAGGGACGGGAATGTGTTCCAGAGGAGTTTGAAGAGGCTGTGGCGGATTGGAAAACAATTGTCAGTGATGATGATGCCGTTTACGATAAGGTTATCCGGATGGATGTCTCAGGCCTTGCTCCTATGGTGACCTGGGGAACCAACCCTGCTATGGGGGTTGACTTTGACAGTAGCTTCCCAGAAATTAAGGATATGAATGATGAACGAGCCTACAATTATATGGATTTGGAACCTGGTCAAAAGCCAGCGGATATTGAACTAGGATATATCTTTATAGGTTCATGTACCAATGCTCGACTCAGTGATTTGCAACTGGCTGCGCGATTTGTCAAAGGGAAGAAAATAGCTCCTAACTTAACGGCTATCGTGGTTCCGGGCTCTCGTCCTGTGAAACGAGCTGCTGAGAAGTTGGGCTTAGACAAGGTCTTTCTAGATGCTGGCTTTGAGTGGAGAGACCCCGGTTGCTCTATGTGTCTAGGGATGAATCCTGATAAGGTACCTGATGGTGTCCACTGTGCCTCAACCAGCAACCGGAACTTTGAAGACAGACAAGGCTTTGGCGCTAAGACTCATCTCTGCAGTCCAGCCATGGCAGCTGCGGCAGCTATCGCAGGGCACTTCGTAGATGTTCGACAAATGCCAGAAGCCCAGTAAGGAGAGGATATGGAGAAATTTACAGTTTATACGGGAACGACCGTTCCTCTCATGAATGATAACATCGACACCGACCAAATCCTACCCAAGCAGTTTCTCAAGTTGATTGATAAGAAAGGCTTTGGTAAGTATCTCATGTATGCTTGGCGTTATCTAGATGACAAGTATACTGAGGATCCAGATTTTGTCTTTAACCAACCTGAATATCGTAAAGCCAGTATCCTTATCTCAGGGGATAACTTTGGGGCAGGTTCTTCAAGGGAACACGCAGCTTGGGCACTAGTAGACTACGGTTTTAAGGTCGTGATTGCAGGATCTTTCGGTGACATTCATTACAATAATGAACTCAATAATGGCATGTTGCCAATTGTTCAGCCCAGAGAGGTTAGAGAGAAACTAGCCCAGCTAAAGCCAACCGATCAGGTAACTGTGGACTTGGAACAACAAAAAATCATCTCACCAGTTGGAGAATTCACTTTTGAAATTGATAGCGAATGGAAACATAAACTCTTAAATGGTTTGGATGATATCGGTATTACTTTGCAGTATGAAGATTTGATTGCTGCATATGAAAAACAACGACCAGCTTACTGGCAGGATTAGAAAAAATAGAAAAGGAAATATAGAACTATGACAAAACACATTCAATGGAACGGAACACTTTCACAAGAAGGCTATGATATTTTAAAAGGTGAGGGTGGATGTATAGTTTGCCCTACTAAAGTTGGTTACATTATCATGACTAGCGACAAGGCAGGACTTGAGCGCAAGTTCGCAGCCAAAGAACGTAACCGCAACAAACCAGGTGTTGTCCTCTGCGGTAGCATGGATGAGCTTCGTGCTTTAGCACAACTTAACCCAGAAATTGAAGCTTTTTACCAAAAACATTGGGACGAAGATATTCTCCTTGGTTGTATCCTTCCTTGGAAACCAGAAGCTTTTGAAAAACTCAAAGCCTACGGTGATGGCCGTGAAGAACTTATGACGGACGTGCGTGGTACAAGCTGTTTTGTCATCAAGTTTGGTAAAGCTGGTGAACAATTAGCTGCCAAACTTTGGGAAGAAGGTAAAATGGTTTACGCTTCATCTGCAAACCCATCTGGAAAAGGAAACCGTGGTAAGGTAGAAGGTATCGGAGAACGTATCGAAGGAGCAGTGGATCTTGTCATTGAAGCAGACGACTATGTGGCATCTATCCAACCTGACAAAACGATTGAAACTCGCTACGAGCAAGGCGTGATGGTGTCTATGGTCGATAAAGATGGTAAACTCATTCCAGAACAAGGAGGAGCACGTTCAACTTCACCAGCTCCAGTTGTAATCCGCAAAGGACTTGACATTGATAAAATCATGATGCACTTGTCAAATACCTTTAACTCATGGGACTACCGTCAGGGTGAGTATTATTAGGATAGAGAAGGAGAGGAGAGAAAATAATTTCTCCTCTTTCTTTTGTTATTTATGCAATAAAATCCGAACAATATATTTTAATTTATAAAATTATTTGACAAAAACTGTACTTTGATTTATAATTAATTAAGGAAACGTCGGAAAAGGCGTAGTGATGCGAGAGCATAGGTAGGTCATTACAAAAGAAACGAGACATCGATATGTTAAATGAATTTCCAATTTTTGATTACGAAGATATTCAATTGATCCCAAATAAATGTGTCATTAAAAGTCGTGCAGAAGCGGACACAAGTGTCACTCTAGGAAATCACACCTTTAAACTACCTGTTGTGCCAGCTAATATGCAGACAATTTTGGATGAAAATGTAGCAGAGCAACTGGCTAAAGGTGGTTACTTCTACATTATGCACCGTTTTGATGAGGCAGGACGTATTCCTTTTATTAAACGCATGCACGATCAAGGGCTCATTGCTTCTATCTCTGTCGGTGTTAAGGATTATGAGTATGATTTTGTTAGCCAGCTCAAGGCTGATGCTCCTGAGTACATCACGATTGATATTGCCCATGGTCATGCGGATAGCGTGATTTCTATGATTCAACACATCAAGAAAGAATTACCAGATACTTTTGTTATTGCAGGAAATGTGGGAACACCAGAAGCTGTGCGTGAACTTGAAAATGCTGGTGCGGATGCTACTAAGGTCGGAATCGGTCCTGGTAAGGTTTGTATTACCAAGGTCAAGACAGGTTTTGGTACAGGTGGTTGGCAGTTGGCTGCTCTACGCTGGTGTGCCAAAGCTGCACGTAAACCGATTATCGCTGATGGAGGAATTCGTACTCACGGTGATATTGCCAAGTCTATCCGATTCGGTGCCAGCATGGTTATGATTGGTTCCCTCTTTGCAGGACACGTCGAAAGTCCAGGGAAAACGATTGAAGTCGATGGTGAACAGTTCAAAGAGTACTACGGTTCAGCTTCACAATATCAAAAAGGTGCTTACAAAAATGTGGAAGGCAAACGTATCTTGCTTCCTGCCAAAGGTCATCTGCAAGACACTTTAACTGAGATGGAACAAGACCTTCAAAGTGCCATTTCATACGCAGGTGGACGTCAGGTTGCTGACCTTAAACACGTTGATTATGTTATCGTGAAAAACTCCATCTGGAATGGAGATGCTTCCCACTAAGACGGGCTATCTCACTAGAGTAAGTGGTAAGAGTTTTTAGAAAATCAAATAATTCAATATTTTTAGGAGAACAGAGAAATCTGTTCTCTTTTTTGTTCGCTTAAAATTCTATTTGAGAGGAGCTCAACGATGGTAGGATTAGAGATTGTAATGAATTTAGACACGTTAGAAATCTTTGACGTTATCGATCATGATAAGAATGGAAACAGCGAACAAGCGCCTACAACCATCCAATTAAGCTTATTTGACTCAATGACGTGCATTTGACAGAAGGAGATAAATTAGGATGGATAGAGAAGCGCTATACAATGAATTAATTCAAAGCGAACCATTAGGTTTCATTGATCCTTTTTCTGACCTTGGCGAATTTGATCCTCTTCAGCTGAAATTTAAACAACCCGTAAAGGATCTAGTGAATCGATATTCAGGCCAACCTTACAGCTTGGCTTGGCAACATAAAATTATGGAAATGCGGAAGTTGTTTATTGATTATCAGATAGCATTAAATGAAGAAGATAAGAAGATTAACTTTCAGCGAAGAACAAGAAGCGAAGATTCCAAAGAACATGCTACAACTATTGTAACAACCTACTTGAAATTGGGATTTAGTTTTAAAGAGATTGAGAAGCGTGTTTCTTTATCTTACAAACAACTTCGTCGAGGATGGAAAAGAAGTGATCACATAATGACACATCCTCCTGAATTTTATAGTAAAGGAGATTTATCGGAAGGTTATTGTTTACCGAGTAAAAAGTTACCTAAAAGCATGAGAATAAACGAGGGATAGAAAATGGAAACTGGAATTTGTAGACGATGTGCTTGCAACTGGGTTACACCTTGTATCGATGAAAAGTATGGTCCTTGCTGGTGGATAGATAAAGACAGAACGCTGTGTAGTCATTGTTTTTATGGATTTAATGATGAACCATATCAGACGAAAGTTTACTATAGACCTGGTCATGACTTCCTTGAGAGAGATAGAGAATTTGCTTTGGAAACATTGACAAATCCAAAAAGCCACTGGGTCTATGATATAGAACATGATGTGTTGTGCGTAGTTGGTTTAGGAGATCATATTGGAGCAGTTAGATTTATTGTAAGGAACTTTTATGGACTTAATCGCATTTATCGTGAGGAGATTCCTAAATGGCAAGAAATTATTGGGAATAATATGATTTTTTATAATGCAAAGGTCAATGATTCAGAACATTACGCTAGTTGTTTGCCTAGAAAGTATAAAAATTTGGATTGATATGGATAATAAAATAATTGAGAAGATACAGAATCTTTTAGAGTTAGCTTACGATGCACCAAACGATGAAGAGGGACAGACTGCCCTTCTGATGGCTCAAAGACTTATGGTGAAGCATAATCTTTCTATGAATGATTTAACGAATAGTAAAATTCAAAAGGATATTGGTGAAACAATAGGAACATGGGAATATAGACTTCCATGGTGGCAAGAAAAGTTAGCAGGTATTTTAGGTGAAAATTTTAGATGTAAAACGATAAGAAGACGACTTCCTGAAGACGGCATCACACAGATAATTTTCTTTGGATATCAATCTGATGCTGAATTTTGTAGTAAGGTTTACGAAGGTGCGCTCTTATATCTTAAATATCGGTTGAAACGACTTTTCCCTACAGTCTCAAGAGCAAGATGGAAAGACTATAAGAAATCGTACTTACTAGGTTTCTTAAACGGAATAGATCAACGTTTTCAGGACCAGGCTCAATTATCAGAAGAATTTGGTTTGATGGTAAAAATCCCAGCAGAAGTTTTAGAAGAACAACGACTACGTATGGGGAAATTAGAGAGCAGAAGCCTAAAAATCGAAATTGAAGTTGATTATGAGGCGTATATTGCTGGTTTGGAACACGCAAAAGAGACCAAGTTGTTATCAGAAGAATTATTGAATCAATGAGGAGTAATTATTATGAAAGAAGCAGTATTAAAGAGGAGTGTTTGTACTTGGGAACGTCTTCTAGATGAACTATTACAAAACGAAACAAAGGTGGAGATGGATGAAATTGATCTAATTCCAATTAAAACATCTTGTAGAAAAGAGTATTTCTGGATAGCAGAGGTAAATGTTGAAAATCAGCACAACACAAGTACTACTGAATTTGGGTATTGCCCATTTTGTGGGTTAAAGAAACGAGAGACTCTTATAGTTGATTTGTAGAAATTAAAAAACATGAAAAAGATTGATTTATTAAAATGTTTATCCATCATCATAAAAGATGGATTAAGAATACAAAAATATAAGAATAGCCATCTACAGCTCATCTCTTCAGCTGAAGAAGGAAGACGAGGGTCTGTATTTGCTTATCGTTCAAAAGCGAATATGGTGAAGGCACGTGGTGTTGTTTTAACCTCTGTCGAATCATTGCTGGAGAACCAGGATCAGTTTACACACTGGACTCCTAACGTATATTGCTACGGAAGCTATAGTGATGCTGGTCGACGGATTACACGTGGCCACTCTGAGGATAATCTTAGACAGATTAACACATTCTACATTGACTTCGATATTGCCTCTGCAGCTGAAGAAATGACGACAGGAGATATTCTAACTGCTTCCCTGGAGCTAGGTTTTATGCCGACGTTGATTCTAAAATCTGACAAAGGATTTCAAGCCTATTTTGTCCTCTCAGAATCAGCTTATGTTACAGCTCATTCTCAATTTCGAGTGGTGAAGGTGGCCAAAGCTATCTCTCAAAATTTGAGAAATTATTTCGCTCAAACTTTACCAGTAGATATGACTTGTAACCATTTTGGGATTGCTCGGATTCCTCGAACTGATAACGTTGAATTCTTTGATGCTGATTATACCTATTCATTCCAGGAGTGGTTAGATTGGTCAATGAAGCAATCAGATCTTCCCTTCCCAAGTAAAAAGCCAAATTTGACGGTTATTTCAGGTTCTGAAGGGGTGAAACAGATTGATGAACCCTGGTATCAATTGCTGATGAGAGAGGGAAATATCAAAGGTGGAAAAGCCTTGATGGGAAGAAACAACGTTCTTTTCACGCTGGCTTTAGCTAACTTCTCTTCAGGAATTGATCAAGGAGAATGCGAGGAAGTTCTTTCTAACTTTAATGCAAATCTAGACGAACCACTCTCTTCAGCTGAATATCATAAGATTATCACAAGCGCCTATTCAGGAAAATATGAAGCTGCTGGTCGTGACTATGTAATGACTTTATGTAAAGCATGGGTTAACCAGGAACTCAAGGCTTCAGATCTCTTTGTGAAGCAACGTTGGTATAAGTTTAAGAAGAAACGTGCGGACAGAAAGAATAGTCATCTCTATGAATGGAAAACAGATGTCATGGCCTATTTAGAAGGCTTCTATCAATCTGAGGATCCATTTATCCAGACGACAAAAAAAGAGATACGAGAGAAGTTGAACATTCCTGAGCGCTCATTGGATAAAGTATTGAAAGTTCTCAAAGCAGAACAAAAGATCTTCTTCACAGTCAAACACGGTCGTGGAGGAGGCATCAGATTAGCCTCTATCAAAGCAATCTTGCTTTCCCTTATCCAGGTGAAGAAAGAACGTCAGGAGGCTTATATGGCCAATATTGCTGCTTTCTTTGAAGAAAGCTTAGAGTTCACCCAGAGAGTGATAGAAAGGGTTAAAGATGACTTTAAACAAACACAACAACTATCTCTATTTGAGCTTGACATTGGATAATTTTAAAAACCCGCAAACTGCCTTTACATTATATCTATGATTATCGATATAGAATTTGAAATTGATGGAGGAATGATATGATTTTAATTTTAGGTGGATTCTTTAGCCTTATATTTGTTGGAGGAGTTTTAATAATTCTCTCACTTATAGGGATTCGTCAACGAATTCGTTTAGAAAACGGATATGATTCTGAATTAGAGACAGATCAGCTGGCAATGATTGGCCAAAATAGAAAGTGAGATTAAGAATGAAGTATGTAATTTTTAGTTTTGAATTAGGTGATTATATTTGTAATGGGGAGAATAAAGTTTTAGTTTTTGATACATTGGGACTAGCTTTTCAGTATCTTCAAAAACATTATCGTAAACCACTTCCTGAGCAAAGAAAAAAGAGATTGATTCACTATCCTGATGTGTATCAAGCTCCGTTTAGGCTTTTAAAAGTTTGTTAGGAAGGAGAAAGGTCGATGTCAGAGTTATTCAAAATTATTAGAGGGTACTACCTAACAGGAGTTGGACAAGAACCATTGGCTTATTATTTCAAACTTTCATCGGATAACTTAAAATTTGAGTCTATTTCTGCAGGGGATGTAGCTTTAACTTTTTATCAAAACGAGGAGAGTATTACTAGCATTCCAGCGATTATTAGAGTAGATAGTGTTATCTCGAATGATAAAATGATTTCAGATTATCTCCAGGAGGAGTTGAGAGATCACTATCCAATGTTACCAATTGTCCGTGTATTGGATTCCGAGGAATTTGATCCTTTACTCTTTCAGGAAGTGATGATAACGTTCGCTAACTTAAAATCAGAAATAAAAGAATTGGCCAAGATTGATTATGTTCAAGGTTCCATATTTGATTTTATGGATGAGGAGGAAGTAGTATGAGAGAGCTTTTTAGACACATTAAGTTAGCTGTAGGTGCTATTCTCGTTATTTTATTTGTGAGTCTCGCAGTTCTAGGAGGATATAGGATGTATAAAGATCATTTTATCTTAGATTATGATCCTCATCTTACTCAGAAGGAATATCAGAATACTGTACTTGATCAAAATGTAAATCTAGTATTTTATAAAAAAGATTGTCCTTACTGTCAGGTTGGAAAAAGTGTAGTTGTAGATGCAGCCAATAAAGGTTCTTATCCTACATTTTACATTGACACTCAGACAGAAGAAGGTCAAAAGTTGGTAGAAAAATACCAAGTTGAAAAAGCTGCAACTATCATTAAAATTCGTAAGGGAAAAATAAAGAAATATCTGTATGCCTCAAGAGATTCAGAGGAAAAGATTGTAGCAGATGAGAAAGGGATCCAGGAGGCCATAAATGATTAAAAGGGTAAGGTTTAGTAAGTGGGCTAAGAAACCTTTTCAAATATTGAAGTATGTCTAAGGAGGTAGTATGTATCAATTTTTAAATGCTATTGCGCATGGCGTGGTTGGAACTGTCTTGATTGCGATTTGGTTTGTACCTCTCTTCAAGATAACTATATGTGATAACTTTGGAAATGAAATCAAAACGAAAAGGCTGCCATTGGCATTTTTAATGTTATTAAAAAGTGTTTGGCCTAAAAGTAAGATTTCATTTATTTGGAAAGGATGTAAGAAGCATGAGGAACAGAGATAAGGTATTGTTCTAAAAACAAAAATTCACATAAAGTAGAAAGGATATATCCACTATGATAGATACAATCAAACGCTGGATTGAAAAGATAAAATCTAGCCCAATTTTGAAACCATTTATTAAGACTAAAGTTTGGTTTCAAGAGAATATTATTAAGAGAAAACTAGTTATTTTCTCAATGTTGTTTGTGACCTGGTTAAGTCTTTTGATGGGAGCAATTTTCTCACCACAAAGACAAACCTATACTTCAGAACAACTCAAAACAAAGCAAGTTTTTGCGAATGGAAGTGGTGAGATGAAACTGGTCAGCCAGGAATATTCCCCAGATACTGGAATTATTGTTTTACAATTTGAGACGAAAGATGCTACGACTTCGATAGATCGGGGTATCGATGCCAAACGATTAAAATGGAAACTCTATGCACAGCATAAAGACTCAAAAATAGAGATGGATGTTGTACCAATCATTGATAATAAAGTATCAGTTATTATTAAAGGAGTTCCGAAAAATTTTGGTGCATTTGCGATTGATGTGACGAATCAGACGGTCTCTTCTAGTTCAATTGATGTAAATATTTCATCGCCATCCAGTGATTCTAAAAAGGTTTCTCAGAAGAAATCTGAAGAAGATGACACTGTACAATTCTTTGTAACTCCTCAAAATACTCAGCTTGAAATCAAAGCTATTGAGCTTGTCTCCAGAGAAGAATTTACTCTTCAGGAAATAGAAAAAGAGATCAATTTCCAGAATGAACAGTCTCAAAAATTGACAACATCAATTGCTCAATTGAAGGAATCAATTGAAGATGATAATTCACGAAAAGCGAGTCTTCAAACAGAAGCAAAATATCTAACAGGTGATGATCTCGAAGCCAATCAAAAGAATATTGCTACGCTGGATACAAACATTGAAACGAAGAATAGAACCATCGAAACAGCCTATAAAAACATTGAAAAGTTGAAGGCTAAATTGGAGTCTTTGGATAAGAAAAAACAGGCAGTCAAAGATGGAACATTTGAATTTTCAAATCCTATTGAAACTGTAGAAATGAATTAAAGTGAGATAAAATAAAATGAAAAATTTAATTAAAATGGTAAAAGGAACTGATAAATTGGGATATAAATTATCTGCGATTTGTGGAATAAATTGGCTGGTTGGTCAGATGTTTAAATGGCAATCTTTAGTGTTTGAGATGATAGCGTGTGCTGTTCTGGTTAAAATAATATCAGAAGCACTTGAAATTAGTTCAAATTATTTAGGATTTTTAATGATTATTTTTATCCTAGCTGTTCCTTTTTCAAAATTGCGTTTTGGTGTTGAGAGATTTATTTTTTCATTTTTTGAAAGTGTTGTGTTAGGCTTGATTTTTTCCATCGCAGTAGTTTTTCCATTTCAAGAGAATGAATCATCGTTCTGGCTTTTAGCCACAATCTTTAGTATTGGTATTTATTATTTCATGAAGTGGTTTCAAGCAAAACTTTTTCAGCGTTATCTATTCAAAAATATCTTAAACAAGGATTACCTTGGAATCCGAAAATTAAAAGATAAGTTACCTCCTAAAATCAATATTTTTATGGATGCTGATGAAGGTGATGCAAACCAACGAATGATTACGATTAATCAGCGAGCAGTGAAAAAGGATTATCAAGATATTGTAGAATTAAGTTTTTTGAATAGAGAAAAACGGACAGGTATTTCCTATTATAGAAAAGCATGGAATGGTTCTGAAGCTCCTCTTGAAAGAGAATTTGTAGATATTGAAGAATTGTATCATCCAGTATTTTATGTCTTCCCGTTTGGGAAAAAACATGATTTTTCTTTCTGGCTGATTCAACTTGATGTAAGTAAAAAGGATGCATTTTCTATGAAAGCCGAGTTCGTGTTTACCAACAAATAGTAGTCAAAAATCTCCTTAATTTTTGAATTAAGGGGATTTTTTTTTTATGATTGTCCCTTTAAAAAATTTTTTTCAGTTATCTCTTATACTAGAATCAATCAAAAAAAGAAAGGCAGAAAAATGAAAGAACAACTTAAATTAGCACCAAAGGAAAATCAGCCAGTTAGAAAGCATCGTACTGTATTCACAAGTACAAAAGGTTTGATTAGAAAACAGAAATGGGTTGTGCTGGATATTGATGAATATGGAATAACCTATCATAGTAATCCAGGGTGTAAAGGAGAAATGTTTTCTTCAATGTACCTCGTTCTAAAGGAAATTAAAATTGATGAACGTTCTTTCACACTAACCATCAAGAAAAATGATCATGAAGTTTATGTGATTGATTTGAAGAAATTAGATGGCGATTTGTGGAGCAACTTCCAAATTGTAAAAGAAAAAATTACCAGCTTTGCAGGAAATAAATTAAGGAATTAAGAAATACGAAATTAGAAAAAAGGAGAAGTAATCATGGCTAAAAATGATTTAAAAAAAATTGATAATCAACTAGAAGAGGCAAAGAAAAGAGTTGCCCTTTTGGAACAGGAACGTAAAGAAGCAGAAGAGAATCTTCAAAAACAAATTGGTAAAATTTATGTTCAAATTCAACTGAAGAAAAATAAAAATCAGTCGTATGAATCAATTTTTGAAGAGTTAAAAATGGAATTAAACCTCATCAAAGAAGATGAAAAAGAACAACGTTTAGCAGCGAAGAAAAATCGTGAAGAAGGAAACTTTCCAGCTGAAGATCAGTCTTAATCTTTGAGTTTTGAACTTCTAAATGAAGTCAAAAACGGTGTAAGTAAAAGTATGTAAAGAAGAAAAACAGTGTAAGTATAACACCTATAAAGTGTGTAAAGGTAAGTATAGTATGTGTGTGTAAGTAGGTGAAACCGAGAAAATTACCGGTACCGGAAACGTTGATACTATCAACATATCACGGCACGTGATATCAGTTTCCCTTATGCTCTTTTCTACCACAACACACCTAAAATGGACCTTAGTCCCTCTGTGTGTGTTAGTGTGTTGAAAAACCGCAAAAATAGAACCGTATCGGTTCGTGATGTTGCGAGGTTGAAGTTTTCTTTTTTGCTTCTTTTTGCTTTTGCTTCGACAAAAGAAAAAAGAAGGGCGCTATTTTTTAGAAAGGAAAATTTAAAATAATGGCAAATATAAAACAAAATCGAATTGAGATTAGAGGCCTTACTGATGATGAAATTAATTATCTAAAATCTCTTGCGAAAAAAAATAAAGCCAACTCATTTAACGATTTTTTGCTTTTAATCTGTCGTGAAAAAATTGAGTATGGAAAATTTAATCGTGCTCAAGACTTGTATGTTGCTCATTTGGAAAATATGAAATTAGCTTCTGACCATGTTTTGAACCAAATGAAAAAACAGAAAAAAATATTATCTGAATTTGAAGAAAAAATGGATCGTTATGGTGATTATATTTCACGTTGGTTAGAGTATGAAGGAGAGGTGGAAAGTGATGACTAAAAATTTTTTAATTCGAAATGTTCCCGACGATATGTTTGAACAACTTCAGGCTATTTCAAAAAAATATAACTATCCGAGTTTCAATGAGTTTATGTTATCGCAAGTTCAAAATATCGTAATGAATGACGGATTGAATTTGTACAATAACCAATTTGCGGAAACATTATCTGTCATCAAAAAACAACAAAGTCAGATTTTAGATTTGATGTTGAAGAATGAAATTTCTCTTTCAGCTTTAAATGTTAAACAAGATATTGTAAATGATCTAACTACAAATTGGTTACATTTTATGGATGATGTATCTGCACTTGAAGCTGAACGACGGTCAGGTGGTGTTTAACAATGAAGAAGAATAAATCTCTGTTCATCATTCTCATTTTTCTTGCAATCTTTATCGTACAACCTAACAATTTTAATGCTATCAAATCTGGCTTGACACAAAATGATATCCCGACTCAATTGAACATAGCCGATTCAGCTGAAGAAAAAAATTCCAACTCAAATTTGAATTCTACTCTGAAAAATGATGATTTGAAATCGAAGGAGTATGATGGAAAAAATCAAGTGATTGTTGTCAATGAAAAATCACAATTTACAAAAAGCGAATTGAGTTTAGAAAATGGCAGCTGGGAAAAATATTCTGATCTAGATTTTTTAAATCGTGTAGGAATTGCTGAAGCGATGTTGGGAAAAGATTTGATGCCAACTGAAGATAGAGAATCTATTTCGTCTATCACACCAACAGGATGGAAAAATAAAAAAATAATTTTCAACGGGAAAGAAGATTATTTATATAATCGTTCTCACTTAATCGGTTTTCAATTAAGTGGAGAGAATACGAATGCTAAAAATTTATTTACAGGTACACGTGCTTTAAATGCAAATTTTGAAGATGAACAATCATCAATGGTCTACTATGAAAATAAAATTGCTAACTACATAAAAAATACGAACCACCATGTCCGCTATCGAGTAACTCCTATATTTAGAAATGTGGAATTAGTTGCTAGAGGAGTTCGTATGGAAGCGCAGAGTATTGAAGATGATGAGATCTCATTTGATGTATATATCTTTAATATTCAACCAGGATACAAAATCAATTATTTGACAGGATCATCTCAGAAAAATTGAGGAGGGAAAAATGAATCCAAGACTTAGCTTATATTTTAGCGAAGAAACACATGAAAAATTTAAGGAAATAAAATCCTACTTGAAAGAATCGTCTGCTTTGCAGAAACAATATCGAAATAATTCAGCAACGCTTGTCACTTTGATTGAAGTTTTTTATAAACTCTTTATTGAATTAGGAGAAGGAAAAAATTTCTATGAGCGACTGACTCAGCTGGAAAAAAATTGGGGGGATGCCTTTGATTCTGGAAATGACAACAAGGCAATTCATCGTCAACTTGATCAAATTCTCTATTTAACACTAACCAACTTTCATGCTATTACGAAAGATGATTTTGATGTTCAAGATTTGGAATCTATTCATTCACGACTGGATCCTACACAGCATGAATTAATGGCACGGATTAACGATGTCATTCAAGAAGATGTTGCACGTGGTCAAACAATGAAACATTCTCATTGAGGTATAGTAAATGGTAGATGTTGTTGAGATCTATTTAGAAACAGGAGATTTTCATGAAGCGGTGAGACAGTCAGGGTTGCCTACTCATATAGCTCATTTGAAATTGATTAAGAGTGGCTGTCTGAAAATTCAAGATAAAATTCAGTATGGTTCTAGGACAGCTAAGCTTGGGGGAATGGCCGAGGAGCTTTTTCAAAAGTATGTTCCAGATGCAACGGATGCGAATAAGTATTTCAAGAAAAATAATCCAGTATATGATTTTTGGCTAGATGGTCTAACGATTGATGTAAAATACAGCTCATTGTATAAAAGGAAAAACGGGAACTCCCATCACTGGCAATTGAGAACAAAAGGTAATCAAGATTTTATTGTCGCCTTTTTAGAACGAGAAAGTGGTTCAGAGTTAGAAAAACCAAATATCTTATTGATTCCCATGCAATTTATTGAAGAGCAAAAAGAATTACATATTTCTCAATCAGGACGGTGGATCAATGATTTTCAAGTTGAACCTGAAGAATTACAACCGTTATTAAAAGACTATGCTCTTTTAAGAAAAAATGGACTATTTTAATTCAAAGAGAGGAAAATAATGAACGTATCTTCTAGTCCAAGTATTACCTTCATGCTGCAATACACTGAAGCAAATAGTGGCTTTGTAGACTACACTAATAGAGACGAAGCTGTTGAGGTTGATAATGAATTAAATTTAGAAACACACAGACAAAATATCGAGTCTCTAACTGAAGATGAAATACAAAAAATTCAAGCTGAAGTTCCAGAAACGAAACTAAATTTTCAGGAATACATTGATTATATGAATCGCTCTTATGCTACTGAAAACCAAAATGAAGAGATGACAGCGATTTTTACAAAAGAGGCCAATTACTTGCAGCGTAGCAAAGTAACTGAATTGAAAAGTAAGTTAGAACAGGCTTATCAAAATGGCTCTCTTCTATGGCAGGGTGTTATCTCTTTTGATAATGATTTTTTGGCCAAAGAGGGATTATATGATCTGGAAACTGGAAAAGTCGATCAGCAAGCTATCAAGTCGGTCATACGTGAAGCATTGCCGAGGTTGATTGAAAAAGAAGGCTTATCTGATTCATCATTTTGGTGGGCTAACATTCACTTGAATACGGATAATATTCATGTGCATTTTGGTTTATCTGAAGTTGAATCTGCAAGAGAAAAAATTTTCTATCGACCTCGTGGACGAATGGAGTACAGAGGGAACTTTTCCCAAAAAACCATTGAGCGTTTTAAAAGTGATGTTTTTCATGGCCTGTTAAATGAACAGACTAGAGGAATGATTGTTAGAAGAGAACAAATTTTGGCCAATATCAGAAGTGAGTTGATCAATTCTGTCTTTAGAGATCAGAAGGTTCGTTCTTCGGCTGAAAAAAATTTTTTGGAGCAGGCTTACAACCATTTGCCAATGGATAAAAAATGGCGTTATGGATCAAATGCAAGAGATTTTGCAGTCAGTAAATTCTTCATCGACCGCTATCTGGATTCCTATTTAGAAAATGATGGGAAAGAGCTCTATCAAGAATTTCTGAAAGAAACGAAGGACTTCCTAGAAACTTATAGAGGAGCTTATTCAGCTGAAAAAAAATCAACCTACGAAAAGATTCGGAAAGTTGATGGTCGTTTTGAGAAAATACAACAGGAAGCTGCAGGCTATCATCTACAGCAATTAATAGCGAATCGAGAGAAGGAGTTGAGAGAACGACTAGCAAATAAAATTTTGCACTTATTTCGTGAGAATGCTCCTGAAATAGCTGATGTTCGGCTGGAAAAAAATTTGTCCAATTTCTCAGTAAAGAATCAACAAATGATTTTAGAACAGGATCCCAATGCAAGTGTTATCAAAACACTAGATGCTTGGAAAAAACTGGGTTATGAATTGAAAGATGGGGCAAAACCTCTTGAAATCACAAAACCAGTCTATGCTGCTTATGACAAACACGGAACAGGTTTGGGACGTCCTGAATATGTTACGGAATTAGTTTATGATGTGAGTCAGATGAAAGAAGACTTACTGGAGAAGCAACTTAGTTTACGAGACTTATCGCTATTTTCTTCGGCTGATTTGAAAGCTCTTGTAGAAGCAGCTAAAAAGAAAAGTGATCGATCATTAAAAGAGCGCCAGGAATTAGGAACATTTCGCTATGCTTTAAAATTGAGTTTATTGGAGGAAAAACAAAGTAGTTTATTAGTTCGTAAAACTCTTTTTGATCAAATTCAACCACTTGAAACTGATCAGCCATTTGTTGAATTAAAAAAGAAGGAGATTCTTCAAAGACTGAAGCTGACTGAATTGCAACTGACTCCAAATTATAAACTAGGTGAAGCAGACCAATCTCTAAAACAATCTCTTGCTAACCAGTTTGAAGATAGTGTTTCATTTTCAGTAGAAAAGGCTGATTCATTAGCAATTCAAGCACCTATTAAACGTTTGAAGCTAGAATTAGTGGCAGTTCAACCTCTTCAAGATGAAGGAGTGCTGACTATTCTAAAGGGCTATCCTGTGACGAAAGATAGCTATATAGAAGAGCTACAGACCCATATCTCAATTTTTCAGCTGAAACATCAGATTTACAGTCGAAACAAGGAAATTTTACAAACGACTGATCAAGCGATTATTCAAAAATTAAAACAGGAGAATGCGAAAGGATTTTCTGAACTCAAATCACTCTATCAAAAAATATTGCCAGAGGAAGAAAGTAATCAAAAAAGTCAGTTAGCTCAAGCTGTTTCACAGAAAATGCAAGAAAGGAAAAATCTGCAAAGAAAAAATATCCAACAATCTCAAGGTAAAGCAATTATCAATACAGATTTCATGAGAAATTTGACCAATTCTCTTCAAAGAGCCCAACGTGCAAATAAAAAAGCCCTCATGGAACGTGAGAGAAGTGATGAGAGACAAGAACTTGAAGAGAAAGGACACAGTATATAAGAGTCATTGTAAAAGCAATGGCTTTTTTTGTTGAAAATGGAAATCTATTGTCCCTTTAACTGTGATTTTTCGATTATTACATAGAATAGAAGGATAAAAAGAGAAAGGAGTAGAAAAATGGAGCTAGTATTTCCAGATGTAGCAGTTGAAGACTTTGACTTTTCAGATGAATGGTTAATTACGGCAATGAATGCTGATAACAAACAAGTGCATTTTGAGGGTCAAGGAAGAAATTCTGATTTAGAAATGGTTCTAGATTTTAAGGGACATTCTGAGCTATTTGGATCTTTTTCAGTAGGGGAATTGGTTCACTTAGATCCAGAAACGTTTCTACAAGCAGAGAAAGAGCCGTACAAACCACAGTATGAAGGATTTTAAGGAGATTTTATATGACAGAACTAGAATCAAGACGTGGGAAAAGTCGTAGAGAACGTGTTGAATTTGCACGTTCTAGAGATATTTTGGATGTTGCAAACGAGCTTCAGATGGAGCTGGTTCGTTCTGGACGAGACTATCGATGGAAAGAACATGATAGCCTAGTTATTTCACCTGATAAAAATTTATGGAAATGGTTTTCTAGAAATACAGGTGGGGATGCGATTTCTTTGGTTGAGACAATAAAGGAAGTAGATTTTAACCAGTCTGTAGATTTTTTAAATGATGGAAATTTTAAAGAGTTTCAAATGGTTGAAAGACCTCAAGAAGATTTTAAATACTATCTTGAGAAATACGAGCAGCCGTTTTCAGCTGGAAGAGATTATCTGCGGAATCAACGTGGGCTATCCGATGAAACGATTGATTATTTTTTGGAACAGGGTGCATTAGCCCAAGCTAATGCCAAACTTGACTACTTTGCGGAAGGCACTGGTGGAGTCACAACAAATGCGATTGAGCCAGTTATTGTGTTCAAATCCCTTTCTTCTTCAGGTGAAGTTGTTGGAGCCTCTTTACAAGGAATCCAGGAGAATTGGGAGAAGTGGCCCAAACATGGCTATGCTAAAGTGATTATGAAAAACTCCGATCCTATGACAGGTATTCATGTTGATATTGGCAGTCCAAAACGATTGATTTTTACTGAGAGTCCAATTGATTTAATGTCCTACTATGAATTGCATAAGGATAGTCTTCAGGATGTCAGGTTAGTTTCTATGGATGGTTTGAAAGAATCTACTATTGGCCGTCATCTATCTCAAATTAAGGCTGAAATGTCAGGAAAAGCGCTAATATGGACACCTGAACAATTGGCAGACGGACTTCAAGTAGCTATTGATCGTCACTTTTTTGAAGATGGGAAAAATGCGGATTTAATCACCCTAGCTTTAGATAATGATAAAGCAGGTAGAACATTCATTCAAGAATTGGAAGCAAAAGGAGCTGTTATCAATTCGGATTTACCAGAACTAAGGCCAGGACAGGATAAAACGGACTGGAATGATGTTCTAAAGAATCAACAGGAAGAAAAATCTGATAGTCGAAAATCAGAATTTGAAGAAAAGGCTGAAGCAACTTTATCAGAATCAAGTCCCTTTCCTGATACCAGCCACCTTTCTCCTGAAGATGCAACATGGTTGAAGGAAAATTGGAATAATATTTCTTTTTCTGTTCAGTCAACTAGACCCTCTGAAACAGATCCGACTACGAAAGAAAAACATATTCCAGACAATCAAGAATCTATTGCCAATACAGAGGAGAATGCTGGAAGAACGATGAGCTACGAAGAGGTGAAACGGGAAAACGAAGCCTTAACTAAGAAATTAAATAATCGGATTCAATCTGGAGAATTATCAATCGAATTTGCGCCAGATTTCTATCTGTATGATGTCTTTGCGAAGTTGGGGAATAGCCATCCTACAAAATATCTCAATGATAAGCGAATGGAAGTGCTGTCTCCTATTCATTCACTTTTAAGCTCTATTGATGATCGAACGGTTGATTTATACAAGACAAAAGGGACTCCTGAACAGGATTCCTTGTATCAAGCATTGAAACCTCATCAGAGAGCTTTGGGAGTAGATATTTCAACCCAGTTTATTGGTGAACTTGCAATAGCAGCCTACAATACCAACAAGCAGATAGAAAGCCTTTCAAGTGACAGTTTTGGCGTCTATTTTGGTGAAAGAACCCTTGATAATCTATCACAATCGGTTGAGCGAATGTTGGAGTATCCATTGATTGAATCAGGAACAAGAGACTTTTCCTATGGATTTGTGGTAACACCAAACACATTGTTCCACTATCTGGAAGAACAAGAGGGAGAAGTGGTTTTAAATCGAGAATTATTGGATAACTTGATGTCACGTCTTGATACTCAGCCTATTAAGATAAAGGAAGTCTCAGAAGAAAAAGAAAAGTCTCTTGATAATAATCAAGAGACTAACACTGGGGGCGAACTATTGAATCGCAATTCCAGTTTTTTAGGAGTGGAAACTCCAGGGACAGCACCGCAGCCCGTTGAGAAAAATTCTCAACCTGATTTTCCTGCCAATGTTCATCTTCATTTTACCATCAATGAGGATCGAATGTCAAATAAAATATTCAAAAAAAACATGCGGACGTTAAATTTATACGCAAACGCAATGAGAGACTCGGCTCAATGGTATCTAAAAGAAATGTCAGGGACAAGTATCCATTATGTTTATAAGAATCCAGAAGAAAAGCAATTCCAAATTCTAAATGTTAAATTTGATAAGAAAAATTGGATGCACTTAACTGGAGTAACACCTGTATATAATGAGTGGGTAGAACATTTGTCTGAGTCATTTGTTGAAGATGTTGCAGCTGGAAAAGGGCATTTCAAAGATTTAAAATTTGCGCAGGGAATGTCGGATAAACTAAAAGTTTTGAACTTATTACCTGAGGTGATAGAGTCAGACTCCTTTGTGTTTAACGATCTTTCATCTGTAAAGAAATTTAATAATCTGGATCTTTCAAAAGCAATTAGACCAGAAGATACTGATTTGTTATTGTTATTCAAAGAAAAGGAATTTACTCATGTCCCTGCATCTTTAATGAGAGTGAAGGGTGATTTAAGTAAACAACTGAAAGATATAGATACTGGCACAATTCTAGGTGTCTATAGAGAAAGAGATGGTCATATTGAGCAACTGTCAATTAATGAGGAATATGTTAAAGATGGTGGCGAGGAAATGTTATCTGTCTTAAAAAATAAACAGTATGAGGAGGTTTCTGAAGAGCCTGAACCACCAGCTCCAGAGGGCACACTGAATAAAACCTCACTTGATTCAGCTACCTTTACTCAAGTCTTAGATACTGTCTATAATTTAGGTGTGCCAGATGATATCTCAAAAACGCCAGAAGGATTTCATCAGGCTTGGAATCAATATCTTGACTATGCGAAGAAACACAATGATAAATTTGATCAGATTGTTGCTGCAGCTGGGAAAGATCATCTCCTAGATACAAATTCAGATTTTTATAAAGAATGGATACAAGATCATATCTATAAGGAAAACTACCATGTACGACTTCAATGGTCTGAGGAACGCCCAGAAGGCCCTATATTGCCATTTAAAGAGACAGAGCTGATATCTTATCAAGATTTCGCTAGGGAGCTATATAAGGCTAATCAGGACTTTTATCCAATTCATCAAGAAGGAATGAAACAAGTAACAGCAGGCAATACTGAAGGCTATATCCCTCCTACCAAAATTAAGTTTGATATCTATGCTCCAGGGGGTGAAATGATCAAAGAGGGAATTCGATATGATATTGGAGATGAGACTAGACCAATTTCACAAATGCTAGGATTAGGATATCGTCGACTCAACGGTCAATCTGAACTAGCATCGATGGATGAAGAAATTCTTTCTCAGCTGGAAAATAGAGAGGTGAATAAGGAAATTTCCCAGGAAGCAAATGAATCGTCTCGATTGATGGGAGAGGGAGAAGGTCAAAACCTTGATACAAGAGAAACGGAAGCTTTTCAATCTTCTAAGCAAGAAACTAAAAATAATTTTCTTCAGCGTGTAGAGGATATTCTAAAAGAGGAACCTATTTCAGAATTGGAGACTCCTGAAGTAAACCCAAGTAGTATTGATTATGCTACTTTAACGCCTCATGAATTGAGTGAGGTTGCTTTTCAAAAAGTGAGAGAGTACACAGAAACACCAGAACGGTTAGAAGAGTATCTGAATTTTATGAGTAAGTTTCCAGAACTCTCACCTAGAAATGTAGCGTTGATTCAGGAACAGTGGCCAGGAGCGAATGCAGTCGCAACCTATAATCAATGGCAATCTATGGGGGAAGCTCTTGGGATTACTTCAGATCAGGTATTTGAAACTAGAAACACCTATACCAATAAAAAAACAGGTCGAACAAGAGAAGTTGTTCATAACAATCTTTCGGTTAAGACAGGAGAAAAATCACATATTACCTTGTTTAGACCTATGATGGTTGAAATGATTCCTGTATTGGATGAAAATGGGAACCAAGTAAAAAATGGAAAAGGCAATCCAAAATATAAAAGACTTTCTGAAGCGACACCTGAAGAAAAAGCTTTAAAGAAGCAAGGAAAATTAAAATCTCGCTTCTTCCAGGAAAGAGATTCAAAAACAGGCTTAGCTAAATTCGCTACGTATAAAGTCTTTGAGTTGTCTCAAACAACCTTGAAGCCTGAATTTTATCCAAAAGCGATGCCAAATCGTCACTATGATTTTAATATGGATCATATTCGTACGAAAGAGGTGCTTGAAGGACTTTCAGACTATGCTAAGAATATTGGGATAACAATCTATCAAGACGATGCAAAAGAGTTGAGGAGTGCGAAGGGAGCTTTTTATCCAGATGAACAAAAAATACTTTTGAATCCAGATAATACTCCTGGGGAAGTCGTTGCAACAACTATTCACGAGTTAGCGCATGCTAGTCTGCATAATCCTAAATTTGCTAACTCGTATAAGGAAGATGTCTCAAAAGATCGTAGAGAACTTGAAGCTGAGATGACAAGTTATCTCGTTTCTAAGCATTTTGGGTTAGATACCTCGGAGAAAGCTATTCGCTATATGGCACTTTGGACTGATAATTTAACATCTCTTGATGATCAACAATTAGCGCAATCTATGAAACGGATTCATGGGACAGTATCTAAGATTGTAAAAAGTGTTGAACAACATACAAAACCTTACCAGTTAAACAGACAGGTGGTACAAAATCAAAATTTTATCCAAAGCCCAAAGAAGGGGCTTAAAATCTAGAAAGAGCGCTCTTTAAGAGCCTCTTTTTTGTGTATAAAGTTATATAACTTTTTGTGCTGTTTTTTGATATCAACTTACTTTATTATTTGTCAATGTCCCTTTACAAAAGATTTTTTAATTATAGCTTACAATGACAGAAAATGAAGTAGAAGGAGAATGATATGGTTATAGTTGTTCTGGCTGAAAAAGAGAAACAGGCAGAAGCTTACGCTACAGCTTTGGGACAATTTAGTAAAAAGAAAGGTGTCTATGTCATTAGGGAGTCACCCTATTTTCCAGTTGAAGTACATGTGGTGGCTGCTGAAGGGCATCTATTTGAATATAGTGAACCAGACAATTGGTCGCTTGATAAATTACCTCTTACAAATGTTTCATTTAAGCAACATCTGAAAGAGGACAAGGATTCGAGAGAAAAATTTAAGAGAATCTATGATGAAGTGGTAACAGCAGATCAAGTGATTATTGGGACGGATGCTGATAGAGAAGGAGAGCGGATTGCGTACTCTATTTTATCGCATATACCAGGAGGCAAGGAGAAAATTTGGAAACGTCTTTGGGCAAGCTCCATGACAAAGAAAACTCTTCAAAAAGCTTTTCAGGAATTGAAAGAACCTTCAGAAACCTATAATTACTATTTAGAAGCTGAAGCACGTGCACAAAGTGATTGGTTGGTAGGAATGAACTTATCACCTCTTACAACGATTGATCTTCAAGCAAGAGGACAACTCCCTCGAACAAAAGGCAGCCATCTATCGGTTGGCCGAGTTCAAACACCAGCGGTCAGACTAGTTTGTGAGAATGACTTAGAGATTCGTAACTTTACTCCAGAAAAATATTGGAAGCTTCAGCTGGAGGATAAGAAAAATGGGGTGTTCTTTACGACCAAAGATAAAACTAAAGATAGTGAAGCTATTTTAGTCTCTTCAAGGGGTTTATCAACCACCTCTGTTGTTTCTTCAGTTGAGGTAGAAGAACATCAGAAATCAGCTCCACAACTATTTACCTTATCTGCATTACAAAGTTTTGCAGCAAGCGCCTGGAAATTTGACTCAGATAAAACAGAGAGCATTGTTGAGGGACTGTATTTGGAAGGATTTCTCTCCTATCCACGACCAGACTCAGAATACATCAATCAATTTGAGTTTGACGATTTAAAAGAAAATCTATCTGCCTATCAAAAAGCTATTAATTGTCATTTTGAGCCAGCGTTTTTGGAGCCTAGAGAAGATTATGTCAATGATGAAAAAGTGTCTGGTACGAGCCACTCAGCCTTGATTCCGACTGAAAGAATTCCAAACCTTTCAAATTTAAAAACTGACCAACGACTGATTTATGAAGCAGTTGTGAAGCAGGCAATCTTGATGTTTGCGGATGATTGTCATTATTCAATAAAAACAATCAATGTAGAAAATAATGGTTTTGTTTTTAAAACAAAGGGTAGAACGCTTCATAAGTTGGGATGGGCTGAATGGAGTTCACGAAAGGTACGAGGTCCTGTTGAAGTTCCTGATTATCAAGTGGGAGATAAAATTGAGACGAAAGTTCAGATTATAGAGGGTGAAACAAAACCACCCAAAAGATTAACAGAAAGCCAATTGATTGGCCAAATATTTCCTAAATATGGCTTGGGAACACAAGCCACTAGAGGAGAAATCATTAAAAAAATTCAAAGTAAGGGTTATGTTGTTAAAGATAAAAAAACAGGTCAACTAACGCCTACCAACAAAGCCTATCTACTTATCAATTATCTCTATGACAATGAGTTTTCTGATCCAGGGACAACAGGAGGCTGGGAAATGTTTCTATCTCAGATAGGAGAAGGGAAAATTAATCCAAGAGAATTTGTGGATGCGATAAAAGATAAGCTCACTCTTCAAATCAAAGAAGTAAAAGAAAGAGGTGATTAAGTGTGACTACTGAAGAAAAGAACAAAACACCCTATTTAGATCGTTATACAGATAATTTGACAGAAAAAGTTTCAAAAAAAGCGGAAGATTATCAGGTGTACGGACGTGATAAAGAAGTAGAAGCTGTTCAGACCACTCTTCTCAGGCGAACTAAGAATAATCCTATTTTGGTGGGAGAAGCTGGAGTTGGAAAAACAGCTATTGTTGAAGGATTTGCTTTAGCCATTTTAAGAAACCAGGTATCTCCAAAATTAAAAAATTTGACTGTGCGTTCTCTGGAACTATCTAGCTTAATGTCAGATGAGGATGGAGGATTTATTGTTAAGTTTAAAAAAATTATTGAGGAGATGGTAGAAACCAAAGGAGAGAATCTTCTCTTTATTGATGAATTTCACACTATTGTTGGTGCTGGAGGTTCAGATAAAGGTGCTCTGGATGCTGGAAATATTGTAAAGCCAGTTTTGTCACGTGGTGAGATGCAATTGATCGGCGCAACTACTTTAGATGAATTTCATGAATATATTGAAATGGACCGAGCGCTGGAGCGAAGGATGCAGCCAATTATGGTTTCTGAACCGACAACTACTCAAGCGATTGAAATTCTTGAACAAGCTAAAACTATTTATGAAAAATTTCACCAGGTGTCTATTAGTTCTGATGCTGTAAAACAAGCTGTACTTCTATCTGTTCGCTACATACCTGATCAATTTTTACCTGATAAAGCCTTTGACTTAATAGATGCAGCAGCGACAATTTGTTCTACAAATGGGTTAGGCCATGTAGGTAAGCAAGAAATTGCAGAGGTGCTGAAAAATAAAACAGGTATTCCTGTCACGACGATTTTGAAAGGTGACAAGGAAAGGCTAGATGGTTTAAAAGAAAAGCTGTCACGACGGGTTAAAGGTCAAGATGAGGCTGTAGATGCTGTTGTGAATGCTATAACTGTTGCACAAGCTGGCTTACAGGATCAAAGAAAGCCATTGTCTTCCTTCATGTTTCTAGGAACCTCTGGGGTTGGAAAAACAGAGCTTGCCCTGGCATTGGCAGAGGGAATGTTTGATGATGAGGAGGCAATCATTCGTTTTGATATGTCTGAGTACAAGCAAAAAGGAGATATTACAAAGTTGATTGGCGATCGTCAAACTAGGACAAAAGGTCAATTGACTGAGAAGGTTAAACAAAAACCTTATAGCGTTATTCTGATCGATGAGGTGGAGAAAGCACACTCAGAAGTTGTAGATTTATTTTTGCAGGTGCTTGATGCAGGACGTTTGACTGATTCAACTGGAAGGCAAGTGAGCTTTAAGAATACGATTGTTATTATTACTACGAATATTGGTTCTCAAAAAATTATTAAGCAGTACGAATTGAAAGGGAATTTTAAAAAGCTAACCGATAGGGATAAAATTCAGTTTGAAAAGAGCATGACGTTGGAGTTGGAAACTAAATTCCGACCAGAATTTCTCAATCGAATTGAATATAAATTGATTTTTAACATGTTAGACGAGGAAGTGAATAAGGAAATTATTGTCAAACAGCTATCAGAAATTCAAGAAAGAATGAAGAATAAAAAGTTGACTCTCTCTTATGAAGAAAGTTTGGTTACTTATTTACTAGATGTGGGAACAAATATAAAGGACGGTGCACGGCCACTTGAAAGAGTGATTAAGCATAAAGTACTTCCTTTAATTTCTAAAGAATTTCTTAATCTATCAGATTTCAACCAGGAATATCATTTTCATCTTTGGGTAGAAGGTGATGCGCCAGATGAACACCATCGTGAAGATAAAAGAGAAATATTATTTGAAGTTGAGGCTAAAAATAAGTCATTTGGTGAAGTATTATTTTCATAAAGTTCACAACAAAAAAATGATTGTCCCTTTAAAAAATTTTTTTCAATTATCTATTACACTAATATTGTCAAAATAACAAAGGAGGATTTCTATGAAAAATTATTTGACAAGACAACTTCAGCAAGTAAAGACAAAATCACAAATGTTTTTATTGAGCCTTTCTCTATTTCTGACAGGATCTACGGTCTATGCGGACGATCCGTTTGCCAAGTCTGATACCTTAGCAAAAGAAGGAATAACTAAGGTTCAGGGAATCGGTGTTGTGTTATTTGGTTTAGCGGCGGTTGTAACCTCATTGATTTATGGTTTTGGTGGACGTGAGCTAAAAGCGGCGATGAAGAAACATTGGGTTGCGATTGCAGTTGCAATTATTGGTGTTGCAGCAGGTCCAGGTATTATTGAATGGTTCTTTAACTTTATTAAAAAGTAAGGGGTAAAAATTATGACTTTTTCACTCTTTAATAAAAATAGATGTTCTATTACCGATGAGCTTTTCCTAGAACTGACCTGGGAAGATGGAAGAGGTCTAGAGGATGATAGTGAACTGCTTGATATTATTGAGGGATTGGATCATCTTGCTAATTTTCCTCAGCCGATTTCAAAAAGTTTGCCTTACCTAACATTTCAACAAGCCGAATTGTTGTTTAAAGAGTTAAAACAGGCGTATGGCAAGTTTCAGCTGAAAAAAGTATCAATTGCTCATCTAGAAGGGAAAAGCGCAGTAACAGAAGGGGAGGTTTATGCTAGTCCATTCCTCATTACTGAGGACTATGAAAATCTCTTGTTTCCCCTAATTCAAGCAATACTTACTCGCTCTGAATTTGCGAGTTACAGCTATCAGGAAAAAAGGGAGTATTTTGAGAACCAGATTTATCCTGTATATAAACAAAGTTTGGGATTATCTGATTCTTCTCTCCCCCTTTTCCCAGCTGAAGGTGAAACGTTGGTTCATTCTCAATCAAGTCGTTTGCCACCGATTCCAAAAGCAAGGGATCAAACAGATGCTACGTATCCCGTATCTCAAAAGCAGTCATCTTTCCTCAAGAAATTTTATCTATTTTTAGGTTTTGTTGGAGTGATTACAATAGTAAATATCGTTTGTGTATTTTTTGCTTTCACTCAACTATCTAACCAGTCAGAAAAAGTAAATTTCTTATATCAGGAACAAAAAAATACTCAACTAATCATTTCAACGAAAAATGAAGTTGATGTATTTAGTCGCTATTTCTTACCTTCTTATTACTCAGGCAAAAAAGAAAATCTAGTGGATTTTCTTTCTGAAGGTGATGCAAAATTCACCCAACCAAAAGAAGGAATTTTACAGTCCGTTATTTTAGAGAAGTTGAATTATGATTCAGAAACTCAAAAATACACGGTTTCCTATATCCTATCCGTCAAAAAAGCGGATAAATCATCTAGCGTTAGATTAACTTTTGATGTAAAAGCTTCTGATTCTTCAAAATATGGATTTGTTGTAGAAACAGAACCAAAAGAATCAAATTATCTTAAAAATTAGAAAAGGAAAAATCAAAATGCACAAGAAACAAGTATTAGCTACACTAGCACTATCAACTATCGTACTTGCACAAGCTGGTTCTGTATATGCAGATGAGCTTGCACCAATTGATTCTTCTGCTCCAACAACAGAAGTAGTTACGCCAACAGCACCTAGCACTTCAACAGAAACAGAGGCTCCAGCAGTTCAGCCAACAGCACCTAGCGCTTCAACAGAAACAGAAGCTCCAGCAGTTCAGCCAACAGCACCTAGCGCTTCAACAGAAACAGAAGCTCCAGCAGTTCAGCCAACAGAGCCTTCAGTTACTCCAGTTGATCCAACAACACCAGATACATCATCAACGACAGATAAACCGCAAGGTAAAGACAATGCGGAGAGTTTAGATGGCGTATCAACTGATAAACCAGTAACACCAGATACATCATCAACGACAGATAAACCGCAAGGTAAAGACAATGCGGAGAGCTTAGATGGCGTACCAACTGATAAACCAGTAACACCAGATACATCATCAACTAAAGACAAACCACAAGGTAAGGATAACGCTGGAAGCCTTGATGGTGTACCTGCTGAAAAGCCAAAAACAACAGTAGAGGCAAACGAACAAGGGAAGTCTCAAATTGGAACTACTTCAACTTCAACAGGTCAAGTGGTGCATGATGTAATAAAAGAACCAGTTGAAACGAATACAGGAGCTTCAATTGTTAGCACTCAAAGCGGAAACGTAGTCCTTTCAGATGGCTCTGTAGTAGCTCCTGAAGAGGTCGGTGGTACTGTCAACGAAGATAAGACTATCTCTGTTACTGATAAAGAAGGCAAACTTAAAACACTTCCAAACACTGGAACAGCAGAAAGTATTCTAAGTACTATTGGTGGCATGTTGTTGACAGCAGTAGGTTATTTTTACAAGAAAAAACTATTTTAATTAAGAAAAGGAGACATATATGACAGAAAAAACAAAAGGACACGGATATTTCCGTAAGAAAAAATGGGCTAAAGGATTAGTATCAGGAATTGCAGTTGCAGGGATTGTAGCTTTCTCTGCAGGATCTGTATTGGCAGATGAAGCAGTCCAGCCTGAAAGTAAAAACGATAACAATGCATACGCTATACAAGCTGGTAAAGCAACAGGAAGCCAGTCTGTAGCGATTGATAATGGTGTAGTTACTAAGGCAGCTGGAAAAGCAAAAGAAGCAGGGGTGAATGTTTCTGAGACTCAATCAGTTGATAAGGGAACAGATACTACTCCAACAAAACTAGAACAGTCTAAGTCTGATATTAAACAAGACCAGGACAAGCAGGTCAAGGCACTTGAAGACACGACTGCAAAACAAGTTCAAAACAATGAAGCCTTTAAAGAAGCGCAGGAAGCTATTCAAGCCAATAATAACTTTGTGGCTACTGAAAAAGGCAAGCACGGACAGTCAATAACAGTCACTGTAACGAATGATGGTTCGACTGCAACTGATGGAACAGCACCTAAAAACAAGGAAGCTGCTACAACAGCTAAGAAAATCTTGTCAGAGAACAAGAAAGCAGTAGCAGATTACCTGGTTGAAAAAGGGGCCTATGATTCTAATGTTCAGAAAGCTTCTGAGTTAAATCAGGCAGTAGAAGCTGCTGAAAAAGATTTGGAGAAAAAGGGCGTAACAGTTAAGGTAGTGACACGTACCGTTTCTTCAGTCAAAGAAGTAGAGGCGCTACAAAAGAAAAATGATCAGGCTATTGCAGTTGCAAAAGGCAAAGTGGAACTTAACAAAGCCATGATGGCTGCCTACACAGAGAAGAAGAATGCTAGTGATCAAGTCAACCAAGATGCTGATCGCAAATCAGCTGATTTGAAAAATTCTGGCGTACTTTTAACTTCTAAAACACAGGAAGTTTCTTCAGCTGATGAAGCGAAGCAAATTGGGAAACGAAACCAATCAGCTTATGATAAAGCTAAGAAAGCACAAGCAGACTGGCAGAAGAAATACAATGAACTTCAATCTAAAACAAGTACGGAAGGGTTCACAAAAGAGGTTGTCTTACAGGCTCTCAGTCTTACTTCGGCCAATCCAAATGCTAACGTAAAATCTAGTGCTTCTGGCGCTAAAGAATTGACTACAAGCTATGTCGCTTCTTCAAGTGGAAATTCTGGATATGGTCGTATTCTTGATTCTACCAAAGTCTTGAAATATCAGGATGTTGGCACTGGATGGAAAACAGAAATTGACTACACTAATCTGAAAGGTTTGACTGTTTCAACTGCAGATGGTTCAAAACATACTATTTCTCGTATTCATCGAAAATTCGAGATTCTTAATCAAGGGAAGACAGGATTGAATGATGTCTATGTCTTGAACGACCCAACAGAAGGCTTTGTTGTAGCTCGTAATGATGGTACTGGTGATACTTCGGATTACATGAAGTTTAGAGTAACTGATACTTATTATTACAATGTTGATGGTAAAGAAGTAGTGTTCACTGCTTCAGAAAAAACTCCAGCAAGTATAACTTATTCATCTCTTAACTATAACAAAGTTGGTTGGGAAGGTGCTGGAGCAGTTAATGGTAAAAATATTGAGATTAACGGTTCAACTGTAACATACCATAAAAACGATGGTTACAACTATGCTGATAACTATAATACAGAGGAAAATGTTGGAGTTACATGGGATACTTCTGACTCTCCTTATCAATATAAGGGAGCAGCACTCGGTGTCTTCACTAAAGGGACTGATTTCACTACTGATTTTGCTCAATGGGATGGCTCTGCAACACCAACAGGACAGACATACTGGTTTGCCTTAAACACTAAAGTGGTAGCACCAGTTGTTGAAGTTCCAACTACTGCAACTATCACAAAAACAACTGTGAAACCTGTCAAACCTGAGCCCGTATCAGCTGAATTGGTGAATACAAAGAATCCAGTCAAACCAACCTTGACTCTTAAAACTCTCTCTGAAACTAAAAATCAGAAGTTATCCGCAAGCTATCACGGTTACAAATTGCAGTATAAACCTACTGTCCGCAAGTCTGTATCTGACACAGATAAAACGAATACAGATGGCCAAACAGTAGCTAAAAATGCTACTCAGCTTTATACATTGACCCATGATAATATCTATGAGAACCTTAAAAAGGGAGACAAGATTACCATCATTGATCCACTCGAAGCTGGTGCTGTTCCTGATGTAGCTGTCACAAAGGCAGCTGCAGAGAAAGCAGGATGGGGCGTTGCCTATGATGCAGGAAAGAACACTTATACCTTTACTGCAACCTACGAAGGGAAGCACTTAGAAGCTCCTGTGATTACCTGGAAACCAATCTATGACAAGGGCTTCTATGACAACACTTATAAAGTGTTAGTGAATAACTATGAAGTTTTCTCAAATACTGTTACGAACTACACTCCAAGACCTCCAAAACCAGTCAAATCTGTGTTAGATCATTCTGGTAAGGATATCAATGGTGCTAAAACATTTGACCGCAACGTGACCTTCCGTCTGACAACAGATTACAGTCCATACACCAAAACTCTTGCTTCAGCGCAGGCACTTGGTAAGAAGTTTGGAATCCTGGATGATGTTCAAGACAAAGCCTTCACAGTTTACCACAGCAAAATCAAGATGACTGCTGCAGGGCAAGACGTGAAAAATCTCTTTGATATGTATCATGTTCTTTCAGATGCTGGGCGTACGGATGCTATCAATAATATCCTGAAGGAATTGAACTTGGCACCTAAAGGTGAATTTTATCTTTGGGTTGCGAAAGACTCTGCGAGCTTCTACAACAATTACGTGAAGCAAAATAAAAATGTGACGATTGATCTTTCAGCGAAACTCTTAGTAAAAGAGGGAGAAATCGTGAAGAACGATTTTAAACAGATCGATTTTGGGAATAGCTATCAGTCGAATCTTGTAACAGTTGAAGTTCCAAATGTTAAGCCAGAAAAACATGTACTTGATAGAACTGGCAAGAAAGTCCTTGATGGCAAAGAAGTTCAGCTAGGTGATTTTGTTCAGTACCTTCTTGATGGAGTAACTGTTCCAGAAAAACATGATACATTATACCAATATGACGGTGTAGATAAGCTCGATATGAAGCATGATCGCTATACTGGTAATTGGAAGGGTATCATCAAGGGTACAGAATACACAGCAGAAAAAGAGCTTGTGTTGCCTTATGATGTGACATTGAAAAATGGTAAGGTTATCAAAGCAGGCGATAAGATTGCCAAAGGTAGCACTTATGCCTTCACCTTTGAATTTAACCAAGGTACTAATTCAGAGTTTATCAAGAAACTTGTAACTGTTAAGTGGGATGCCAAAGGTGGTCAGTGGTCTTACGTTATCAATCAAGATTTCCTAAACTCTCTAGGAGTTAAAGGAACCTTTGATGCAGACTTCTACATCGAGGCGGAGCGTATTGAAACGGGTGATAAGATTGAGAATACTTTCATCAATATTGTTAATAAACAAGAAATGACTGCCAAGGTTATTACTCGTACACCAGAGCCACCGAAACCAAAACATCCAGAAAAACATGC
>NZ_CAMHZD010000011.1 GCF_946190065.1 Streptococcus mitis
TACCATAGTCCGTACGGGATTCGAACCCGTGTTACCGCCGTGAAAAGGCGGTGTCTTAACCCCTTGACCAACGGACCAGAGTTGTTATTTTTAACTCTTACTATTATACAGACTTTTTCTGACTTGTCAACAACTTTTTTAAACTTTTTATGTTTTTTTGTATGACTCCCTAATGAGTACGGATATCAAACTCCTTAAACACAATACGTAAGTCTCTCAATACTCTTTGACGCCCTCGGAAGCGTTCATGTCTTAAGACGCGTTCTAACTCTTCTTGTTTGTCTTTACTTTGTTTGTTTCTATAATCTCTTAGTGTCTCATGAAAGAGATAATACTCATCTAGCCACATACCTCCCTCACTGATACGATGACTAATCTCACCTACTTCTTCATAGGGTTCTTTATCATATCTACGCTTCTGGCTTTCCTGCTTACGGATATAGTCTAGGATCCGATTACGGAATTTAGTTTTGAAGTATTTACGTAAGCGTGGGATATCTTCTACTATTCCTTCTTCTCTACTAATCAATTCATGTAAGCAAATCATTCCCTCTTGGTCCCAATCTGATAGCTCCCATAAATGGAGATGATATTCATTTCTACACTTATATACAATCCCCTGGACTTCTTCATATAATTCTTTAAACATAACGTTCCCCTTTCTAGATACAGTCTAACAAATCAAGAACTTAATTGGGACCATTTCGCCTATTCTGTCTCCTTTACCGTCTCAACTGCACAAAAAAGAGAGGTCACGCCTCTCTCAGGGTTATATTTCATCATTCATTTTTGACTTTACTTCATCATAAGATAATGCATGAGATTCCTCTTCTACGGTTTCAGGCATCTTTCCTGTTTCGTAAAGAGCTTTAATTTGTGTACTATCCAATGTTTCGTATTTCAATAATGCTTCTGCAATCAACTTGTGAGTTTCACGATTTGACTGAATAATTTCAGCAGCTTTATTTCGTGCTTCATTCAATAATGAACGAACCTCTTCGTCAATTTCATAAGCTGTTTGTTCTGAGATTGATTTTTGAGGGCTCTGTGCACCAAACATAGCATGATTGCCCTCATATTGAACTGGACCTAGTTTTTCACTCATACCGTACTCTGTAACCATTGCACGCGCCATTTGTGTCGCCTGTTCAAAGTCATTTGAAGCTCCTGTAGTTTGGACATTAAAGATAATTTCTTCGGCTACACGTCCACCCATTAAACCAGCCAATTGCTCTTTCATATCTTCTTTAGATAGAAGCATTTGATCCTCTTTAGGAAGTGCAATCATATAACCACCTGCACGGCCGCGTGGTACGATAGTAACTTTATGAACAACACGAGCATTCGACAAGACTAGACCAACAATGGTATGTCCTGCCTCATGATAGGCAACCAATTCACGTTCTTTTTGTGAAACTGTCTTATCTTTCTTAGAAGGTCCAGCAATAACTCTATCTTCTGCTTCATCAATATCTGAAGCATCAATTATCGATTTATTGCGACGAGCAGCGACTAAAGCAGCTTCATTCAATACATTCTCTAAATCAGCACCAACAAAACCTGGAGTTTGTTGGGCAACTAATTTCAAATCAACATTTTCCGCTAAAGGCTTGTTCTTAGCATGAACTTTCAAGATTGCTTCGCGACCTTTAACATCAGGACGGCCAACCAATACTTTTCTATCAAAACGTCCTGGACGTAAAAGGGCAGGATCAAGTACATCTGAACGGTTTGTCGCAGCGATAACGATAATCCCTTCATTTCCCTCAAAACCATCCATCTCAATCAAAAGTTGGTTCAAGGTTTGTTCACGTTCGTCATTTCCTCCACCAAGACCAACTCCACGTTGACGTCCAACAGCATCAATTTCATCGATAAAGATAATAGCTGGTGCTGCTTTTTTGGCATCTTCAAAAAGAGAACGAACACGACTAGCTCCAACTCCGACAAACATTTCTACAAAGTCAGAACCTGAAATACTAAAGAATGGAACACCTGCTTCTCCGGCGACTGCCTTAGCAAGCAAAGTTTTACCTGTTCCCGGAGGTCCCTCCAGAAGGACACCTGCTGGAATACGAGCTCCAAGTTTTGTAAATCGTTTTGGATCTTTTAAAAATTCAACAACTTCAACTAGTTCTTGTTTTTCTTCCTCAGCTCCAGCCACATCTGAAAATCTTACTTTAATATCTTCTTTATTTGCAGCTTTAGCCTTACTACGTCCAAAACTCATCGGGTTACGGCTATTATTTCCTCCCATATTTCCCATCATCGAGAAGAGGAAGAAGAAGAGGATACCGAATGGCACAATGGATACAAGAATATTAATCCACATACCACTTGAACTTTCATGCTTAATAGTTACTTCCGCTTTATGGTCAGAAGCAAGCTTTTGCAATTCTGATACTGTAGTATCTGAAGGAAGAATAATACTTGAAAATTTCTCTACTGTTGTAGCAGAAGGAGAAAAGAACTGGATACCTGTTTCTTCTTTACTTGTTTTAGGATTTTTATAGACACCCGAAATCTCGATAACACTGCCATTTGGTTGGTAGGTTAATTCTTTTACATTGTCATCGGTAATTTCTTTTACCAATTCTGTATAATTAATTTGCTCACTTTTCCCTGCAACACTACCTGTACTGAAATACTGGTAAGCTGTAACTAGGAAAAAAATAAGTAATAACCATAGAAAAGGATTTTTAATTAAACCATTATTTTGTTTTTTCATTAAAAATTGTTCTTTCTAATTTGAATATACTTCTTCTTTCAATACTCCAACATAAGGAAGGTTACGATAATTTTCTTTGTAGTCTAAACCATAACCTACTACAAACTCATTTGGAATAGTAAAGCAGGTATAGTCAGCCTCAATTTCTACAACACGTCCTTCTGGTTTATCCAACAAGGTTGCAATGTGAACAGAAGCTGCTTCTCTTGCAATAAACATATCTCGCAAATTCTTCAAAGTTTGACCTGTATCAATGATATCTTCTACAAATAAAACATGTCTTCCTTTGATGTCTTGAGTTACATCTTGCTTGATATTGATGACACCGCTACTTGCTGTTCCACCATGATAGCTAGAAACCATCATGAAGTCCATTTCAATATGTGTGTCGATATGTTTGACTAATTCAGCCATAAAAGGAATAGATCCTTTTAAAATCCCAACTAAGATTGGATTTTTTCCTGCATAGTCTTTAGTTAATTGAGCACCTAATTTTTTAGCAGCTTCTGTAATTTCATCGTGTGAAACGAGGATTTTTTTAATATCGTTTTCTAACATTTTTTTACCTATCTATTTTTTCTATATAAAGTACAGTGTTCATTATATCATTTTTCGTGTTTTTACTCAAATTACTGGTCGCAATTCCCAAAATTGAGACAATTTCACCAAATTGCTCAATAATCAGAGCTGATTTTCGCTTTTCCATAGGGATTTTCAAATCAATAAATAGACGTCTGAGTTTTTTTCTATGCCCATTTTGAATCAAAAAATCTCCTGTTTTCCGATGACGAATGTGTACTGATGTTTCCCGTGAAACAGGTACCTGCTGAATTAATTCACCATCTAAAGGAAGTCCAAAGGAAAATAAATATCCTTGATAAGATACCTGATTTTGATAGTGTAACACAAGTTCATCTTCCTTTTCATCAGACTGAGGACTGATTTTACAAATCCGAAACTGTTGATACTCTTTTACTAATTCATAACCATTTTTAAGCGGATGACGATACTGGCTTTTAGTTTTTAAAATTTGTCTAACTTCTTCAAACTGAGCTTTTGTAAGATTCAAATCTGGAAAATGATTCAGATAAGTTTGAAGTAAAACTCTTTGTGTCGACTCAGAGTAAGACAATAGCTGATATAAATTTTCTACATCAATATTTTTTGATAATTCAGCTATAGCTAAGTCATAATCTAAAATTTCATTACCGATACTTAAGATTGCATCTCTAAATCTAGGATTTTCTTTTTCTAATTCTGGTAAGTATGAGTTTCGAATACGATTGCGAAAATAATGATTTTCCTTATTTGATGTATCTTCAAAATGAAAAATTGATAGGAAGTCTTTTTTCTGAAAATGCAAGAAGGGACGAATGATTTCTATCTCTCCGACTACTTGCTTCTCCTTAATTCCTGATAGATAGCGCAAACGAGTTCCTCGAATCAAGCGCATCAAAATCGTTTCCACCTGATCATCAGCATGGTGGGCAGTGACTAAGGCTGTCGCACCTGTCTTTTTCATGACCTCTTGAAAAAAATCATAACGAAAATTTCGTGCACGCGCTTCTGAAAATTCTCCTGAAAAATTGCTGATATAAATAGGAAGCTCTGCTTCAGCAGCTAACTTCCTTAATTCCTGTTCTTCCCAATCTGATTCTACTCTCTGATTATGATTCACATGAGCTAGAATCAATTCAATTTCTAACTCTTTTTGATACGTAGATAACACCTTAAATAGAAACATAGAATCTAATCCACCAGAAAGAGCTAGAACCACCTTAGCATGCTTTTTGAAATATCCCTTCTTGAGAAAATGATTTAAAAAATCTTGTTCCCTCATTTTAGAACCTCATAAACATCTTTGGATATCTTAGAAATCGTATCATAATCAGAATTTTTAGTGAAAATAGAAAGAATAAATGGAGAATCTGCATAGACAACACCTGTATCATGCTTAAATTCATCCGCATCTCCAATTTTATGAGCTACTTTAACAGAAACACCTTTGGCAATTCTCTCATTATCAAAATCTGTTTTAGTCAAAGACTCCAATACAAATCCATTTTGATTATAAATTGCCTCCATAACCTTCCCAGCCATCTTAGAAGAAATCAATTTTTCTTTTGAATCCCAATCATCTCCCATAATAGCAGACATCTTGGATTTGAATGTGGCATCAGATTGGTTTGAAATGTAATATCCCAATAGATTATGAGCTACATTATCAGATTCTTTTGATACTTTCGTAATTAAATCTTTTAGAGAATACTCTTTATTATCCTCTTTTTTAGGAAGACTACCACTTCCTTCTGGTTTATAGGAACCTGGAAAATCATTGACTGCAGATATGTATTTTACAGTCGTATCTAACTGATAAAGACCTTCATTGATTTTTTCTTGCGTATAGTAGAGATAAGGGAGTTTCAAAACACTAGCCGCATACATCTTTTCATCTTGATTGATACCAGCTTCTTTTCCAGTAGTCAGTTGCTTAACATAAATAGAGAATGAATCCTTCTGATATTTTTCCGATAACATTTCTTGGACTTTACTCATCCGATTATCTGCTTCAGAAGTTGATTCCTTATCTACCCATCCAGCCTGATCAATATGTAGAAATTCTCTTCCTTCTACAAACATGGTCTTATCTATCGGAACTTGCGAATAAGCTGATAAGGATGATTTCACCTCTTTTAAATCATAAGGGCTATTGTACAGTTTAAAATCAGATTCTAACCATACTTTTTTTATTGTTGGAGTTACCTCTGACTGATCATATAAAAATCGTTTGTCCGCAGCTATAAATTGGTGGTTGGATAACTTAAATATTGGAATTCCCTGTTTATTTAAGCGCCACTCGGTTATTTGGAAACTTGTTTTTGGAGTTAATTTTCCAGATTCCACTACTAAATCTTCATTCGCATAGATAGGAACTTCTCCATAAACCATAGGAGAACTTAATTTTTCTCTAAAATAAATACCAAAGTCAGATTGTGAAAGGTAATAAATTTCTTTCGAAGTATAGACGACTTCTTTTTCTGTGCTAACGACTTTTGAGATGGTCAAAAAACTCGGTAGCAACAAAATAATTAAGAATTTACGCATTCTTCCTTTCCTTTTCTTCTTGTAAACGCAATAATTGATTTTTTTCAGCCAACTCTTCCAGCTTTTCATCCGATAGACTCAAAAATTGCTCTATTACATCTAATAAATTTTCCATTTCATCACCTTGGAAGCAAGTCAGGAATCGTATAAACGGCTTCCCGATTCTTAGAATAATAATATTTTGCACGCATGTATTTAGCAGCGTAATCTTCATCTTTCAACTTTGTGGCAAAAGCTGTTTCCTTCTCCTTTTCCTCACTCAAGGTTTGATACTGAGTTTGCAAGTCTGATAACTGTTGACGTCTTTGGAGTAATTGGTAATAGCTTTGAGCAAGATTATAAGTTGGTAAAATGAACAATAAAATCATCAAAATAAGAACCCAACCCATGAAACGATTCCGTTTTTGTCGTTCCTTCATCAGATAACGACGACGTTGGTGTTCATTTTGAATAAAGGAATTATTCAATTGTACGATATTTTTAGACATTTTCTTCTACCCGTGTTTCACTGATAATTTCATACATGCCTGCTGCATCTTCTTTTTTTGTACTATCTTTCATCTCTAGTACTTTTACAAGTAGCAACTTATTGCCAAAGCGAATTTCAACTTGGTCATTAACTTTCAAATCCGTTGAACTTTTTGCCAAGATTCCATTTACCTTGATTCTGCCTTTATCTGCTACTTCTTTTGCGACTGTACGACGCTTGATAATTCGTGATACTTTTAAATATTTGTCTAATCTCATTTTTATTACCTCAAATTATTATTGTACCATTTTTATCCATTTTATAGAAGAAAAATGTTAAAGAGAATTGCCTTCTTTTGACTCTTTTATCTCTAATAAACTTTCTCCAAAAATGAGCAGACCTTCTAAAATTTCATAGTCCTTCTTGTTTCGGACATCAAATACAACTTCCATTAATCCCTTATTCTCAGCTATGGCTGCTTTTAGGTTTGTTGCAGATAAAGCTTTAAAATAATCTTGAGCTAAAAACAGTCGTTGAGTGACTTTTTCAAATTGAACTGTAATTCTATTATCTTTTCTTTCAACACGTTGAACAAAGACCTTGTCCAAGTATGATTTGACCAAACTAATCTCTAAAAGATAAGCTACCACGTCTGGGTACTCTCCAAAGCGGTCCATCAACTCTTCCTGTAACTCTTCATAATTGACACGGTTGTCAATTTGACGAATTTTCTTGTAAATTTCAATCTTATGTCGTTGGTCAGATATATAAGTATCAGGAAGATAGGCATCAATTTGCAAAAGAAATTCGGCATTTCCTTTGGTTCTTGTGTTCCCATTACCATGTCGTTTAGCAATAGCTTCCTCTAGTAATTGCGAATACAATTCAAAACCAACAGAATCAATGAAACCAGACTGGGATTTGCCTAAGAGATTTCCTGCTCCACGAATCGAAAGATCGCGCATTGCAATCTTAAATCCGGAACCCAATTCTGTAAATCCTTTGATAGCTTCTAATCTCTTTTCAGAAACTTCACTGATTGATTTTTCTGGACGATACATGAGATAAGCATAAGCAATACGATTACTACGACCAACTCTTCCTCTTAATTGATACAAGGTTGACAAGCCCATATGGTCCGCATTTTCAATAAATAAAGTATTGGCATTTGGAATGTCTACCCCTGTCTCAATAATGGTAGTTGTCACCAAAATATCATACTGACCTTCAATGAAATCCAGTAGAGTATTTTCTAACTGAATCTCACTCATTTGCCCATGAACATAACCAATCGAAGCCTCTGGAATCAACTCCTGTAATTCTGAAACCTTTTGGTCAATCGTGTCAACTTTGTTGTAAAGATAGTAAACTTGACCTCCACGCTCCATTTCACGCAAGACCGCATCACGAATGACACTATCATTCTTTTCCAAAACATAGGTTTGCACTGGATAACGATTAGTCGGCGGAGTTTCAATAACAGACAAATCTCTGATTCCCAGCATAGACATATGGAGGGTACGAGGAATTGGAGTAGCGGTCAAGGTTAGGACATCCACTTGTTTTTTCAATTCTTTCAATGTTTCCTTATGCTTGACACCAAATCGCTGTTCCTCATCTATAATCATCAAGCCCAAATCAGCAAACACAACATCTTTTGACAAAACACGATGTGTTCCAATCAAAATATCAACTTGACCCTTTTTCAATTTTTCAAGTGTTTCAGTCTGCTCTTTTTTACTTCTAAAGCGACTCAATACATCAATATTAACTGCAAAATTTTGGAATCGTTCCTTAAAATTCGTATAGTGCTGTTGAGCTAAAACCGTCGTCGGAACGAGAACGACAACCTGTTTGTGATCATTGACTGCCTTAAAGGCTGCACGCATAGCAACTTCAGTCTTCCCAAAACCAACATCCCCAACTAAAAGTCGATCCATTGGTTGAGAAGCCTGCATATCTCTCTTGATTTCCTCAACACTACGAAGTTGATCATCCGTTTCAACATAAGGGAAGGCATCATCAAAAGCATGTTGATCCTCATCATCAGCTGAGAAAGCAAAACCCTTCAACTGACTGCGTTCAGAATAAAGTTTAATTAAATCGTCAGCTATATCCTCTACCTGGTTCTTAACTTTTTGCTTGGCTTTTTTGAAATGACCGTCATTTAATTTATTGAGTTTAGGAGCTTTACCGTCACTTGAAACGTATTTGGAAAGTAGATGAATCTGTTCCACTGGGATAGAGATTTGATCCCCGTTTTGGTATTGAACACTGACATAATCACGGTGAATCCCTTTGATTTCAATTGTTTCAATCCCTAGATATTGACCAATTCCATGGATATGGTGAACAACGTAATCTCCTTTTTCAAGTTCATTGTAATCTTTTAATCTCTCTGCGTTTGAAACATGTTGTCTTCGAAAACGACGTTTCAATTTCTTTTGAAAAATCTCATGTTCAGTTATCAATAAAACCTTTTCATCTACAAAATGAAAACCATGTCTGAGATTACCCTCAATTAAGTTTACAGATTCTTTACAAACACTTGACTTATCTCTAGAATCCAATTTAATCTGGTATTCCTCTAAAACATCCTCCAATGTTTTACTTCCCATTGAATTGCTAGACTGCAGGATAATAGTATAATCCATTTTTTTGTATCGCTCAATTTCTTCTTTTAGAAAAGAAAATTGATTGAAAAACTCCTGCATAGGATATTGATTAAATTGATAAATTTGGTCAAACTTGAGATTGCCTAACCCCTTTTGCAGATTAGAGAAAAAGGTAACCGGACTCTGCTTTTTATAGATTTGCTCTGTATCTGCAAAATACTGCATCTCAGAAAATGCTTTACTGTTCTGTAATTCTTCTGTAAAGTATTGTGCTAACTCCCTTTCAAAGACTTCATACTGATTCATCAATTTCTGATAATCATCAAAGAATACTGGGGTATCTTTTTCAATATAGTCAAAGACAGTCCATGTCTTTTCATAGCACAAAGATAAAAACTTCCGTGAATCTGAATGTATTTGTTTTTGGTGAAAACTTGAAAGAATTTCTTCTAGATAGGATTTCAAAATCGGTGATAACGTTTTTGAAATTTGTTTTTCTAAAGCTGACTGTCCTCGTTGATAATCCTTTTCTCTCAAAAGCATATCACTAGCTGGAAAGATAGTGAGTTCTGTCTGATTTTCTTTCGATAATTGTGTTTCGACTTCAAATAACCTAATACCATCAATTTCATCACCAAAAAACTCAATTCGGCAAGGTTCTAACTGGGATATTTCAAAAATATCTAAAATATCTCCTCGTATACTAAACTCTCCCTGAGTTTGTACTTGTGTAACTTTTCGATAGCCTATCTCTTTTAACTGATGGATAAGTGCGTGTTGGTCATATTCTTCACCAACTGTTATTTTTACAATACTATCTTTAAATATATTGGGAGACGGTAAAATCAATCGACTTGCTGCGATATTACAAACTAAAATCCCTTTCTTAGATGAATCAGTCAAAAAACGCAAGGCTTCAACCCGTGAAATGATTTTTTCTTGTGAAGACATCAAAAACTCGACCATAGGGGAGTCATCTACCAAAAATGGATAGATAAGTTCCTCACCCAAGACAGATATAAGATCACTAACAAGTCCTTCTGCTCCTCCATAAGTTGACGTCAATAACACAATCTTATCTTCCTGTCTCAAACTACTAGCAATTGCTAAAGCTTTTGTAGAAGTTGACAATCCTAACATTAATTGTCTTTTCTTATCTGTCAGTTTTTGATGCCATTTTTTTATCTGATCATTTTCTGAGAATAAATCTAATAAGGCCACCATTTATCCGTTATACCTCTGCATCGTTTTTTCAAAGTTTTTCTCTTGTAAATAGTAGTTTACAGAATCGTCAACTTTGTCAATAGACTGTAAAATACCAATATAATCATCCTTGTCAAACTTACTCAAAACATGGTTAACAACTGACATTCCATTTTTAGGTCTTCCGATTCCAATCTTAACACGATTAAATGTCTGGGTTCCAATATGTTGAATAATAGACTTGATACCATTATGACCACCTGCGGATCCCTTTGCTCTTAAGCGAATCTTTCCAACTTCCATGTCAAGGTCATCGTAAATGATGAGTAAATCTTCAATATCCAAACCATAATAAGTTAATAAAGCATGAACCGCTTTTCCACTTTCATTCATAAATGTCGTTGGTTTGACAAGATAAATTTTTTCTCCATTTAGGAAAAAGGATGCTAGGTCAGCTTGAAATATTTTATCATGTGTAAAAGTGACATTCTGTTTCTTCGCTAGTTGGTCAATCAACATAAAACCAACATTGTGTTTTGTTTCAAAATATTTATCCCCTGGATTTCCTAATCCTACAAGTAATTTGGTCATTTATTTTTCCTTTCAAAAGCCAAAAGGGTTGGAATTTTTTTCCAACCTAATTGACACTATTCATTAATTTTTTTTAGACATTAAAGCGGAATTCCATAATATCGCCATCTTGAACAATATATTCTTTTCCTTCTTCACGCAAGCGTCCAGCTTCTTTTACAGCCTTTTCAGATCCGTATTTCACTAGATCCTCATATGACATAGTTACTGCACGAATAAATCCTTTTTCAAAGTCTGAGTGGATAATACCAGCTGCTTGAGGAGCCTTCATACCACGTTTAAAGGTCCAAGCGCGAACTTCTTTTTCACCAGCTGTGAAGTAAGTTCCCAATCCAAGTAAGTGGTAAGCTGCACGAGTCAACTTGTCAACGCCTGACTCTGTCAAACCAAGTGCTTCAAGAAACTCTTGCTTATCTTCTTCGTCTAACTCAGAAATTTCTTCCTCAGCACGCGCAGAAATAACGACTACTTCAGCATTTTCTGTCGCTGCGAATTCACGAATTTGTTTAACATAGTCGATAGAGTCAGGTTCTGAAACAACATCCTCATCCACATTGGCAACATAGAGCACTGGTTTAGTCGTCAAAAGGAAGAGACCTTTGACAACTTTTTGTTCTTCATCTGTAAATTCAATAGTTCGAGCTGATTTTCCATCTTCTAGGACTGGTTTAATCTTTTGAAGAACATTAAACTCAGCTACTGATTCTTTATCTTTTTGCGTACGTGCCATCTTTTCTACACGCGCATAACGCTTATTAACTGATTCTAAGTCAGCAAGAATCAATTCCAGGTTAATGGTGTCAATATCCGCCAGTGGATCCACAAAGGCATCTTCACGTCCTTGCTCGCGCATGACATTTTCATCATCAAAAGCACGAACTACGTGAACAATCGCATCTACTTCACGGATATTGGCCAAAAATTTATTTCCTAGCCCTTCTCCTTTTGAAGCTCCTTTTACAATCCCTGCGATATCTGTAAATTCAAATGTTGTTGGAACTGTCTTTTTAGGAGTAATCATTTCCGTCAATTTTTGGAGGCGTTCATCAGGAACTTCTACCATTCCAACGTTTGGATCAATCGTCGCAAATGGGTAATTTGCTGCCTCTGCTCCTGCTTTTGTAATTGCATTAAATAGTGTTGATTTACCAACGTTTGGCAAACCAACGATACCTGCTGTTAAAGCCATATTTTCTCATTCTCCGTTTTCATTTCAATCCCTAATATTATAACACAAAAAGGGAAAACTTGCTAACCCTCTAACTGAGGGGTTTCAGTCAATAATTTTATTCATTTTTCGATCAAAATCATAGCGCCCCATCATGACAACATGGTCACAATTGCTACATTTAATTTTGATGTCTGCCCCAACACGTGTAATTTCCCAACGATTTGCTTTTTTACCAGTTGACTTGATTGTACAAGCGTGTGGTTTTTTCATCTCAACAAAATTTCCAACTTGATACATACTACTCTCCTTTTCTTTTTTGATTATATCATAAAAGAGGCGAGCTAGGCTCAACCTCTTTCACTTAATTTGTACGAACTGGGGTGATAAGTTGCATGAAGTCCTCTTCAGTATCAGCTGGCACAAGAGTAAATGGACGAACAGCTGAGATAAAGCTAATGGTCACCTTTTCGCTATTTAAAGCCTTGAGGGAATCAATCAAGTAAGTTGGGTTGAAACTAATGGTCAAATCTTCACCAGTAACCTGATCAGTATCGATTTCTTCGTTTACTTTACCAACTTCTGGAGAGTGAACATGGGAGCTAACAACCCCATCTTTAATTTCAAGTTTCACAGTACCATTTTGAGTCGCACTTGATAAAAGACGAGCACGTTCCATTGACTGGCGTAAGTTTACCACATCAAAAGTAATAGTAGTGTTAAAGTCTGTTGGAATCAAACGATCTGTATCAGGATAGTTACCTTCTAACAAACGAGTATAGAAGCTAATATTTTCGCTTCTAAAGAGGATTTGATTGTTGGCAAAGAAAATCTCTACAGTTTCAATATCGTCTGTAAATACTGCTGAAAATTCGCGTAGAGAACGGCTAGGAATCACGACATCAAAATCATCACTATTTTTTTCAAGAGTCAATTTTTTCTGGCTTAGACGATGAGAGTCTGTTGCAACTGTTTTTAACTCTTTGTGTTGGCTCAATACAAAATGAACACCTGTTAAAATTGGACGACTTTCTTGTGTACTTGCAGCAAAAGCTGTTTCATTGATAATTTTCTTGAGTAATTTTGTTTCAAGAACCAAAGGAGTGCTTGCTGAAATTTCTTGGATTCGTGGATATTGTTCACTATCTTTTCCTTTTAGGGTAATTTCTGATTTACCGCTGGTTAAAACAATTTGATTTTGTTCAATTTCTTTAAAATCAAGAGTCACATCAGGTAGACTAGATACAACATTGATGAAGAAAGAAGCTTCAAGAAGGATCGAACCTAAAGAAGTAATTAACAAACCAGCATCTTCATTTTTTTGAGAAATAAAATTTTCAATTGAAATTTGACCATTTGAACCAATTAAAGTAACACCTTCATTGGTTACGTCAATTTTTACGGTTGATAAAATAGGAATGGCATTTTTAGAGCTAATAGCTCTCTTAGTAGTATTTAAGGCTTGTAGAAATAAATTTTTATTAATTGAAAAATGAATCATGGATTCTCCTTTATTTATTTTTAGTATTAGAAGGATAATAGTAATAATAGGGTCTGTGAAATCTGTGGAAAACAGACTTTAAACAAGTCATATCAAGTTTTTTGGCTTGTTTAAAAAATGTGGATAAAAAAGATAATAAAGTAAAAGTTATCCACAAGTTATTTAATTTTCTTTTTGATGGATTCAATTTCTAAACGTAAATTATCGTCTTCATCAATCAAAGATTTAATTTTGGCATGGGCATGTATGACTGTTGTGTGATCTTTTCCACCAAATTCCTTCCCAATTTTTGGAAGACTATTATCTGTTAATTCTCTAGATAAATACATGGCTACTTGACGGGCCAAAACAATATTTTGAAGGCGTCTGCTTCCCTTCATTTCTTTGACACTAACACCATAGAAGTTCCCTACTTCAGTTTGGATTTTATCAATTGGAATGACGAGGATTTGGCTAACATCTTGTTTTCGAGCTCTAATAGCTTCTGCAGCGATATCGATAGTGATATCCTTAATCTTCTTCACTCTGGCAATTAAAGTGATGTCGTTTATTGCTCCTTCAAGTTCTCGGACGTTTGAATCAAATTGACCAGCTAGGTATTCTAGGGTATCACTTTGGAAATGGTAGTCTAAATTCTCTGTTTTGCTTTGTAAAATGGCAATACGTGTCTCAAAGTCAGGTGGTGTGATGTTTTGCGTCAAGCCCCAGCTAAAGCGCGTGACAAGTCTTTCTTCAAGGCCCTCTAAGTGTTTAGGGCTACGATCACTAGTCAGAACAATTTGTTTTTGATTGTTATGGAGAACATTGAAAGTATTGAAAAATTCTTCCTGAGTTGCAACTTTTTTTCCACTCAGCGATTGAATATCATCAATTAACAAGAGATCGAGGCTACGGTAGGTTTTTTTGAACTTATCCATTTCACCCAGTCTCAGATGTTCAAGAAAGTCGTTTATAAAGCTTTCAGCAGGAATGTACTTAACACGCGCATCAGGAATATTTTTCAAAATCTCATTCCCAATTGCATTGAGTAAGTGAGTCTTACCAAGGCCAGGTCCTCCATAGATAAAAAGAGGATTATAGGTCAAGGCTAAATCTTCAGAAACAGCCAAAGCGGCTGATACTGCCCAAACATTCCCATCCCCTTGAATAAAATTATCAAAGGTATATTTTTCTTTTAATCCAGTATCCGAATAAGGAATAGATGCTAACTTTGGACTATAGTCATAAAGAGTTGAATTTGGAGCTTCTTCAACTTGTGAGACAGTAGTATCTTGAGGTTTGATGAAAATATAGTGGGGAGTTATCTCAGCATCATAAATCTCAAAACCAGCTACTACAATGATATCTTTTAGTTGTTTTTCCCAGACCATTTCCATTTCAGATCGTGGTAAAAATATAGTGGCAACATTTTCCTCTACCTTGATGAGTTCAGCTTGAATAGCATAGAAATCATACATGGATCGAGTCAGTCTTTCTTGAGCAAATTCTAATATACGATTCCAAAATTGTTTTTCTTTCAATCCTTTCTCCTCCTTTACTATTTAAAAGTTTAATGCTAGATTTATTTTACCATAGATAGCAAGAATTTTCCACAAGCTGTGAAAAATAATCCACAATGTTATCAAGTTTTATCCACAGGTTGGGGATAAAATCAGAAACTGTTGATTTATGAAGCTTTTTTTTGAAAAAAATAGTGGATAACCTTGTGAGATAAAAAAATAAAAGAACAGCCTTATTTCAGGCTGTTGATAATTCTACTGTATTCTTCTTGATTTGAAAAAGAAATAATGATTTTTCCACTGTCTTTTTTAGACAGTTTGATTTCTACATCTAATCCGAGTAGTTTTTTTAACTGTTCTTCTTCATTTTGTATGAAATGATTCGTTTTTTGAAGTTTCTTTTGTTTTTTCTCTGTCAGAAGAGCTTCTAATTTCCTTACAGAAATGTCTTCACATATAATCCGTTGAAAGAAATAGTCTTGTTGTTCCTTATTTAACCCAACTAGAGAACGCGCATGGGCTTGTGATAGTTGGCCATTTTCTACTTCTGAAAGGATCTGTTCTGGCAAGGACAGCAAGCGAATAGAGTTGCTGATATAAGGACGAGACTTGCCCATTTTATCTGCAATTTCAGCATGGGTAAATCCTTTCTCTACAAGAGATTCATAGGCGCGTGCTTCTTCTATTGGATTTAAATTTTCTCTCTGTAAATTTTCAATGATAGATTGGATCATCATCTCTTGATCTGAAAGCTGCTTAACAACAGCTGGGATATACCTTAGACCAGCTAAAAGTGAAGCCCGATAGCGTCTCTCTCCTGCAAGGATTTCATAACCAATCACAGGAGATTGACGAACAATAATCGGTTGAATGACCCCATTTTCTTTGATAGACTGTGCTAGTTCATGTAGTTTTTCTCTATCAAATTCTTTTCGAGGTTGATAGGGATTTTTTTGTATATCTGTGATAGAAATTATTTCAAATTTTTCCATGATTCTACACTAACACATCTTTTCTCTTATGTAAAGTTTTCTTTACATAGATGTCAATTAAGATTCTAAATCACCTGAACTCTTGTCAAGTTTAATAGATGTAGTTTCTTCTTTACTGTTACGATAGTAGGTTATCTTAATGGTGTCTCCGATAGAATGATTGTAAAGAGCACTTTGTAAGTCTGTTGATGAAGCAATCTCTTTGTCATCTACTTTTGTAATAACATCGTATTTTTCAAGGTGACCATTGGCAGGCATATTACTTTGTACAGAACGAACAACTACACCAGATGTTACACTGCTTGGAATATTGAGTCTTCTAATATCACTTGTATTAATATTGGAGAGATTGACCATTTGGATTCCCAAAGCTGGACGCGTCACTTTTCCGTTCTTTTCTAACTGTTCAATAATATTGATAGCATCATTTGCAGGAATTGCGAAACCAAGGCCTTCTACAGATGTTCCTCCATTTGTTGCAATTTTACTTGAGGTAATTCCGATAACCTGTCCTTGGATATTGATCAGTGGGCCACCAGAGTTACCTGGGTTAATAGCAGTATCAGTTTGGATGGCTTTTGTAGAAATGGCTTGTCCATCTTCAGATTTTAAGGACACATTTCGATTGAGACTAGATACAATACCTTGAGTGACAGTATTAGCATATTCAGAACCTAGCGGGCTACCAATAGCAATAGCAGTTTCTCCTACGGTTAACTTACTAGAATCACCAAACTCAGCTACTGTTGTCACTTTTTCTGAAGAGATTTTGACGACAGCAATATCAGAGAAAGTATCCGCTCCGACGATTTCTCCAGGCACTTTAGTCCCATCTGACAAGCGAATATCTACTTTACTGGCGCCATTTATAACGTGATTGTTGGTGACAATGTAAGCTTCTTTGTCATTTTTTTTATAAATGACCCCAGATCCTTCACTAGAAATTTGCTGAGAATCTGTATTAGTATCATCATTACCAAATACGCTATTTTGTCTATTTGCTGAATAAGTAATAACAGAAACAACGGCATCTTTTACTTTATTAACAGCCTGCGTTGTTGAATTTTCGTTTTTATAGGCAGTCTGTGTGATAGTGCTATTGTTGTTGGAGTTACTTACACCACTTTTTTGAGTTAGTTGGGTTATTGAAAAACTACCCAAAGCCCCACTAAAAAAGCTAATGACGATAACGATTAATAATTGAAACCATTTTTTATAAAATGTCTTTAAATGTTTCATATTTGCCTCCATATGTTTGAAATTACTGAAAGTATAAACTGACTAACTTAATTATAACTTAAACACAAAAGTTTTTCACAAAGTGTGGATAACTTTTAAAAATCTGTGGTTTTCTAGGTGAAAATTAACCTTTTATTTTGTGAATAAGATGTGAAAAAAATAAAGAATATGTTAGAATAGAGTTATGAAAATTAAAGTTGTAACAGTTGGGAAACTGAAAGAAAAGTATTTAAAAGATGGTATCTCAGAGTATTCAAAACGAATTTCTCGATTTGCTAAGCTTGAAATGATTGAGCTGGCAGATGAAAAAACACCAGATAGGGCTAGTGAGTTAGAAAATCAAAAGATTTTAGAAATAGAAGGTCAGAGAATTTTATCAAAAGTTGGTGACCGTGATTTTGTTATTGTGTTAGCCATTGAGGGGAAAACACTTTCTTCAGAAGAATTTAGTAAGCAGTTAGAAGAAGCTTCTATAAAAGGATTTTCTACTCTTACATTTATTATTGGAGGGAGTCTGGGATTAGCACAGGATGTAAAAAAGAGAGCCAATCTTTCTGTTAGTTTTGGTCGCTTAACCTTGCCCCATCAGTTAATGAGACTAGTCCTTGTTGAACAAATCTATCGCGCTTTTACGATTCAGCAGGGATCCCCCTATCATAAATAGAAAATTGACTTTTAATTGAATTTTTGGTAGAATAGTTGTGTTAGGTCTCATAGCTCAGCTGGATAGAGCATTCGCCTTCTAAGCGAACGGTCGCAGGTTCGAATCCTGCTGGGATCAATATAGTAGCAAAGCTGGGAATTTTCCCGGCTTTTTTCTTAAAAAAGTACACTTGGGGAGAAAAAAATGACAGTTGAGAGAATTTTATCTAAAATGAAATTCCATTTTGTATAATAGTTTTTGTAAGTTAGCTTACAAGAAAAAAACATTTAAGGAGATTTTATTATGAAAAACACAGTTAAATTGGAACAGTTTGTAGCCTTGAAGGAAAAAGACTTGCAGGAAATTAAAGGTGGGGAAAGTAGGGTTTCAGACATCCTCCTTAATTTTCTTTTCCGACGAAAAAAATAATGAAATAAGGAGAAAGAGTAATGGATTTACTTGTATTTGGGATAGTTCTTGTTCATTTTTTAATTATTAGTAACAGTTACCATTTAATTTGTAAAGGTCAAATAAAAGCAAAGGAACTATACGTTTTTGGTGCTTATACATTACTAACAGCAATAATACTTGATTTTCCCTTCTATCTTCTAAATTTAGATGGGTTAGGGATTGCAACATTTTTATTTCCTTTGGGCTTATATTCCTATTTTAGATGGATTAAACAATATGAGAGGGCTAGAGGATTATTCCTAAGTTTACTACTATCTCTTTTATATGAGAGCACTCATACCTTTCTGTCCGTAACTTTCTCCTCTATAACAGGAGACAATTTTGTTTCACAATATCACGCCCCATTCTTTTTCGTTGTAACGGTGTTGACCTATTTTGTTGTCTTAAAAATCATTCATTATTTCCATTTGGAACTAGCCTATTTTGACAAGGACTACCTTTATCCTTTCTTGAAAAAAGTATTTTTTGCTTTACTACTGCTCCATATTGTATCTTTCGTTTCAGATATGGTAAGTACGATTAAACATTTGAATAGTTTTGGAAGTATTTTGTCATCTATTGTCTTTATCTCTTTACTTTTGACCTTCTTTGCAATGAATTCTCATAAAGTGCAAATGGAGAAAGAGATTGCGTTGAAGCAGAAGAAATTTGAACAGAAACATTTACAGAATTATACAGATGAAATTGTTGGACTGTATAATGAAATCCGTGGTTTTCGACATGACTATGCTGGGATGCTTGTCAGTATGCAGATGGCAATTGACAGTGGTAATTTACAGGAAATTGACAGAGTTTATAATGAAGTTTTGGTCAAAGCAAATCACAAATTGCGTTCAGATAAGTACACTTACTTTGATTTGAACAACATAGAAGATTCAGCTTTACGAAGTTTGGTTGCTCAGTCAATTGTCTATGCTCGAAATAATGGTGTAGAGTTTACACTGGAAGTAAAAGATACGATTACCAAACTCCCAATTGAACTCTTGGATTTGGTTCGTATCATGAGCGTTTTATTGAATAATGCTGTCGAAGGATCGGCTGATAGTTATAAAAAGCAGATGGAAGTAGCAGTTATTAAGATGGAAACTGAAACAGTTATTGTGATTCAGAATTCATGTAAAATGACGATGACTCCTTCAGGAGATCTATTTGCTTTAGGATTCTCCACTAAGGGAAGAAATCGGGGAGTTGGATTAAATAATGTGAAAGAACTACTAGATAAGTACAACAATATTATTTTAGAAACAGAGATGGAAGGCAGTACATTTAGACAAATTATTAGATTTAAGAGGGAATTTGAATGAAAGTTTTAATTTTAGAGGATGTTATTGAACATCAAGTGAGACTAGAAAGAATATTGGATGAAATTTCGAAAGAATCGAATATTCCAATATCATACAAGACAACGGGAAAAGTCCGTGAATTTGAAGAATACATTGAAAACGATGAAGTAAATCAGCTTTATTTCCTAGATATCGATATTCATGGAATTGAGAAAAAGGGATTTGAGGTTGCTCAGCTCATTCGTCATTACAATCCTTATGCAATTATCGTCTTTATCACCAGTCGATCAGAGTTTGCAACTCTAACCTATAAATACCAGGTATCAGCCCTAGATTTTGTTGATAAGGATATCAATGATGAGATGTTTAAGAAGAGAATTGAGCAAAATATATTCTACACGAAGAGTATGTTACTTGAAAATGAAGATGTTGTAGATTATTTTGATTACAATTACAAGGGAAATGATTTAAAAATTCCTTACCATGATATTTTGTATATTGAAACGACAGGTGTCTCTCATAAATTGCGCATTATTGGTAAGAATTTTGCCAAAGAATTTTACGGTACCATGACAGATATTCAGGAAAAGGATAAACATACCCAACGATTTTATTCTCCTCATAAGTCATTTTTGGTAAATATAGGCAATATTAGAGAAATTGACCGAAAGAATCTAGAAATTGTTTTTTATGAAGACCATCGTTGTCCTATTTCAAGGTTAAAAATTAGAAAATTGAAAGATATTTTGGAGAAAAAATCTCAAAAGTGATTGACAATTAGTAAGAAATTGATATAATGGTTATATCTGCTACAGATAGAAGGTCCGTTGGTCAAGGGGTTAAGACACCGCCTTTTCACGGCGGTAACACGGGTTCGAATCCCGTACGGACTATTTTATCCGCCATAGCTCAGTTGGTAGTAGCGCATGACTGTTAATCATGATGTCGTAGGTTCGAGTCCTACTGGCGGAGTATAGATAAAAGGGAACACAACTGTGTTCCTCTTTTTATATCAATTTGCATCACCAAGCATCTTCATAAGGAAGTCTGTTATTTCTTGAGGACTTTCTTTTTTTCCATGTGCAATCCAAGTTTGGCAGACACCAAAAAGTGCGTGAGTTAGATAGATGCTGCTGTATTCTAATTCAGTTGTATTGAGATTTAGTTGCATAAATTGCTTTTGTAAATCTGTACTGAGCATGATATGAAGTTTATTTCGTAAGAAATTTTGGATTTCTTTAGTCCCATTTTCAGAAAGAAGGGCAGCCAGAAGTGGTTCTGACTCTAGATATTCAAAGACTTCTAAAATAGCATCTTTTTTGTGATGAGCATGTTTTTGAAAAATATATTCAAATGTATGGAATAGCTTGCTTTGATAGTGCTCAATCATATCATACTTATCCTTATAGTGAGTATAGAAGCTGGAACGACTAATTCCGGCTTTTTCTGCTAACTTGACAGTAGAAATTTGATCAAATGGCTGTTCCATCAGTAATTGTACCATAGCATTTTCAATAGTTCGCTTTGTTTTTAAGCGTTTGTTACTTTCTTGCATATTTCCTCCTTGTAAACAAATTAGACTATATGTCTAAAAATGGATTTTTTATCTTGTAATTTAGATTTTTTAATGTATAATCTATTATATCAAAATTTTAGACAATATGTTTAAAAAAGGAGAAACTATGTTTAAAGAATGGAAAGCAATTTTTAAAAAACCAACCTTTATTATTGTCATGATAGGGATTTCTCTTATTCCAGCTCTGTACAATATCATATTTTTGTCATCAATGTGGGATCCATATGGGCAATTGTCTGACTTACCTGTGGCAGTTGTCAATAATGATAAAGAGGCTTCCTATAATGGTAATACTATGGTAATAGGAAAAGACATGGTGTCCAATTTAAAAGAAAATAAAACCTTGGATTTTCATTTCGTGGATGAAGAGGAAGGAAAGAAGGGATTGGAAGATGGCGATTACTATATGGTAGTGACTTTACCAAGTGATTTATCTGAAAAAGCAGCTTCGATTTTAACGGATCATCCAGAGCAAATGCAAATCGATTATCAGACTTCAAGTGGTCATAGCTTTATTGCAAGCAAGATGAGTGATTCTGCAATGACACAATTAAAGCAGAATGTTTCTACCAATGTAACCGAGACCTATACCAAAGCTTTATTTAACAAAATGGTCGATTTAAAGGATGGCATGAGTCAAGCGGCTTCTGGTAGTGAAAAATTAACTGATGGAGCGAATCAGTTAGTGGCAGGAAGTCAAACATTAACTACTAACCTACACTCTTTAGCAGCTTCAAGTTTAACATTTTCAAATGGAACGGAGCAGTTTACTAAAGGATTATCTGCTTATGTCTCTGGTGTTGAACAACTTCATCTTGGCTTAGGGAATTTTAATAGTGGTTTAGTTACATATACTGGTGCAGTGAGTCAATTAGATAGCGGGTTAGGTCAATTATCTTCTAAAAGTCCTGAATTAGTAAGAGGAATCAATCAGTTATATACTGGTGTAGAATCCTATACTGGCGGTGTTTCTCAGCTTAATGCTGGTCTTAATCAATTTTCATCTGGTGTTAGTGCCTACACCAATGGAGTGGGAAGTCTTGCAACAGGTGCTAATCAGTTATCTAATCAATCAGCCAAACTTCGAATGGGGGTGGAGCAATTAAGTGAAGGGATTCAACAACTTTCTAGCAAGTTAGATGCTTCGTCTGGGAAAAAAGATCAAATTAATCAATTATCTTCTGGTCTGAATCAGTTAAATCAAGCCATTCAAAATATTGATGTTGGAGATACAAAACAATTAGATTCTGTTTTATCAAGTATAGTATCTCTTTCTAATCAAATGTTAGCAAGTGCTCAGTCTGATAAAGCAACTACATTAGCCAATATTCAATCGACAGCAGCTTATCAATCATTGACAAGTGAGCAACAAGCTGAGATAAGCGCTTCTGTATCTCAAAATTCGACTGATAGTATTCAATCGGCTCAGTCAATTGTAGCTTTAGCTCAAGGTTTACAGGGAAGTTTGGAAAACTTACAAAATCAGTCTTTTAATCTTTCGACTTTAAAAAATCAAGCTAATCAAGTATTACCTATCGCTTCTAGTTCTTTGACAGAATTGTCAAGTGGATTAACAGAGATACAAGGAGCTGTTGCTAGCAAATTAGTTCCTGCCAGTCAGTCTATTACATCAGGTGTAAATGCATATACTGCAGGTGTTGATAAAGTTTCTCAAGGCGCAAGTCAACTAAGTGAAAAGAATTCCACCTTGACAGGTAGTTTGGACCAATTAGTTTCAGGCTCAACTACCTTGACACAAAAATCTTCTAACTTGACAGCAGGAGTTGGTCAATTAGTTGAAAAAACTCCAGAATTAGTGTCTGGTATTGAAAAATTATCAACTGGCTCTAACCAATTGAATCAAAAGAGTCAAGAATTGATAGCAGGAGTTGATAAATTGCAATCAGGCTCTAGCCAACTAGCTGACAAATCCAGTCAGTTAATTTCAGGTGCTTCTCAATTAGAAAGTGGAGCTAATAAATTGGCAAATGGAGCTGGGAAACTAGCAGAAGGTGGAACAAAGTTAACTTCTGGCTTGGAAGGTTTACAGACAGGAGTTGCTTCTTTAGGACAAGGATTGAGTAATGCCAGTGATCAACTCAAATCAGCATCAACGGAATCTAAAAATGCAGAGATTTTATCAAATCCTCTCAGTCTTTCCAAAACAGACAATGATCAAGTTCCTGTAAATGGAGTTGCAATGGCTCCTTATATGATATCAGTTGCTCTTTTTGTTGCAGCAATATCAACAAATATGATCTTTGCGAAGCTGCCTTCAGGACGTCATCCAGAGAGCCGTTGGTCTTGGTTGAAATCTAGAGCTGAAATAAATGGTATGATAGCTATTTTAGCAGGGATTTTGGTATATGGAGGAGTTCATCTTATTGGTCTAACTGCTAATCATGAAATGAGAACATTTATTCTCATCATCTTAACAAGTTTAGTATTCATGTCTATGGTTACAGCTTTAACAACATGGAATAGCCGTATAGGAGCTTTCTTCTCTCTTATCTTGCTTTTATTACAGTTAGCATCAAGTGCAGGTACTTACCCACTTGCTTTGACAAATGATTTCTTTAGAGCCATTAATCCTTGGTTACCAATGAGTTATTCAGTTTCTGGATTACGAGAAACAATCTCTATGACAGGAAATATTCATCAGCAAGTCATTTTCCTAGCTGTCATACTAGCTCTATTTACTGGTTTAGGTATGCTAGCCTATCAACCTAAGAAAATGGAAGAATATTAAAAAAATCGACCAATTGGTCGATTTTTTTATGTATTAGATGTCTTTCGTTTGTGATTATAAATTCCAAATAGTAAAAGTGAAGTAAAGGAACAGATTGATCCAGTAATAAAACCATTGGGAATAAAGGAAAGTGTAATAATTTCTTTTCCCTTAGGAACGTCAACTTTCATAAAGCCAGTTTGAGCTTGTTTAATCTCTATTTTCTTACCATCTTGGTAGGCAGACCAACCTTTGTCATAAGGAATGGTGAAAAAAATAGATGTATCTTGTTGGACATCATATGTAGCAAAAACCTTGTTTTTAGAAGTTGATACTGTTACAGGCTGTTCTTTAATTTTTTGAATTGCCTCAGTTAAAGTTTGGGTATCTAAACGATAGAAGGTAGGAGATTCAAATGATACTTGTGAATTTCCAGGGAAACTAACATAAATATTGAAAGTTTTTGTCTCTTTTGTATAACCTAGATTAAAGAAGGAGAAGACATTATCAGTTGTAAAAGTTTTCTTTTCTCCATTTACAAGGATGTCAACCTTTTTTTGTTTGTCATTAGAAAAGTGAAGGTTTGTGAAAGAAAGATAAACTTGGCTGTTTTCTGGCACTTCAATTTGATACTGGATTGCTGCATCCTCAGTTGAAGAACTTGTGACACTAATCAAATCATTAGTATTTTCTGTTTTGTCATAAGGTATTGGAGAAAAATAATCAAAATTGACGTTAGCAAGTTGATTTAAAAACGAGGCCTGATTATCCAAAGTGTGTTCATTGAACTTGACATCATTGTAAACAGATTGACTAGCAAATGCAATCGGAAGAGAGTATTGATTTTCATATAGGGTAAGATTATCTTTTTGATAGATATCTTTAAAACCATACTTATCAATAGGACTGTCTGAGATATTGTACTGGATACCAAATAAACTATCAGCCAAAATACTATTATTTGCATAGCGTAGATTGAGATTAGTCCCAGAGGATTTAAACCCAAGTTTATCCAAAGTAGAGCTTGCTGAACGATTTCGAACAGATGAAAATTGAGATATTCCATTGTAGTTGAATTTCATACTGTCATTTCCTGTCTGAGTCTCTAGTTTCTCAGTACGAGTAAATTGATTTCCAATATATGTTGAGAAAGATTCCATAGCTGGGATATCTCGATTATATGCACTTCGAGAAGCAAAGCCCCATTCTTTAGCAATTCCGTTCATTTGAGATGAAGCATTTAAACTTATTTCAACTATTATAAATAAAGAGATTAGAATGGTAAACAGATTCACAGATATAAACTTTTTGATAACTGCAAGGAGTAAAAGAGAATAGACAACCAAAAATTCAAGAGTAAGAAGAATATTCAAATCTGTTAAAAAAGAATAATGCGATTTTAGATAGATGGTGGCTAAAAATCCTATTACTAGAAGAAAAAGCAAAACTAAAAAATTCCAGACTTTAATTTCTTTCAGACGATTTAAGACTTCTGCTGCTGTGTAAATTAACAAGGTAGAAAAAATCCAAGCATAGCGATGTAAAAACATATTTGGAGTATGCATACCTTGCCAAAATAAATCAAGAGCTTCTATATAAAAGCTTGCAATTAGAAATGTAAAGAAGATTGCATAGATAAGTTTCACGTGAAACTTAATAGATTTCAGCGTAAAAAATAAAATAGTCAAAATAAAGGGAAGTAGTCCAACAAAAATCATTGGAACGGCCCCATACTTTGTTGTGTCAAAGGAACCGATGAATTGCTTAGCAAAGAGATCAAGATACCAGCTACTTTCAGTTTGAAACTTTGTAACTTCAGTCAATTTTTCCCCATGTGTCTGTAAATCAAACAGAGTGGGAAGAGTCATAATCAAGCTAGCCATACCAGCTAAAAAGGAGGTGATTATGAAATCAAGAAAAGATGATTTTCGAGTTTTAAAGTCCCAAGAAATTTGACAGAGATACCAGAAAATAAGAAACAATGCTGTCATATAGCCAAAATAATAGTTTTGGATAAATAAGATTGACAGACTTGTAAAGTATAATGAGAATTTCTTTTCAGTTATAAGCAGGTGTAAACCAGTTATAATTAAAGGAATCAAGATAAAAACATCTAGCCAGGTTTTTATCTCTAATTGACTGACAGAGAAACTCATCAGAGCATAGGAAGTAGATAAAGCTAGTTTTAAAGGCTTAGGAATCGATTGAAATAGTTTATTTAAACTAAAGTAAGTTGACAGTCCAATCAATCCAAATTTTAAGAGAGTTGTCAGATAGACAGCATCTGGCATATTCGTTAGATCAAAAAAGTAAACTAGAGGTGAAAGGAAACTCCCCAAGTAATAACTAGATAGGGCATAGAAATTTAGTCCTAGACCACTTGTAAAGGTGTAAAACAAACTACCATTTCCATGTAGGATATTTCGTAAAGCTACATCAAAAATAACGTATTGATGAAAGCCATCTCCTAATAGTGGAGATGTATCGCTATTCCAGTAGATACCTTGAGATAGATATACTCCTATCATAATCAATACAGGAATGATGAAAGAAACAAAATAGGTCCAATATGTTTTAAAAAATAATTTCATGTTACCTCATAAAATGTTAGAAAACTCAGCTGGTTAACCCAACTGAGTTTTGAAGTTTTTTAGTCTTTCCAAAGTTCTTTAACTTTTGCTTGTACTTCTGCATTCTCTAGGAATTCATCATAGGTTTCATCGATACGGTCAATGACGCCATTTTTAGACAAGACAATAATATGGTTAGCAAGAGTTTGAATAAACTCGTGGTCATGGCTGGCAAAGATGATTGATTCTTTGAAGTTTTTCAATCCATCGTTCAAGCTTGAGATAGATTCCAAGTCCAAGTGATTGGTTGGATCATCAAGTACAAGGACATTTGATTTCAAGAGCATGAGCTTTGAAAGCATGACACGCACTTTTTCTCCCCCTGACAAGACATTTACAGGTTTGTTAACTTCATCTCCAGAGAAGAGCATACGGCCGAGGAAGCCACGTAGGAAAGTATTGTCATCTTCCTCTTTACTTGCGAATTGACGCAACCAGTCAAGGATTGACTCTCCTCCTGCAAAATCTGCCGAGTTATCTTTTGGCAAGTAAGAACGGCTAGTAGTTACTCCCCACTTGATAGTTCCTTCATAGTCAATGTCACCCATGATTGCACGAATTAATGCAGTCGTTTGGATGTCATTTTGTCCAATTAGCGCTGTCTTATCACCTGGACGTAAGATAAAGCTGATATTATCTAAAATAGTCTCACCATCAATCTTTACAGATAGATTTTCTACTGTCAAGAGATCATTACCGATTTCACGTTCCGCTTTAAAGTTGATAAATGGATATTTACGACTAGATGGTACAATTTCTTCAAGTTCAATTTTATCAAGCATTTTCTTACGTGATGTTGCTTGCCTTGATTTAGAAGCATTGGCAGAGAAACGAGCAACGAATTCTTGCAATTGCTTAATTTTTTCTTCTGCTTTGGCATTACGGTCTGCTAGCAATTTAGCAGCGAGTTCAGAAGATTCCTTCCAGAAGTCATAGTTTCCGACATAGAGTTTGATTTTTCCAAAGTCAAGGTCGGCCATGTGAGTACATACTTTGTTCAAGAAGTGACGGTCGTGGGATACTACGATAACGGTGTTATCAAAATCAATCAAGAAGTCTTCTAACCAAGTAATCGATTGGATATCCAAACCGTTGGTTGGCTCGTCCAAAAGAAGAACATCTGGTTTACCAAAAAGTGCTTTGGCTAGGAGAACTTTTACTTTTTCACCGTTGGCCAATTCGCTCATGTTTTGATAGTGCAATTCTTCTGGAATGTTTAGGTTTTGAAGTAGTTGAGAGGCTTCACTCTCTGCTTCCCAACCTCCAAGCTCGGCAAACTCTCCTTCGAGTTCGGCAGCACGGACGCCATCCTCATCTGAGAAATCTTCCTTCATGTAGATAGCATCTTTCTCCTTCATGATGCTATAAAGTTTTTCATTTCCCATAATAACGACATCAATGGCACGTTCATCCTCATAGTCAAAGTGATTTTGACGAAGCACAGAGAGACGTTCATCTGGATCAAGAGAAATATGACCAGTAGTAGGTTCGATATCTCCAGCTAAAATTTTTAAAAAGGTTGATTTTCCGGCACCATTAGCACCGATTAATCCGTAAGTATTTCCTTCTGTAAATTTGATATTGACATCATCAAAAAGTTTACGATCACTAAAACGTAGTGAAACATCAGATACTGTAAGCAATATTTTTCTCCTATATGTGTAATATATTTATTCTACTAGAAAATACAGAAATATTCAAATTTTTATTTGTCAATTTTGTGTAAACTATATTTACAGTATCCTTTACACAAATCCGTAAATGGCAAGACTGATTTATTTTGATAAATTACGGTTATTTTATTAAAAAAATGCTATAATTGAAGGGACCACATCGAAGGAGAATAAAATGACTAAACCCATTATTTTAACAGGAGACCGTCCAACAGGAAAATTGCATATTGGACATTATGTTGGCAGTCTCAAAAATCGAGTATTGTTACAGGAAGAGGATAAGTATGATATGTTTGTGTTCTTGGCTGACCAACAAGCTTTGACAGATCATGCTAAAGATCCTCAAACAATTGTAGAGTCTATCGGAAATGTTGCTTTGGATTATCTTGCAGTTGGATTGGATCCAAGTAAATCAACTATCTTTATTCAAAGCCAAATTCCAGAATTAGCTGAGTTATCTATGTATTATATGAATCTAGTTTCATTAGCACGTTTGGAGCGTAATCCAACTGTCAAGACAGAGATTGCTCAGAAAGGATTTGGAGAAAGTATTCCGACAGGCTTCTTAGTTTACCCAATAGCTCAAGCAGCTGACATTACAGCTTTTAAGGCTAATTATGTTCCTGTTGGGACAGATCAGAAACCAATGATTGAGCAAACTCGTGAAATTGTTCGTTCATTTAACAATGCATATAACTGTGATGTCTTGGTAGAGCCAGAAGGTATTTATCCAGAAAATGAGAGAGCAGGGCGTTTGCCTGGTTTAGATGGAAATGCTAAAATGTCTAAATCCCTTAATAACGGTATTTATTTAGCTGATGATGCGGATACTTTGCGTAAAAAAGTAATGAGTATGTATACAGATCCAGATCATATCCGTGTTGAGGATCCAGGTAAGATTGAAGGAAATATGGTTTTCCATTATCTAGATGTTTTTGGTCGTCCAGAAGATGCTCAAGAAATTGCTGATATGAAAGAACATTATCAACGAGGTGGTCTTGGTGATGTGAAGACCAAGCGTTATCTACTTGAAATATTAGAACGTGAACTTGGTCCTATTCGTGAGCGCCGTATCGAATTTGCTAAGGATATGGGAGAAGTTTATAATATGCTTCAAAAAGGTAGTGAAAGAGCACGTGAAGTTGCGGGTCAAACCCTATCTGATGTTAAAGGGGCCATGGGACTTCATTACTTTAACTGAGTTTATTTTACAAGAAACTATCATTTCTATATCAAAGAAAAGATAGTTTTTTATTTGCTCCTGTAACATTTGACAAATTTTTATAGAATGGTATGATAGATACAATATAAAAAGAGTCAAGCTCAAAAAGAAAGAAAAGAGGAAACTTCGAATGTCTAATTGGGACACTAAATTTTTGAAAAAAGGTTTTACCTTTGATGATGTATTGCTTATTCCAGCTGAAAGTCATGTGTTGCCTAACGATGCAGATTTAACAACTAAATTGGCAGATAATTTGACTTTAAATATCCCAATTATTACCGCTGCCATGGACACAGTTACAGAGAGTCAAATGGCCATTGCTATTGCTCGTGCAGGCGGTCTCGGAGTTATCCATAAAAACATGTCAATTGCTCAACAAGCAGACGAGGTTCGTAAGGTAAAACGTTCTGAAAATGGAGTTATTATTGATCCGTTCTTCTTGACGCCTGAACATACAATCGCTGAAGCTGATGAGCTTATGGGACGTTACCGTATCAGTGGTGTTCCAGTTGTTGAAACACTTGAAAATCGTAAATTAGTTGGTATTTTGACAAATCGAGATCTTCGTTTTATTTCAGATTATAACCAACCAATTTCAAATCATATGACTAGTGAAAATCTTGTGACTGCTCCTGTGGGTACAGATCTTGCAACGGCTGAAAGCATTCTTCAAGAACACCGTATTGAAAAACTTCCGTTGGTAGATGAAGAAGGCCGTCTTTCTGGTTTGATTACTATTAAAGATATTGAAAAAGTTATTGAGTTTCCAAATGCGGCTAAAGATGAGTTTGGTCGTCTTCTGGTTGCTGGTGCAGTAGGTGTTACTTCAGATACATTTGAACGTGCAGAGGCTCTTTTTGAGGCAGGAGCGGATGCGATTGTTATTGATACTGCGCATGGTCATTCTGCAGGTGTCTTGCGTAAAATTGCTGAGATTCGTGCTCATTTCCCAGACCGTACACTGATTGCTGGAAATATTGCTACTGCTGAAGGTGCACGTGCCCTTTATGAAGCAGGTGTAGACGTTGTCAAGGTTGGGATTGGCCCAGGTTCTATCTGTACTACTCGTGTGATTGCTGGTGTTGGTGTTCCGCAAGTAACAGCTATCTATGATGCTGCAGCTGTTGCGCGTGAATATGGTAAAACGATCATTGCTGACGGTGGAATCAAGTATTCTGGAGATATTGTAAAAGCCCTTGCAGCAGGTGGCAATGCCGTTATGCTTGGATCTATGTTTGCTGGAACTGATGAAGCTCCAGGAGAAACCGAAATCTTCCAAGGACGTAAATTCAAGACTTACCGTGGTATGGGTTCAATCGCTGCTATGAAGAAAGGTTCAAGCGACCGTTACTTCCAAGGTTCTGTCAATGAAGCAAACAAACTCGTTCCAGAAGGAATTGAAGGTCGTGTTGCTTATAAAGGAGCGGCAGCTGATATTGTCTTCCAAATGATTGGTGGTATTCGCTCTGGTATGGGTTATTGTGGTGCAGCTAACCTTAAAGAACTACATGATAATGCTCAATTTATTGAAATGTCTGGTGCTGGTTTGAAAGAAAGCCATCCTCATGATGTACAAATTACGAATGAGGCACCAAATTATTCCATGTAAAAACAATGAAAAGAACTCCCGTGAAAACAGGAGTTCTTTTACAATGTTGTCAACTTACCTTTACAGTAACTTTACCATCCTGAATAGTGAAAATGCTTAGATTTTCTGGCAGATTTTGAAGATGATCTAAGCTGGTTGTTGTGATAAAGGTTTGTATTGAATGTGAAATCGTTTCTAATAGTTTTAGTTGTCTAGTGTTGTCAAGTTCGCTCATAACATCGTCAAGCAGTAATATTGGAGATTCTGTAGTAATACTTTCCATTAATTCGATTTCTGCTAATTTTATAGATAGGACGAGACTACGATGTTGACCTTGACTTCCAAAACTAGCATCCATCCTATTTATATAAAAAGAAATATCATCTCGATGAGGACCAACATCAGTATTCTTTTTAAATAAATCTCTGGACCTACTTTTTTCTAAAGCAATTTTGAAAGATTCTGATAAGTCTTCTTTGTCAGTTAGCTTAACAGAAGATTGATAGGATATTGACAGTTCTTCAATCTGATTAGAGATTTCAAAATGTTTCTTACGCCCAAAATGCTCTAGTTTTTTTATGAAATCTAAGCGGTGCTTCATTACGCGACATCCATAATCGACTAGCTGATCATCTAGTACTGAAAGGAAGGTTTCATCTATTGTTTGAGCTGATTTTAAATAGGTATTTCTTTGCTTAAGGATGTGATTATAATTGGTTAAGTCAGATAAATAGATTGGCTTAATTTGCCCAAGCTCCATATCAATGAATTTTCGTCGAACTGAAGGTGCTCCTTTAATTAGTTGTAAATCTTCAGGAGCAAATAAGACAACATTCATGTGTCCTACGTAATCTGAAAGTCGTGCCTGTTTTAAGTGATTCACTTTTGTCACACGTCCTTTTTGTGTTAGTTCAATTTCGAGAGGAACGGATCCCGTTTTTTTCTGAACAAGACCTGAAAGATGAAGTTGTTCCTCATCAAAATGAATGAGATTTTTATCTGTTCGAGTTCGATGACTACGTGTTAAGGCTAAAAAATAGATAGCCTCTAACATATTTGTTTTTCCTTGAGCATTACGTCCTAAAAAGACATTTAATTTAGGATTAAAGTTTATTTTCGTCTCTTTATAGTTACGAAAAGTTTTGAGAGATAGATGTTGTAGCCACATGATTATCTACCAGGGAATCGCGGAGCTTGTTTGCTTTTGGGTGAAGAAGTAGGTTTTGATTTATCTTTTTTTACTCCCTTATTCATCTCTTTAACAAGCTTAGCGATTCGTTCTTTTTCAACTTTATCAGCTTGGTATTCCCCTTGCTCCTCAGAAGTAGGTTGTGTCAACAAGATGTCAATATTCATGTCAGGGATGTCAACTTTATCACCAATACGAAGTTTTTTACCACGACGATTCTCTAATTCCCCATTAAAGTAAACAGAATGTTCAGAGAGAAATGATTTGATAGCTCCTCCGCTATGTGTAATTCCAAGTTCTTTGAGTAGTGCTTGGAGGGTAATAAATTCTTCAAATAATTTGTATTCCATAATTCACCTCAATCTTTGGTATTATACCATATTTTCCTAAAAATAGTGAGAGAAATAGGGAGAAATGTAAGCGATTTTTATTTCAAAAGTGTTACAGAGAACAAGAAAATTTCAGGTTTTCGTGATATAATAGAAGTCTGTATATAAGGAGGTAAATCATGGAGTTAGTGCATGGAATTTCAACACATTTTATCCAATCAAAAAAGTTTAAAACGAACAAAATCACCGTGCGTTTTACCGCTCCATTATCTCTTGATACGATTGCAGGTCGCATGTTGAGTGCGAGTATGCTAGAGACTGCTAATCAGATGTACCCCACTTCTCAAGATTTGAGAAAACATTTGGCCAGTCTATACGGTACAGATATGTCAACCAATTGTTTCAGAAGAGGGCAAAGTCACATTGTAGAATTGACATTTACCTATGTTCGTGATGAGTTTTTAAGTAGGAAAAATGTGCTAACTTCTCAGGTTTTGGAACTTGTAAAAGAAACTCTTTTTTCACCCGTAGTAGTTGACAATGGGTTTGATTCGGCCTTATTTGAAATTGAGAAAAAACAATTACTAGCAAGTTTAGCAGCCGATATGGATGATTCTTTTTATTTCGCACATAAAGAATTAGATAAATTATTTTTTCATGATGAACGTCTCAAATTGGAATACAGTGATTTACGAAATCGTATTTTAGCTGAAACTCCACAAAGTTCTTATTCTTGTTTCCAAGAATTTTTGGCTAATGATCGAATAGATTTCTTTTTCCTAGGTGACTTTAATGAGGTTGAAATTCAAAATGTATTAGAATCAGTTGGCTTCAAAGGTCGAGATGGAGATGTGAAGGCTCAGTATTGTCAACCATATTCTAATATCCTTCAGGAAGGTATGATTCGGAAAAATGTGGGACAATCCATTTTGGAATTGGGTTATCATTTCCCTTCTGAATATGGTGATGAGCAACATTTACCAATGATTGTAATGAATGGTTTACTGGGCGGATTTGCTCACTCTAAACTCTTTACAAATGTTCGTGAAGATGCTGGATTAGCTTATACAATTTCCAGTCAGCTCGATTTATTTAGTGGGTTCTTGAGGATGTATGCTGGTATTGATCGAGAAAATCGGAACCAGGCTCGTAAAATGATGAATAATCAACTGCTTGATTTAAAAAAAGGATATTTTACAGAGCTTGAATTAGAGCAGACAAAGGAGATGATTCGTCGGTCTTTGTTACTTTCTCAAGATAATCAATCTTCATTGATTGAACGTGCTTATCAAAATGCCTTACTTGGAAAATCTTCAGCAGACTTTAAAAGTTGGGTTGCAAAACTCGAGAAAGTTGACAAAGATGCTATTTGTAGAGCAGCTAATAATGTGAAACTACAAGCGATTTACTTTATGGAAGGAATAGAATGACAAAGGTTGTTTTTGAAGAAAAATACTATCCAGCTGTAAAAGAAATGGTTTATCGAACTCGTTTGTTAAATGGATTGACAGTTGCTCTTTTGCCTAAAAAAGAATTTAAAGAGGTTTACGGGAGTGTAACTGTACAGTTTGGTTCGGTAGATACGCTTGTCACAGAAGTTGACGGAGATGTAAAACAATATCCTGCGGGAATTGCTCATTTTCTTGAACATAAATTGTTTGAGAGAGAAAATGCTAGCGATTTGATGTCGGCTTTTACGAGTCTAGGTGCAGATAGTAATGCCTTTACAAGCTTTACAAAAACAAGCTATCTTTTTTCAGCAACGGATCATTTTTTAGAAAATTTGGACTTACTTGATGAATTGGTAACATCAGCACATTTTACTGAAGATTCCATTTTAAGAGAGCAGGATATTATCCAGCAAGAACGAGAAATGTATCAAGATGATCCAGATTCGTGCTTATTCTTTTCAACTTTAGCGAATTTGTATCCTGACACACCTTTAGCAACTGATATAGTTGGAAGTGAGGAATCAATTGCCCAAATTAATCTAACTAATTTGCAAGAAAATTTTACAAGGTTTTACAAACCTGTAAACATGTCTCTGTTTTTAGTTGGCAATTTTGACGTGGGTCAGGTACAGGATTATTTTGAAAGAAAAGAACTGGAAGATTTAGATGTTCAGGAACTAGCAAGAGAAAAGTTTGTTTTACAACCTGTAAAGCAAACAGACAGCATGAGGATGGAAGTATCTTCTCCCAAACTAGCGATTGGTGTTAGAGGTAAACAAGAAGTTGCCGAAGCGGATTGCTATCGACATCATATTTTATTAAAATTATTGTTTGCAATGATGTTTGGTTGGACTTCGGATCGTTTTCAGAAATTATATGAATCAGGTAAAATTGACGCATCCTTATCTCTGGAAGTTGAAGTAACAAGTCGCTTTCATTTTGTCATGTTGACAATGGATACAAAAGAGCCAGTTGCTTTATCTCATCAGTTTAGGAAGGCTATTCGTAATTTTACAAAGGATTTAGATATTACAGAGGATCATTTAGATATTATCAAAAGAGAGATGTTTGGAGAATTTTTCAGTAGCATGAACTCTCTTGAATTTATTGCAACGCAATATGATGCTTTTGAAAATGGTGAGACAATTTTTGATTTGCCAAAAATTTTACAGGAAATTACTTTAGAGGATGTCCTTGATGCTGGACATCATTTAATAGATGATGGTGATATAGTTGATTTTACAATATTCCCATCGTAGTAACCTATCATAATCGATACTAGAAAGAAGGAATGACAAGTATGAGGAAAAAAACAATTGGTGAGGTTTTACGTTTAGCTAGAACCAACCAAGGGTTGACTTTAGAAGAATTACACAAAAAAACAGAAATTCAGTTGGATATGTTGGAAGCGATGGAAGCTGATGATTTTGATCAACTTCCTAGTCCCTTTTATACTCGTTCTTTTTTGAGAAAGTATGCGTGGGCAGTTGAGCTAGATGAGCGAATTGTCTTGGATGCTTATGATTCTGGGAGCATGATTACTTATGAGGAAGTAGATGTTGATGAAGACGAGTTGACAGGTAGGAGACGTTCAAGTAAGAAAAATAAGGCATCATTTTTACCTTTATTTTATTTTATACTCTTTGCACTATCGATTGTCATTTTTGTGACTTATTATGTTTGGAATTATCTCCAGACTCAACCGGAGCGTTCATCTGCGTCTAGTTATAGTGTAGTCCAAGCAACAAGCTCAACTAGTTCTGTAACTTCATCTTCAAGTAGTAGTTCATCAAGTAGCTCTTCGAATATGGAACCAGCTATAACGGTATCAGGTGAAGGAAATAGAGTAGAAGTTGCTTATAAAACGAGTAAGGAAACTGCAAAATTACAATTATCAGTCTCAGATGCTAGAAGTTGGGTTAGTGTTTCAGAAAGTGATCTTGAGGGTGGAGTGACCTTATCACCAGATAATAAAAGTGCGGAAACAACAGTTTCAACTAAAAATTCTGTGACCATTACTTTAGGTGTTGTCAAAGGTGTCGCTTTAACAGTAGATAATCAGACCGTTGACTTATCAAAATTAACATCTCAGACTGGAAAAATCACTGTAACCTTTACGAAAAATTAAGGAAAAACGAATGAAAAAAGAACAAATTCCAAATCTCTTAACAATAGGTCGAATTCTTTTTATACCTATTTTTATCTTTATTTTAACGGTAGGAAATTCGATAGAGAGTCATATAGTAGCAGCTATTATCTTTGCTATTGCCAGTATTACCGATTATTTAGATGGATATTTAGCTCGTAAATGGAATGTGGTCAGTAATTTTGGTAAATTTGCAGATCCTATGGCGGATAAGTTACTAGTTATGTCGGCTTTTATTATGCTGATTGAGTTAGGTATGGCTCCGGCTTGGATTGTTGCAGTGATTATCTGTCGTGAGTTGGCTGTGACAGGTTTAAGGCTTTTATTGGTTGAAACTGGTGGGACGGTTTTAGCAGCAGCAATGCCTGGAAAAATTAAAACTTTCAGTCAGATGTTTGCCATTATTTTCTTGCTATTACACTGGACTTTGATTGGCCAAGTTCTACTTTATGTAGCCTTGTTTTTCACTATCTACTCTGGCTATGATTATTTCAAGGGTAGTGCCTATGTATTTAAAGGGACATTTGGTTCGAAATGAAATCAATAATTGATGTAAAAAATCTTTCTTTTCGCTATAAGGAAAGTCAGGAATATTACGATGTGAAGGATATTACGTTTCACGTGAAACGTGGAGAATGGCTTTCGATTGTAGGGCATAATGGTAGTGGTAAATCAACGACGGTTCGCTTAATTGATGGCTTACTGGAAGCAGACTCCGGAGAGATTGTAATTGATGGCCAACGGCTGACTGAGGAAAATGTTTGGAATATACGTCGTCAAATCGGTATGGTTTTTCAAAATCCAGACAATCAATTTGTTGGAGCGACTGTTGAAGATGATGTTGCCTTTGGTTTGGAAAATCAGGGACTTTCTCGTCAAGAAATGAAAAAGAGAGTGGAAGAAGCTCTGGATTTGGTTGGCATGTTGGACTTTAAAAAGAGAGAGCCAGCGCGTCTATCAGGTGGCCAAAAGCAACGTGTGGCTATTGCAGGTGTTGTAGCCCTAAGACCAGCTATTTTAATCCTAGATGAAGCAACGAGTATGTTGGATCCTGAGGGACGTAGAGAACTGATTGAGACAGTAAAAGGAATTCGGAAAGACTATGATGTGACGGTCATTTCCATTACACATGATTTGGAAGAAGTTGCCATGAGTGATCGTGTGTTGATCATGAAAAAAGGGTCAATTGAATCAACTAGTAGTCCAAGGGAGCTTTTCTCTCGAAATGATTTAGATCAAATTGGATTAGACGACCCTTTTGCCAATCAATTAAAACATTCTTTGAGCCAGAATGGCTATGATTTGCCTGGAAATTATTTGACAGAAAGTGAGCTAGAGGATAAGCTATGGGAATTGCTCTAGAAAATGTGAGTTTTACATATCAAGAAGGGACTCCTTTAGCTTCAGCAGCTTTGTCGGATGTTTCTTTGACGATTGAAGATGGTTCTTATACGGCCTTAATTGGACATACAGGTAGCGGGAAATCGACTATTTTACAACTCTTAAATGGTTTATTGGTACCAAGTGCAGGCAGTGTGCGGGTATTTGATACCTTAATCACCTCGAATTCTAAAAATAAAGATATTCGTCAAATTAGAAAACAGGTTGGCTTGGTATTTCAGTTTGCTGAAAATCAGATCTTTGAAGAAACAGTTTTGAAGGACGTTGCTTTTGGACCGCAAAATTTTGGAGTTTCTGAAGAAGATGCGGAGCAGATTGCGCGTGAGAAACTGGCTTTGGTTGGAATTGATGAATCACTTTTTGATCGTAGTCCGTTTGAGTTGTCAGGTGGACAAATGAGACGTGTCGCAATTGCAGGCATACTTGCCATGGAGCCAGCTATATTAGTCTTAGATGAGCCCACAGCAGGCTTAGATCCCTTGGGGAGAAAAGAGTTGATGAATTTGTTCAAAAAACTCCACCAGTCAGGGATGACTATTGTTTTGGTAACGCATTTGATGGATGATGTTGCTGAATATGCTAATCAAGTATATGTGATGGAAAAGGGACGTTTAGTTAAGTTTGGTAGACCGAGTGATGTCTTTCAAGATGTTGTCTTCATGGAAGGAGTGCAGTTGGGAGTACCTAAAATTACAGCCTTTTGTAAACGATTGGCTGATAGAGGCGTGTCATTTAAACGATTACCGATTAAGATAGAGGAGTTCAAGGAGTCGCTAAATGGATAGTATGATTTTGGGGCGTTATATCCCAGGTGATTCGATTGTTCACCGCTTGGATCCACGTAGCAAATTGCTTGCTATGATGCTACTGATTTTGATTGTGTTTTGGGCTAATAATCCCTTGACGAATCTAATTCTTTTTATAGCGACAGGGATATTTATTGCCTTGTCAGGAGTATCTCTTTCATTTTTTATTCAGGGCTTGAAATCTATGTTTTTCTTGATTGCCTTCACAACTATTTTTCAACTGTTTTTCATTTCTAATGGGAATGTTTTATTTGAGTTTTCGTTTGTGAGAATCACGGATTATGCATTGCAACAAGCTGGAATTATTTTTTGTCGCTTTGTATTGATTATTTTCTTTTCAACTTTGTTAACCTTAACGACCATGCCCTTAAGTTTGGCCTCAGCTGTCGAAGCTTTGTTAGCACCTTTAAAGCGTGTGAAAGTTCCAGTTCATGAAATTGGATTGATGCTATCTATGAGTCTGCGTTTTGTTCCGACATTAATGGATGATACGACGCGGATTATGAATGCACAGAAAGCGCGTGGAGTGGACTTTGGAGAAGGAAGCATTGTTCAAAAGGTGAAGGCTATGATTCCCATTTTGATTCCTCTTTTTGCGACAAGTTTAAAACGTGCGGATTCCTTGGCTATCGCTATGGAAGCGCGTGGGTATCAAGGTGGAAAAGGCAGAAGTCAATATCGACAACTGAAATGGACTCGAAAGGATACGCTAGCAATCCTTGTTATTATCGTACTTGGTTGTTGCTTATTTTTCTTAAAATCTTAGTAGATTTTAAAGAATTGCTTAAAAGTTACTGTAACAGTTTTTGATATAAAGGTAGGGATATGAACCGTTTTAAAAAATCAAAATATGTCATTATTGTTTTTGTCACTGTTCTGCTTGTGTCAGCTCTCTTAGCGACGACTTATTCAAGTACAATTGTGACAAAATTAGGCGATGGAATCTCATTGGTTGATAGAGTTGTGCAAAAACCTTTTCAGTGGTTTGATTCTGTCAAATCAGATTTGGCTCATTTGACACGAACTTATAATGAAAATGAAAGTTTGAAGAAACAGATTTACCAATTAGAAGTTAAATCAAATGAGGCGGAAAGTTTAAAGACGGAAAATGAACAACTGCGTCAACTGCTTGATATGAAGTCCAAGTTACAAGCCACAAAGACTTTGGCATCAGATGTTATTATGCGTTCTCCAGTATCTTGGAAGCAGGAGTTGACCCTGGATGTAGGCAAATCAAAAGGAGCTTCTGAGAACATGTTAGCCATTGCAAATGGTGGTTTGATTGGGAGTGTTTCAAAAGTGGAAGAGAACTCTACTATGGTCAACCTTCTGACAAATACGGAAAACGCTGATAAGATTTCTGTTAAAATTCAACATGGTTCTACTACAATTTATGGGATTATTGTTGGTTATGACAAGGAAAATGAGGTTCTTAAAATTAGCCAATTAAATAGTAATAGCGATATTAGTGCGGGCGATAAGGTGACCACTGGTGGATTAGGAAACTTTAATGTTGCGGATATTCCAGTTGGTGAAGTGGTTGCCACAACGCATAGTACGGACTATTTGACACGAGAAGTAACTGTTAAATTGAGTGCAGATACTCATAATGTGAATGTGATAGAATTAGTGGGGAATTCATAATGAGACAGTTGAAGCGGGTTGGAGTATTTTTATTGCTTCCTTTCTTTGTTCTAATTGATGCCCATATTAGTCAGCTTCTGGGCTCGTTTTTTCCCCACGTGCAGTTGGCCAGTCATTTTCTATTTTTGTTTCTCTTATTTGAGACGATTGAAGTATCAGAGTATCTCTATTTAGCCTATTGTTTTGTAGTGGGTTTGGTTTATGATATTTACTTTTTCCACTTGGTAGGGATTGCGACTCTGTTATTCGTCTTGTTGGGGGCATTTCTCCATAAATTTAATAGTGTTATTTTATTGAATCGTTGGACGAGAATGTTGGCAATTATTGTCATGACTTTTCTATTTGAGATGGGAGCTTATATACTTGCAATAGTAGTAGGTCTAACTGTGGATAGTATGTCTTTGTTTATAGTCTATAGTTTAGTGCCATCAATGATTTTGAACCTTATATGGATGATTATTTTTCAGTTTATTTTTGAAAAATTTTACCTATAAGAAAGAAATAAAAATGTAACAAAGGCGTAATATTCATTAGGCCTTTTTTTGGTATACTAGTATTGTCTTTAAAAGAAGGAGTATTTACGAAATATGAAGAAAAAAATCTTAGCGTCACTTTTATTAAGTACAGTATTGGTTTCTCAAGTAGCTGTTTTAACAACTGCGCATGCAGAAACTACTGATGACAAAATTGCTGCTCAAGATAATAAAATTAGTAACTTAACAGCACAACAACAAGAAGCCCAAAAACAAGTTGATCAAATTCAGGAGCAAGTATCTGCTATTCAAACAGAGCAATCAAACTTGCAATCTGAAAATGATAGACTACAAGCAGAATCTAAAAAGCTTGAGGGTGAAATTACAGAACTTTCTAAGAATATTGTATCTCGTAATGATTCATTGCAAAAACAAGCTCGTAGCGCTCAAACAAATGGAGCTGCAACAAACTACATCAATACAATTGTAAATTCAAAATCAATTACAGAAGCTATCTCACGTGTTGCTGCAATGAGTGAAATCGTGTCTGCAAACAACAAAATGTTGGAACAACAAAAAGCAGATAAAAAAGCTATTTCTGAAAAACAAGTAGCAAACAATGATGCAATTAATACAGTTATTGCAAATCAGCAAAAACTAGCTGATGATGCTCAATCATTAACTACAAAACAAGCTGAGTTGAAAGCTGCAGAATTGAATCTTGCTGCTGAAAAGGCTACTGCAGAGGATGAAAAAGCAAGTTTACTTGAGAAAAAAGCAGAAGCAGAAGCAGAAGCTAAAGCAGCTGCAGAAGCAGAAGCAGCTTACAAAGCTAAACAAGCAAGTCAACAACAAACAGTAGTTGCTTCTGGAAATACAACTTTTACAGCGCAGGTTCAAGCAGTATCTACTACTTCTTCATCATCAAGTTCATCTGAATCTAGTTCGTCTGAATCATCTTCAAGCAGTGCTTCAACAGAATCAACAAGCTACACTCCTGCACCAGTAAAACATCATCCAACATACAGTACTAACGCTTCAAGTTATCCAACTGGTGAGTGTACATGGGGAGCTAAGACATTGGCACCTTGGGCAGGAGACTATTGGGGTAATGGAGCGCAGTGGGCTACAAGTGCAGCTGCAGCAGGATTCCGTACAGGATCTACACCTCAAGTTGGTGCTATTGCATGTTGGAATGATGGTGGATATGGACACGTAGCCGTGGTTACAGCTGTTTCATCATCAACAAGTATCCAAGTATCTGAATCAAACTATGGTGGAAATCGTACAATCGGAAATAAACGTGGATGGTTCAATCCTACTACAACTTCAGAAGGTTTTGTAACATATATCTATCCAAACTAATGAATGAAACAAAGAGGCTCGATTTGAGTCTCTTTTATGATTTATATAGTTACCTGCTTTAAAAATCTATTAAAATGGCTTGAAAATATTGAAAAAGTATGGTAAAATGAAACTTGTCGTGTGAACGATAATACTCATTCTTGATGAATTGTGAAACAGTTGCCCTTGGGTCGTTTTGCGAGTTGAAGTCAAGAAGAGGAAAAAAACAAAAAGGAGAAATACTCATGGCAGTAATTTCAATGAAACAACTTCTTGAGGCTGGTGTACACTTTGGTCACCAAACTCGTCGCTGGAACCCTAAGATGGCTAAGTACATCTTCACTGAGCGTAACGGAATCCACGTTATCGACTTACAACAAACTGTAAAATACGCTGACCAAGCTTACGATTTCATGCGTGATGCAGCAGCTAATGATGCAGTTGTATTGTTCGTTGGTACTAAGAAACAAGCAGCTGATGCAGTTGCTGAAGAAGCAGTACGTTCAGGTCAATACTTCATCAACCACCGTTGGTTGGGTGGAACTCTTACAAACTGGGGAACAATCCAAAAACGTATCGCTCGTTTGAAAGAAATCAAACGCATGGAAGAAGATGGGACTTTCGAAGTTCTTCCTAAGAAAGAAGTTGCACTTCTTAACAAACAACGTGCACGTCTTGAAAAATTCTTGGGTGGTATCGAAGATATGCCTCGTATTCCAGACGTAATGTACGTAGTTGACCCACATAAAGAGCAAATCGCTGTTAAAGAAGCTAAAAAATTGGGAATCCCAGTTGTAGCGATGGTTGACACAAATACAGATCCAGATGATATCGATGTAATCATCCCAGCTAACGATGACGCTATCCGCGCTGTTAAATTGATCACAGCTAAATTGGCTGACGCTATCATCGAAGGACGTCAAGGTGAAGATGCAGCAGCAGTTGAAGCAGAATTTGCAGCTTCAGAAGCTCAAGCAGATTCAATCGAAGAAATCGTTGAAGTTGTAGAAGGCGACAACGCTTAATTTATATAAATAGTAATTACCTAGGAGGGCGGGGCTTAGCCCGGCTCTCCTATTTTTAAAAAATATAGGAGAATCAAAATGGCAGAAATTACAGCTAAACTTGTAAAAGAGTTGCGTGAAAAATCTGGTGCCGGTGTTATGGACGCTAAAAAAGCGCTTGTAGAAACAGACGGTGACATCGAAAAAGCGATTGAATTGCTTCGTGAAAAAGGTATGGCTAAGGCAGCTAAGAAAGCTGACCGTGTTGCTGCAGAAGGTTTGACTGGTGTTTATGTTAACGGTAATGTTGCAGCAGTTATTGAAGTAAACGCTGAAACTGACTTCGTTGCGAAAAACGCTCAATTCGTTGAATTGGTAAATACTACAGCTAAAGTTATTGCTGAAGGAAAACCTGCTAATAATGAAGAAGCACTTGCTTTGACAATGCCTTCAGGTGAAACTCTTGAAGCTGCATACGTATCTGCAACAGCAACTATCGGAGAAAAAATCTCATTCCGTCGCTTTGCATTGATTGAAAAAACAGATGCACAACACTTTGGAGCTTACCAACATAACGGTGGACGTATCGGTGTTATTTCAGTTGTTGAAGGTGGAGACGAAGCACTTGCTAAACAATTGTCAATGCACATCGCAGCGATGAAACCAACAGTTCTTTCTTACAAAGAATTGGATGAGCAATTCGTTAAAGATGAGTTGGCACAATTGAACCACGTAATCGACCAAGACAATGAAAGCCGTGCAATGGTTAACAAACCAGCTCTTCCACACTTGAAGTATGGCTCAAAATCACAATTGACTGATGAAGTGATCGCCCAAGCTGAAGCTGACATCAAAGCTGAATTGGCTGCAGAAGGCAAACCAGAAAAAATCTGGGACAAAATCATCCCAGGTAAAATGGATCGCTTCATGCTTGACAACACTAAAGTTGACCAAGCTTACACACTTCTTGCACAAGTTTACATCATGGATGACAGCAAGACAGTTGAAGCATACCTTGAATCAGTCAAAGCTTCAGTAGTTGAGTTCGCTCGCTTTGAAGTTGGTGAAGGTATCGAGAAAGCTGCAAACGACTTCGAAGCTGAAGTTGCAGCTACAATGGCAGCAGCCTTGAATAACTAATAATAAAAAGGAAGCTAAATTGCTTCCTTTTTTCTATTCAGTAGATTCTTATAGGGAGAGTTTTCTATTTTAAGGTATAAATAAAAAGCCCTATTATAAGGGCTGAGTGTATTTAGGAGACTACACTTCAAATTCATAGAGTGCTGTAGACAAATAACGTTCGCCGTTATCTGGTGCTAGAGCAAGGACTTTCTTACCTGTACCTAATTTCTTAGCAACTTCAATTGCTCCATAGATAGCTGCAGCTGAAGAAATACCAACAAGGAATCCTTCTTTTCCACCAATCTCACGGCCAAGTGCGAGAGCATCGTCTGACGTTACACGAACGATACCATCATAGGCGTTTGTATCCAGTGTATCAGGAATAAATCCAGCTGAGATACCTTGAATTTTGTGAGGGCCAGGCTTTTCACCAGATAGAATAGCAGATTCATCTGCTTCTACTGCATAAACTTGAATACCTGAATTTGCTGTTTTGAGTGCATGAGAAACACCAGAAATTGTTCCACCGGTACCAACTCCAGCAACAAAGGCATCTAATCCATCTTTACCGAAAGCAGCTAGTATCTCAGCTCCTGTTGTTCTTTCGTGTACTTCTGGATTAGCTGGATTGTCAAATTGAAGTGGGAGGAAACCATCACGTTCAGCAGCGATTTCTTGGGCCTTAGCAATAGCACCTTTCATTCCTTCGCTACCAGGAGTTAGGACGAGTTCAGCACCATAAGCTTGGATAATTTTACGTCGTTCTACACTCATCGTTTCAGGCATAACGATGACAACTTTATACCCTTTAGCAGCACCTACCCATGAAAGTCCAATACCAGTATTTCCACTTGTTGCTTCGACAATAGTAGAACCTGGTTTTAGAATACCGTCTTGTTCAGCTTTTTCAATCATGCTAAGGGCAATACGATCTTTTACAGATGAACCAGGGTTAAATGCTTCAAGCTTTACATAAACGTCTGCAGCACCTTCTGGCACGATGTTATTGAGTTTAACAATCGGTGTTTGTCCGATTAGTTCAGTAATGTTGTTATAAATAGACATATGGATACCTCTTTGTATAAGATATTTCTAGTATAACGCTATCTATACCATTTGTAAAATATAGAAATCCTATCGAAGCGATAGGATTTTTTTATATCACAAGTCTAAGCCATTAATTTTTAAGCGATTGTGATAGGCTAATTCTAGTAGATATTGTCCATATTCTTTGATAAGAGTTTCTTTGTTTTGCTCGCTAAAGTTACCAGCGAGTCCTTGAATGAATTTACCAAATGCCATATTTTTCTCCTTTATTTACACTAAGTTTACAGGAACTTCAACTTCTCGTAAACCTTGATCAGTTAAAGTGACTTTTCCATTAAAAAACTCTACAAGCGCAGCTTTAATAGTTTCTTTTTCTTCTTTGTCAACATAAATCATCGTATCGACTTGATCTGTAAAGTTTGTATCCAGTTCCATGAGATTATGTTCCTTAAGGAAGTTACTGTACTCTTGGTACTGAGCGTAAGACATTTGAATAGCAATGCCAGCCTGTTCCTTTATTTCAATGATGCCAATTTCTTTGACAGCTAAGGCGACACTACCTGCGTAGGCACGAATCAATCCTCCAGCGCCTAGTTTAATGCCACCAAAGTAGCGTGTCACTACCACACAGACATTAGTAAGATTGTGATTTTCTAGTACCCCAAGCATGGGAACTCCAGCAGTACCACTGGGCTCACCATCATCACTTGTACGTTTGATTTCACTACGTTCTCCAATAATGAAGGCAGAGCAGTTATGCGTAGCTTTGTAGTGCTCTTTCTTGATGGCAGTAATGAAGTTACGAGCCTCTTCTTCGTTATAAACATGCTTGGCATGACAGATAAAGCGGGATTTTTTGATTTCTTCTTGGACTTGTCCGTCCTCTTTAATTGTTCTAAATTCCATGATTTAATTGTACTAAAAAATCATCTAAAGCGCTAGATTTTTACGAATAAAGAAGTATGAAAGTAAATCCAAATTATCTCGGTCGGTTGTTTACGGAGAATGAATTAACTAAAGAGGAACGTCAGTTGGCGGAGAAATTTCCAGCAATGAGAAAGGAGAAGGGGAAATTTTTCTGTCAACGTTGTAATAGTATTATTCCAGAGGAGTGGTATTTGCCTATCGGTGCTTACTATTGTCGAGAGTGCTTGCTGATGAAGCGAGTCAGGAGTGACCAAGCTTTATACTATTTTCCACAGGAGGATTTTCCTAAACAGGATGTTCTTAAATGGCGTGGTCAATTAACTCCTTTTCAAGAAAAGGTGTCAGAGGGATTGATTCAAGCAGTAGACAAGCAGGAACCAACCTTGGTTCACGCTGTAACAGGAGCTGGAAAGACAGAAATGATTTATCAAGTAGTAGCTAAAGTGATCAATGCGGGTGGGGTAGTATGCTTGGCTAGTCCTCGCATAGATGTTTGTTTGGAGCTGTATAAGCGCCTGCAAGATGATTTTGCTTGCAAGATATCTTTACTACACGGAGAATCAGAGCCGTATTTTCGAACACCACTAGTTGTTGCGACGACCCATCAGTTATTGAAGTTTTATCAAGCTTTTGATTTGCTGATAGTGGATGAAGTAGATGCCTTTCCTTATGTTGACAATTCCACGCTTTACCATGCTGTCAAGAATAGTGTAAAGGAGAATGGCTTGAGAATCTTTTTAACAGCAACTTCTACAGATGAGTTAGATAGGAAGGTTCGCATCGGAGAATTAAAACGATTGAGTTTACCAAGACGATTTCATGGAAATCCTTTGATTATTCCTAAACCTGTCTGGTTATCAGATTTTAATCACTGTTTAGAGAAAAGTCGGTTGTCACCAAAGCTAAAGTCTTATATTGAGAAGCAGAGAAAGACAGCTTATCCGTTACTCATTTTTGCTTCAGAAATTAAGAAAGGGGAGCAATTAAAAGAAGTCTTACAGAAGGAATTTCCGCATGAGAAAATTGGTTTTGTGTCTTCAGTTACGGAAGATCGATTAGAGCAGGTACAAGCTTTTCGAGATGGAGAACTGACAATACTTATCAGTACGACAATCTTGGAGCGTGGAGTTACCTTCCCTTGTGTAGATGTTTTTGTAGTAGAAGCCAACCATCGTCTGTTTACCAAATCTAGTTTGATTCAGATTGGTGGACGAGTTGGACGAAGCATGGATAGACCGACAGGAGATCTGCTTTTCTTCCATGACGGGTTAAATACTTCAATCAAAAAGGCAATTAAGGAAATTCAACAGATGAATAAGGAGGCGGGTCTATGAAGTGTTTATTATGTGGGCAGACTATGAAGGCTGTTTTAACTTTCAGTAGTCTTTTACTTCTGAAGAATGATGCCTCCTGTCTTTGTTTAGATTGTGATTCTACTTTTGAGAGAATTGGAGAAGAGTACTGTCCAAACTGTATGAAAACAGAATTGTCAACAAAGTGTCAAGATTGTCAATTTTGGTGTAAAGAAGGAGTTGAAGTCAGTCATAGAGCGATTTTTATTTACAATCAAGCTATGAAGGATTTTTTCAGTCGGTATAAGTTTGATGGAGACTTCCTTTTAAGAAAAGTTTTTGCTTCAGTTTTAAGTGAGGAGTTAAAAAAGTACAAAGAGTATCAATTTGTCGTCATTCCCCTAAGTCCTGAAAGATTGCTCGAGAGGGGATTTAATCAGGTTGAAGGTTTAGTTGAAGCAGCAGGGTTCTCTTTTCAAGACTTACTAGAGAAGAGAGAAGAACGGGCTAGTTCTTCTAAAAATCGTTCAGAACGCTTGGCAACAGAACTTCCTTTCTTTGTCAAAAGTGGAGTCACTATTCCTAAAAAAATCCTACTTATAGATGATATTTATACTACTGGAACAACTATAAATCGTGTGAAGAAACTGTTGGAAGAAACTGGTGCTGAGGATGTGAAAACATTTTCCCTTGTAAGATGAGGAAAAAATTTGCAAAAATAAAATGAAAGCGTTATAATGAAATCAGAAAAACAAAAATGTTTAGAAAGAAGGTACTCATATGATTAAATATAGTATCCGTGGTGAAAACCTAGAAGTAACAGAAGCAATTCGTGATTATGTAGTTTCTAAACTCGAAAAGATCGAAAAGTATTTTCAAGCTGAACAAGAGTTGGATGCTCGAGTTAACTTGAAGGTGTATCGTGAAAAAACGGCTAAAGTGGAGGTAACGATTCCACTTGGATCAATTACTCTTCGTGCAGAAGATGTGTCTCAAGATATGTATGGTTCAATAGACCTTGTAACCGATAAAATTGAACGTCAGATTCGTAAGAATAAAACAAAAATCGAGCGTAAAAATAAAAACAAGGTAGCAACTAGTCAATTATTTACAGATGCTTTGGTGGAAGATACAAATGTTGTCCAATCTAGAGTGGTTCGTTCAAAACAAATTGATTTAAAACCAATGGATTTGGAAGAAGCTATTCTACAGATGGATTTGTTGGGACATGATTTCTTTATCTATGTGGATGTTGAAGATCAGACAACCAATGTGATTTATCGTCGTGAGGATGGCGAGATTGGCTTGTTAGAAGTTAAAGAATCTTAATTTCAATATGTGTAAAGGAAGGTTTACTGAATTGTAAACCTCCTTTTTCTTATAATTGATAGAATTACTGATTACACTTTTAAAAAGTCGCTTTTTGGTGGTTATTATGGTATAATGGGTGCCAAGAGGTTTGGAATGAAAAAATTTTATGTAAGTCCTATTTTCCCCTTAATATTAGGAATAGTGGCGTTCGGAGTGCTATCTGTGCAACTTGTTTTTGTAACGAATACACTGGTAACGCTATTTCTTTTGCTACTTATTTTGGGTTCATATATTTTACTATTCATCCATCAGAGAGACTACTACTCAAAGAGTGAAGTAGAACAAATCCAGTATGTAAACCACCAAGCTGAAGATAGTTTGACAACCTTGTTAGAACAGATGCCTGTCGGAGTTATTAAACTAGACTTATCGTCAGGTGAAGTTGAATGGTTCAATCCTTACGCTGAATTGATTTTGACTAATGAAGTGGGCGAGATTGATGTTGCATTAATTCAAACAATTATAAAGGCGTCTGTGGGGAATCCAGGTTCTTATGCAACCTTAGGTGAGATCCGTTATTCGGTTCATATGGACAAGGTATCTGGAGTTCTTTACTTCTTTGATGTGTCTGGAGAATACGAAGCGACTGTTGAGTTAGTTACGAGTAGACCTGTTATTGGGATTGTCTCCGTTGACAACTATGATGACTTAGAAGATGAAACATCGGAGTCTGATATCAGTCATATTAATAGTTTTGTAGCCAATTTTGTTTCAGAATTTGCTGGGAAGCATGCCATGTTCTCTCGTCGAGTGAGTATGGACCGCTTTTATCTATTTACGGACTACACAGTGCTTGAGGGATTGATGAATGATAAATTTTCTGTGATTGATGCATTCAGAGAAGAGTCGAAACAGAGACAGTTGCCTTTGACCTTAAGTATGGGATTTTCTTATGGTGATGGAAATCACGATGAAATCGGGAAAGTTGCATTGCTCAACTTGAACTTGGCTGAAGTGCGTGGTGGCGACCAAGTGGTTGTCAAGGAGAATGACGAAACGAAAAATCCCGTTTATTTTGGTGGTGGGTCTGCTGCGTCAATCAAGCGTACACGAACTCGTACGCGTGCTATGATGACAGCTATTTCAGATAAGATTCGGAGTGTGGATCAGGTTTTTGTAGTTGGTCACAAAAATCTGGATATGGATGCTTTGGGCTCTGCTGTAGGTATGCAGTTATTTGCTAGTAATGTGACTGAAAATAGTTATGCTCTTTATGACGAAGAACAAATGTCTCCGGATATTGAACGAGCTGTTTCATTCTTAGAAAAAGAAGGCGTTACAAAGTTGTTGTCTGTTAAGGATGCAATGGGGATGGTGACCAATCGTTCTTTGTTGATTCTTGTAGACCATTCAAAGACAGCCTTAACTTTATCAAAAGATTTTTATGATTTGTTTACCCAAACCATCGTTATTGACCACCACAGACGGGATCAGGATTTTCCAGATAATGCAGTTATCACTTATATCGAAAGTGGTGCAAGCAGTGCCAGTGAGTTGGTAACAGAATTGATTCAGTTCCAAAATTCTAAGAAGAATCGTCTGACTCGTATGCAAGCAAGTGTCTTGATGGCTGGTATGATGCTGGATACTAAAAATTTCACTTCTAGAGTAACCAGTCGAACATTTGATGTTGCTAGCTATCTCAGAACGCGCGGAAGTGATAGTATTGCTATTCAAGAAATGGCTGCGACAGATTTTGAAGAATATCGTGAGGTCAACGAACTTATTTTACAGGGGCGTAAATTAGGTTCAGATGTACTCATAGCAGAGGCTAAGGACTCGAAATGCTATGACACAGTTGTTATTAGTAAGGCAGCAGATGCCATGTTAGCTATGTCAGGTATTGAAGCGAGTTTTGTTCTTGCGAAGAATACACAAGGATTTATCTCTATCTCAGCTCGAAGTCGTAGTAAATTGAATGTACAACGGATTATGGAAGAGCTGGGAGGTGGAGGCCACTTTAATTTAGCAGCAGCTCAAATTAAGGATTTAACCTTGTCAGAAGCAGGTGAAAAACTGACAGAAATTGTATTAAATGAAATAAAGGAAAAGGAGAAAGAAGAATGAAAGTAATCTTTTTAGCAGATGTCAAAGGAAAAGGTAAAAAAGGAGAAATTAAGGAAGTACCAACAGGGTATGCGCAAAACTTTCTTATCAAAAAGAACCTAGCAAAAGAAGCGACTGCTCAAGCTGTAGGTGAACTTCGTGGTAAACAAAAATCCGAAGAAAAAGCTCACGCTGAGATGATTGCAGAAGCAAAAGCAATTAAAGCCCAACTAGAAGCAGAAGAAACGGTTGTAGAATTTGTTGAAAAGGTTGGTCCAGATGGCCGTACTTTTGGTTCTATTACCAATAAGAAGATTGCAGAAGAACTGCAAAAGCAATTTGGAATTAAGATTGATAAACGTCATATTCAAGTACAAGCTCCGATTCGAGCAGTTGGTTTGATTGATGTACCAGTGAAAATCTATCAAGATATCACAAGTGTGATCAATCTTCGTGTGAAAGAAGGGTAAATTTACACTTTCTTGACAAGATTGTAAAAGGAAGGGAAGTCTGATGGCAGAAGTAGAAGAGTTACGAGTACAACCTCAAGATATCTTGGCTGAGCAATCCGTTTTAGGGGCTATCTTTATTGACGAGAGTAAGCTTGTTTTTGTGCGAGAATATATTGAGTCTCGGGACTTTTTTAAGTATGCCCATCGTTTGATTTTCCAAGCCATGGTAGATTTATCCGATCGTGGCGATGCTATAGATGCAACAACAGTTCGTACCATTCTTGATAATCAAGGTGATTTGCAGAATATTGGTGGCCTTTCTTATTTGGTTGAGATTGTCAATTCTGTGCCAACTTCTGCTAATGCGGAGTATTATGCTAAAATCGTTGCAGAGAAGGCCATGCTACGGCGATTAATCGCCAAGTTGACAGAGTCTGTCAATCAAGCTTACGAGGCTTCGCAACCAGCTGATGAAATCATTGCTCAGGCAGAAAAAGGACTGATTGATGTCAGTGAAAATGCTAATCGAAGTGGATTTAAGAATATTCGAGATGTGTTGAATGTCAACTTTGGAAATCTGGAGGCTCGCTCTCAACAAACGACTGATATTACAGGTATTGCTACGGGCTATCGTGATTTGGATCATATGACGACTGGACTTCATGAGGAGGAGTTGATTATCCTAGCAGCCCGTCCGGCGGTTGGTAAGACAGCCTTTGCCTTGAATATTGCTCAGAACATTGGGACTAAGTTGGACAAGACGGTAGCTATCTTTTCACTGGAAATGGGTGCGGAAAGTCTAGTAGACCGTATGTTGGCGGCCGAAGGCTTGGTGGAGTCTCATTCTATCCGTACGGGTCAATTGACTGATGAGGAGTGGCAAAAGTATACCATTGCTCAAGGGAATCTAGCAAACGCGAGTATCTATATCGATGATACACCAGGGATTCGGATCACGGAAATTCGTTCGCGCTCACGTAAACTGGCTCAAGAAACTGGAAATCTTGGTTTGATTTTGATTGACTATTTACAGCTTATCACGGGAACTGGTCGAGAAAACCGTCAACAAGAGGTTTCAGAAATTTCACGTCAGTTGAAAATTTTAGCTAAGGAACTGAAGGTTCCAGTAATCGCTCTAAGTCAGCTTTCTCGTGGCGTAGAACAACGTCAGGATAAGAGACCGGTCTTGTCTGATATTCGTGAATCTGGGTCTATTGAGCAGGACGCTGATATCGTAGCCTTTCTTTATCGAGACGACTACTATGAGCGTGGTGGTGAAGAAGAGGAAGGCATACCGAATAATAAGGTAGAAGTTATTATCGAGAAAAACCGTAGTGGAGCTCGTGGAACGGTGGAATTAATTTTCCAAAAAGAATACAATAAATTTTCAAGTATCTCAAAGAGGGAGGCATAAGATGTCAGATGCATTTACAGATGTAGCCAAGATGAAAAAAATAAAAGAAGAAATCAAGGCACATGAGGGACAAGTCGTAGAAATGACTTTGGAGAATGGTCGTAAGCGCCAAAAAAATAGATTGGGTAAGCTAATTGAGGTTTATCCATCCCTATTTATCGTTGAATTTGGGAACGTTGAAGGAGATAAACAAGCTAATGTTTACGTTGAATCCTTTACTTACTCAGATATCCTTACAGAAAAGAATTTGATTCATTATCTTGACTAAAGTGAGAAATTTTCTCACTTTTTCTTTTTTTCTCCGAATAGTTTAAGTGAAGGTAATCTTCGATTTATATTATTTTTCAAGGAGGAAGAATGAAAGTTTTACCATTTAAAGTAACAGAGACAGGATTTTCTTTTAGAAAATCAGCCAAAAAAGTTGTTCCCTTTTTAGTAGTAGGATTGATGTTAGCAGCGGGTGATAGTGCATATGCTTATTCCGGAGGAAATGGATCGATTGCGCGTGGGGATGATTATCCTGCTTACTATAAAAATGGCAGTCAGGAAATTGACAAGTGGCGCATGTATTCTCGTCAATGTACTTCTTTTGCAGCCTTTCGTTTGAGTAATGTGAATGGTTTTGAGATTCCTGCTGCTTATGGGAATGCGAATGAATGGGGCTATCGGGCTCGTCGTGAAGGCTATCGTGTAGATAATAGACCAGCGATTGGCTCCATTGCTTGGTCTACTGCAGGAACTTATGGTCATGTTGCTTGGGTGTCAAATGTAATAGGAGATGAGATTGAGATTGAAGAATACAATTATGGAATAAGGGAATCTTACAATAAGCGCGTCGTGAAGGCAAATACTATGACTGGTTTTATTCATTTTAAAGATTTAGCTGGTGGCAGTGTTGGGAATAGTCAATCCTCAGTTTCAACAGGAGGAACACATTATTTTAAGACTAAGGCTGCGATCAAAAATCAGCCTCTAGCTAGCGCAACTACGATTGATTACTATTATCCTGGGGAGAATGTTCATTATGATCAAATTCTCGAAAAAGATGGGTACAAGTGGTTGAGTTATACGGCTTATAACGGAAGTCGTCGCTATATCCAGCTAGAGGGAGTAAGCTCTTCACAGAATTATCAGAATCAATCAGGAAATAGCTCTAACTATGGATCCAATAACAGTTCAACTGTCGGTTGGAAGAAAATAAATGGTAGTTGGTATCATTTTAAATCAAATGGGTCTAAATCAACGGGTTGGCTGAAAGACGGATCTAGTTGGTATTATTTGAAATCATCTGGTGAAATGCAGACAGGATGGTTAAAGGAAAATGGTCTGTGGTATTATTTGGATAGCTCAGGGGCAATGAAAACAGGTTGGTATCAAGTCTCTGATAAGTGGTATTATTCTTACTCTTCAGGTGCCTTAGCTGTTAATACGACGGTGGATGGCTACAGAGTAAACAGTGATGGAGAACGAGTATAGAAAATGGGAGTAGGAAAATTTTCCTACTCTTTTCTGTAAGCAGTTTCCTTGACATTTTTTTTGTTTTGCGCTATCATATGTCCATATAATATATGGGAGTCTGTGTACAGTCTGAGAGGAAGCGTTAAGCTTCGACCGCACCTGATCTGGGTAATGCCAGCGTAGGGAACGATACTTAGTCTACTCTTGACCTTTTCCATATATGGCAAAGGTTTTTCTTTTTGTCAAAGGAAAACGAGAAGAGGAGGTTCTTATGAAAGCAAGCATCGCCTTGCAAATTTTACCCCTATCACAGGGGATTGATCGGATTGCTGTTATCGATCAAGTCATTGCTTATCTGCAAGCTCAAGAGGTGACTATGGTGGTGACACCATTTGAAACGGTCTTGGAAGGGGAGTTTGATGAGCTTATGCGCATTCTCAAAGAAGCGCTAGAAGTGGCAGGGCAGGAGGCAGATAATGTTTTTGCCAATGTCAAAATAAATGTAGGAGAGATTTTAAGTATTGATGAGAAACTTGAAAAGTATACTGAGACGACACATTAGTCTATTGGGCTTTATGGGGGTCTTGTCAATCTGGCAGTTAGCAGGTTTTCTTAAACTTCTCCCCAAGTTTATCCTGCCGACACCTCTTGAAATTCTCCTGTCCTTTGTTCGTGATAGAGAATTTCTCTGGCACCATAGCTGGGCCACCTTGAGAGTGGCTTTATTGGGACTGATTTTGGGAGTCTTGATTGCCTGTCTCATGGCTGTGCTTATGGACAGTTTGACTTGGCTTAACGATCTGATTTACCCTATGATGGTGGTTGTTCAGACTATCCCGACCATTGCCATAGCCCCTATCCTGGTTTTGTGGCTCGGTTATGGGATTTTGCCCAAGATTGTCTTGATTATCTTGACAACAACCTTTCCTATCATCGTCAGCATTTTGGACGGTTTTAGGCATTGTGACAAGGATATGCTGACCTTGTTTAGTCTGATGCGGGCCAAACCTTGGCAAATCCTGTGGCATTTTAAAATCCCTGTCAGTCTGCCTTACTTTTATGCTGGTCTGAGGGTCAGTGTCTCCTACGCCTTTATCACAACAGTAGTATCTGAGTGGTTGGGAGGCTTTGAAGGACTAGGTGTCTACATGATTCAGTCCAAGAAACTGTTTCAGTATGATACTATGTTTGCTATTATTATTCTGGTATCGATTATCAGTCTTCTCGGTATGAAGCTGGTTGATGTCAGTGAAAAATATGTTATTAAATGGAAACGTTCGTAGAATAAGAATGTTTCTGAAAAAGAAAAGAGGAAATTGAAATGAAGAAAACATGGAAAGTGTTTTTAACTGTTTTAACAGCTCTTGTAGCTGTTGTGCTTGTGGCCTGTGGTCAAGGAACTGCTTCTAAAGACAACAAAGAGGCAGAACTTAAGAAGATTGACTTTATCCTAGACTGGACACCAAATACCAACCACACAGGGCTTTATGTGGCTAAGGAAAAAGGCTATTTCAAAGAAGCTGGAGTGGATGTTGACTTGAAATTGCCGCCAGAAGAAAGTTCTTCTGACTTGGTTATCAATGGCAAGGCACCATTTGCAGTCTATTTCCAAGACTACATGGCTAAAAAATTGGAAAAAGGAGCAGGAATCACTGCCGTTGCAGCCATCGTAGAGCACAATACATCAGGAATCATCTCTCGTAAATCTGACAATGTAGCTAGTCCAAAAGACTTAGTTGGTAAGAAATACGGGACTTGGAATGACCCAACTGAACTTGCTATGTTGAAAACCTTGGTAGAATCACAAGGTGGGGACTTTGAGAAGGTTGAAAAAGTACCAAATAACGACTCAAACTCTATCACACCGATTGCTAATGGAGTATTTGATACTGCATGGATCTACTACGGATGGGATGGTATCCTTGCAAAATCTCAAGGTGTAGATGCTAATTTCATGTACTTGAAAGACTACGTTAAAGAATTTGACTACTACTCACCAGTTATCATCGCAAACAACGACTATTTGAAAGACAACAAAGAAGAAGCACGTAAAGTCACCCAAGCTATCAAAAAAGGATACCAATATGCCATGGAGCATCCAGAGGAAGCAGCTGATATCCTCATCAAAAATGCACCTGAACTTCAGGAAAAACGTGACTTTGTCATCGAATCTCAAAAATACTTGTCAAAAGAATACGCAAGCGACAAGGAAAAATGGGGTCAATTTGATGCAGCTCGCTGGAATGCCTTCTACAAATGGGATAAAGAAAATGGTATCCTTAAAGAAGATTTGACAGACAAAGGCTTTACCAATGAATTTGTGAAATAATGACAGAAATTAGACTAGAACACGTCAGTTATGCCTATGGTCAAGAGAGGATTTTAGAGGATATCAATCTGAAAGTGACTGCAGGTGAAGTGGTTTCTATCCTAGGCCCAAGTGGTGTTGGTAAGACTACGCTTTTCAACTTAATTGCGGGGATTTTAGAAGTTCAGTCAGGGAGAATTGTCCTTGATGGTGAAGAAAATCCCAAGGGGCGCGTGAGTTATATGTTGCAAAAGGATCTGCTCTTGGAGCACAAGACCGTGCTTGGTAATATCATTCTGCCCCTCTTGATTCAAAAGGTGGATAAGGCAGAAGCTATTGCTCGCGCGGATGAAATTCTTGCGACCTTCCAGTTGACAGCTGTAAGAGATAAATACCCTCATGAACTCAGTGGTGGGATGCGCCAGCGTGTAGCCTTACTCCGTACCTATCTTTTCGGGCACAAGCTCTTTCTCTTAGATGAAGCCTTTAGCGCCTTGGATGAGATGACCAAGATGGAACTACACATTTGGTACCTTGAGATTCACAAGCAGTTGCAGCTAACAACCTTAATCATCACGCATAGTATCGAGGAGGCCCTCAGTCTCAGCGACCGCATCTATATCTTGAAAAATCGCCCTGGGCAGATTGTTTCAGAAATTAAACTAGATTGGTCTGAAGATGAGGACAAGGAAGTCCAAAAGATTGCCTACAAACGTCAAATCTTGGCAGAATTAGGCTTAGATAAGTAGAAAAATAGGGAGTTGGTGAAGATTATCCTTTACCAGCGCCCTTTTTCTTTTAAAAATGAGAAAATTTCGGTATAATAGTCATTATACCGAAATCATTCTATAATCGTTGATACATAAGGGTTTTATGTGTCACTTTTTTTATTTTGTGGACTTTTTTAAGAACTTTTTATTTTTTCGAGGGCAGTTTCAAAGAATGAGACTGCTCTTTTTTGGTTCTCTTTTGATAAATGGCTGTACGTATCCATAGTTACAGATATTTTTGCATGGCCAAGCCGTGTCTGTATCTCCTTGTATGGTAATCCGGCATTAAGCAAGATACTAGCGTGAGTGTGTCGGAAAGCATGAAAGCCTAAATCAGTACAGTTAGCGTTTTTTAAGTGCTTATGTAGGCGATAATCAACCTTTCGAGTATTGACATAGTTGTCAAAGCTATCAGAGAATACTTTCTCATAGGTTAAGCCAATGTTTCTACCGTTTTCTGCTTGTCTTGCTCGGTAGAGACGAAGCATGAGCACTGTTTTATGATCGATATCTAAAACTCTATAGCTTGATTTTGTCTTAGGACTGTTTACCTGGTTTAAAATGTTGAGTGTTTTGTTAATATCGATCGTTCCGTTCTGCAGGTCAATATCAGACCATTCCAGGGCCAGACATTCACGGATGCGCAGTCCAGTAGCTAGGAGCGTTTTATAAAGCACAGTATCATAAAAATTGATAAAGGTATTCTCCAGGTTATCGAGATAGGAGAGGAAGTTTTTAAGTTCCTGATCTTGAAAGTATTTAATTTCTTGTTTATCTCTGGTTATCTTTCTAGGAATAACAATATCACGAGCAGGGTTATTGTCTAATGCTTGAATAGAAATTCCATACTGTAGAATACGTTTATTTAAGGCATGAAGATGATTGTATTCTTTATATCCTGTTCCGTCCTGATTGTACTCATCCGCCCACTTATTTACCTGAGTTTGGATAATAACAGGAGTAAGTTTATCTAGTTTGTAAGTACTAAATGAGGGCAAGAGGTAATTATTTAAGCAACCTTTTATCTTTATCTGCGTATTAGTCTTTATGGTATGCTGGTAGGTTTGCCAGAATAAGTCCACAAGTTCGCTATAGGTTGTTATATGTGAGCGTTGTTTCCGTGTAGAGCCGTTTTTCTCAAATTCTACCTTAGCCTGGGTGGCCTTGTTTCTGAGTTCTTTCTTTGTTCGTGCTGATATGGTAGTCTTGACCTTCTTACCAGTCACAGAATCAATGCCAAGATAGATACTGGAGCGGTAGACTGCTGATCCGTCTTTTTTCGTGTGTTGTGTAATTTTCATGGTTTTACTCCTTTTTCCATCAGCAGGCAAGCAATTAGAAAAGGTTTTGAGTTTATACCATGCGAGGAGCTACGAGAACCCCTCTATTTTCGATTTTAAGAGGACGGACGGTAAATTATACAAGAATAGGAAGCAAGGCGGATATGGGGCATATATGGGGTTTGAAAAAGCCCATATATTGCAAGTAGTTCTATCTTAATGTGTCAGTGATATTATACCAATTATTCGGAAATCCAAGTGTGTCCAATACAATGCCGGCTTCAATGGAGTGCGCTTTTTTATTTAGAGCTTTGGTTCTTTTTATAATAGTGTTATGTAATTGAGCGTATTGTGTGGAAGCAAGTAGGCATTGCAAGGCAAGAAAAACATAATATACAGATTGTCTTGATGTATTGGCATTGTTATTGTAATAGTGGAAATAAGCTAGTTGTGGAAGATTCTCACGACATTTATAATTGAAAAGTTTATTATTATGAGCAGTGATATTTCTAATTTCTAGTATATTTTTAATAATACTTTCTAAAGCCTTTCCGCTTAAAAGGTCTTTACTAGGTCTATTTTGGATGTATTCAATATTTTCTTGTAAGAATGGTGATAAATCTCTAGCTATTTGATTTTTTATATCAGTGTTTAGATTTCTATAAAAGTTAAATGCTTGCCCTAATGTAAGTTCATTGATGATAACCCAGAAAGGAACAACGCCATGTTGTTTATAGTGGTGTTTTATAGAATTGTTTTGCTTATCCCTATTATAATCATTGAGTATTTTAGCTAATATACTGATTAAATTTGTAATTTGTGCGAGCCTTTTTGCATCTTTTTGTGTTTCAAAATTATTAATATCTAGATAAGAGTATGGCTTTGGATATGATTCTGAAAAACGATATGCCAGTACGGATTTCAAGTGTTTTTCTGCATCTATAATTGCTTTTAAAAAAGCTGATTTAATTTCTTTATCGTAAAAGTGTGTTGCAGCTATTTCTCTAAAGTCTGCACCAGCTATAAATTTATCTTTTGATGTTTGAAAAAACTTACTATATCCGTTGACGACGTTGTAATAGTTGTTAGTTAGAAGGTATCTTTTACATTCTTCTATGTTATCTATTTCTAAACCTCTAGACTGGAGAAGTTTTATTTGTTCATCTAATGTTTGAAATGGTTTCATATATGTTCCTTATATACAAAAACACCACCTAGTAGAACTAGGCGGTGTTTCGCGTACTCTGTTCCCTTGGGAGCAGAAACTCTTCTCATTGCCTAATAATACTGTAATTTTTAGTTTTTGTCAATATTTTTAGTTTGTTTTTTAAAAATTTTTGAGTATCGAAAAAACTCAACGCTGGGAAAGTTGCTTTTATTGCATTGTCAGACAAGTCAGCAGTAGCAGGCTTGTCTTTTTCTATTTGTCACTTTTGCCGTTTTTTGCGCTTTAGTTTGTAAAATTGGCTTTCTATTTTTCACTTTCCCTTGTTTTTGCACAATAGACCTTAGAAATAGGGGCACTATTGGCGAATATGGAGGATTTTTATAGAATCTTCTCAAAAACCATTGTAGCCTGGATACGGTCACCACCGCCTAAACCTTTGCTTCCACCATTGGCGGTTGTGATTGTATGTAGGCGATAACCTTTTGAAGCTTGTTTATTGATAACCTCTTCTAATTCTGTAAGGTTTCCTGATCCAGTGCCGAAAAACTTTTCTTTCAAAGTTACCTGAAGAACAACGTAGTGTAGTCCATTTACTCCAGAAGCGGTAGAAAAACTACCTTCTTGTTTTACAGTATCAAAAAATCCCATGGGGGTTACTCCTTTTCGTTGTCTCTCTCAGATAGTTTTTGAACTAAATCAAAAGCTATTTTTTTATCATAGTCATTTAAAGAAATATAGTTGATTAAAATATCTGCAAAATTTGTATTGTTCTCTTTATCAGCATTTATTAGTTCTTCAATTGTAAACATATACGATGGGATATGATTAAGCAATCCTTTTCCAAAATTGTTATACTTTACAGGATTATTTATATGTTCTTCAACGTTTTTATATGCCGAACCAAGTTCATTTATTTTTTCAATATCTATATCATTAAGTAATTTTTTAAATTCGTTACTTTGGATTATTTTTAAAATATTTTGTTTATCTTCAAATCCTAATAAGTAAGCAACATTTACTCCGAAGTAGTCAGCAAGCTGTCGAGCTTTTTCTGGTTTGATTTGACTTTCTCCGTTTTCCCATTTTTGGTATCCTCTACGGGTCACACCCATAACTTTAGCGACGTCCTCTTGAGTGTCGCCTTTTTTTTGTCTCAACTCTTTTAATCTGTTCATGTATATTACCTCATTTTAATTATATCACAAAATAACAAAAAGCTAACAAAAAATTCACTTTTTATCATTTTGTTGTTGACAACTAACAAAAAATACGCTACAATACAACCAAGCTAACAAATAGTTAGCAAAAGAAAGGGAGGATTTTATTGCTTATTACCTCAACACAAGCAAAAGCGATTCGCCGAAAGCAAGCTGATAAGAAATTGACTGCTAAGCAAGCAGGCGAAGAAATCGGAGTTACACAAGTTACCTATCGAAAAATTCGAGACGGTGGCGAAGTCAAGCCGAGCATTTACCAAAAAGCCATGGAATGGCTTGCTGAAGATTATTAGAAAGGAGCATAAGACAGAATCAAGAATATTTCTGCTTGCTACCTATGGCAGTATCAAGGGTTTGTAGGGGTTTATTCTCTCCTAAATTTTCCCTACCTCAATGATTTACTTTGGTACTGTTTTAGGTGGCAAGCACTGACAAAAGAAGAAAGGAGCGAACCAATGGAACTGGTTTATATGGACGGTAAGAAAGAACCGTATACGCTGAGCAGTATCGTTGCAGAGTGTACAGGATTGCAACATCATACAATAACCAAGACGATCCGCAAACATCAAGAAAGGTTTGAACGGTTCGGAAAGGTCGGATTTAAAATCCAAGCTATGGAAAGTGGCCAGAATACCAAGGACTATATTTTGAATGAGCAACAAGCGACCTTGTTAGTTACATTTTTAAAAAATACCGAGCAAGTGGCCAACTTCAAAACAAACCTAGTCAAAGCATTCTTTGAGATGCATGACGAACTTTCTAAACGCTATCTTCAAAGAGAACTGGAAAAACCAAAGCGTAAAAGCTTAACTGAAGCTATTCAAACATGGGAGAAAGCACCTAAGCATGCCTATAGTAGCCTTACAAACCTACTACTAAAGGGAGCGACTGGGAAAAACAAGACCCAACTCATGAAGGAGCGAGAAAGTAAGAACGGTATTGATGGCTTGACAAGTGCAGAACTGACAAACTACCAACGTTTGGAAGATATGGCAATAGCTATGATTAATTTGAATAGGGGATATTCAGAAATTAAGGAATTAATTTTTAAAGTATAGGAGTATAGAAAATGGAAAATGAATTTAAGACAGTTACAAATGCCAAAGGGTTAGAAATTCCTAAGTATCCCAAGGACTTTAAAAAGCTAGTTGAGAAAGACAGACAACTAGCCGAATATCTTTGTATGAACTACGAGAACTTGGACAGTGAAGACCTGGGCGCATTTCTTGAAACGGTTGAGCAGGGATTCAGTTGGATTCTAGATCTTATCGAAAGTAAAGACTTGCTTTATAAACCAAAGTCAGGTAGTAATCATGCAAAAAGAAAATAAAAAAATCACTTGCTCAAATTTTAGACGAGGCGAGCAAGCGACAAGATTAAGGATATAGAAATTTTTTCTATGCTCTGATTATAGCAAAAAATATCTATTCTATCAAATATCTCAAGAAAAACCGAAGAGCAGGCAAGCAATTAGAAAAGGTTTTGAAAATCAAGTGCTGATAGGGTGATTCTAAGGCCTTGTTTAGCTGAAAGATGGGTAATTACTCACGAAACACCGCTACAAGCGTTCGCCAACTTGGGGCAATCGCCCAGCGTTTGGAGTGGTGAAACAATCCAATATAGGAAAAAGGGAAAACAGACTATGACAGAAACAACATACGATATTATCGCTAAAAGCTTGGATAGAATTAGTATGGAATTACACCAAGCAGACGAAAACAATGATTTTTTAAGAATAGGACTCTTATCAGGACAATTAAAAGCTATCAAAGAAGATTTACACCGCTTACTTTGGATTGAACTTCCTGAATTGAATGACAGCCATAAAATCAAAGCGATCTCTAAAAGAACTACGGGAATCTTTTTCAGCCCTGGTATTTTTGAATTGGATGCTATGCGACAAGCATTCTTTAAACGCCAAGCCAAGCATTTTTTTGACAATGCAACAGAGCAACAGGCGTATATAGAATATGCTGAAAAGGAGTATTTAGAGGCTACTATAACCTTGAAGGATATTCTTTTTAACTCTAAAAATGGGACTCGACAAGTAAATAAAGATTGTCTTGTAGAAAAATTTGAAGAGGCAATGCAATGACACAATCAGAATTTTACAACCGAATGACTAAAATCAAGGATAGACATCCGAACCTCTTTCAGTTCATAATTGACTTTTTAGATGATAAAGTAACTCCAGAAGAGGTGTACGACTTTCTGAAGATGGAGCACAGCTATCAAGTGAATTATATCAAGAATTACCAAGCGAGGGCATAGCATGAATGAACTAGATTTAAGCAATACACAGGCGCTTATTTTTACCGTGATATTGGTTGACTTTCTCATGTATCTAAACCACCGAGACCGCAAAAAAAGCGCCCAAATCGAGCGAGAAAGTACACAGACGATAGAAACAATTAGCGAGGGTTTAAGCCCTGATTATGGGCGATATATTCAGCTTGCAGCGGTTAAGCCATGGGGGTAATAAGATGTTTGAAAAAATGATTGAAGATTTAAAGTCTAAGATTTTGGAAGCAGTGGAACGGTATTTAAAAAGCCATGAGAAAGTACCTCAAAAAAGATTAGATTTGATCAGCAAGGTGGAACTAAAGGAAGAACTGGGCATAGGAGATAAAACCTTGATAAAATGGGAAGGTGCAGGACTACCGCAGTATATACCGCCTATTGAAGATACTAGAAAAGCGTATTATAAAATCTCAGACGTTTTAAAGTTTTTGGGGGTAGATGATGGCAAAGACTAAAATATATTTTTGGTTAAAAGTTGATAAGAAGTTTTTTGATAATCTTTTTATTAAACGACTTAAAAATATGCCTGGTGGCTACACTATGACAGTGATTTATATCCGTCTTATGTTGGAAAGTTTAGAAGATGATTGTATTTTGTACTATGAGGGGTATTTTGATAATTTGGTACAGGAGCTAGCCTTAAAATTGGATGTGTCCGAGGATGATATAAATATGACAGTTGCATATTTTACAAAATGCGGACTGATTCAGATAGACGATGATGGCCATGCTACATTATCGCAAGCAAAAGCCATGGTTGAGAGTGAAACAAACTGGGCGAAATATAAGCGAGACCAAAGAAAAAATAGTCAAGATATACCAAAATTGGAGAATGTCCAAAGTAAAGAGACTTTTTCCAACTCATGTCCAACAGAGATAGAGAAAGAGAATGGAGTTAATAGTAAGAGTAATAATTTATATTTAGATAATATATTGTCGGGAAATCCCGACTTCACTTTTCCTACTTGGCTTGAAGAAACAGGTATAAAAGATTTAGAGAAAACAAAATATAAAGAACTTTGGATTCCTATTGTTTATCTGAATCAAGTAGCTAATAAGAGGTATAAGTTTGTTGATAAGACAAAAAGGCTTTTACTAGCACGATTCAAAGAAGGTTATACACTTGAAGATTTTAAACAGGTGATAGATATTAAAACGGCAGAATGGAAGGATAGTCCTGAATTTTCTAAATATCTGAGACCTGAAACACTTTTCGGATCTAAGTTTGACGGTTATTTGAATCAAAAGCCTAAAACCATAAAAGGGAAGTCTGAAGATAACTTCCCAGATCTACCATTTTAGGAGTTGCAAAGATGAAGGAACAATTTAAAGAGTTCAATAACAAAAAAATATCGGATAAAGTTTGCGATATTCATCAGGTAAATTACTGGGAAATTTCTATACCTGTAGTAGGGAGTTCAGAAAGAAAAATACAACCATTTTGCCCGGAGTGTGTGAAGGGGGATATTAAACAAAAAGAGAAAGACCTATTACAGAGATTTGATGATAGACAAAAATATTTTAAAACTTATGATGTATTAATGCGTGATAGTACAATTCCCAAAGAGTTAAAGGGAGCGACATTTGATAATTTCTTTGTTAAGACTACAGAGGAAGGTCAGATGTTAGAGTTTGTAAAAGGGCAAGCCCAGAAGTACCTTGCAGGTATGACGGGAAATACTTTAATTAGCGGTAGCACAGGAATAGGAAAAAGTCATTTATCGCTTGCCCTGGCCAAAGAAATCAATGAGAGTTTCAGAGAGAAGAACGAGCCTAAGAGTGTATTGTTTGTCAGCTTAACCGAGATTATCAAGCAGATAAAAGAAGGTTGGGCTTATGGAAGAAATGCAAACTTAACAGAGTATGAGGCAGTTAAAAAGCTGGTTGACGTTGATTTTCTAATCATAGATGACCTTGGGGCAAAAAATGGAACAATCACTCCTAAGAGTGACTGGGAACAGGATTTCTTGTTTGATATTATCAATAATCGAGAGACTACGATTTTCAACACGAACCTAGATAGCAGTGAATTGCGAACGGTCTACAATGCTAGAAACTCAAGTAGAATTTTGAAAGGTTTAGAGGGGAACACTTTTAAGGCTTTCACAATAAAAGATAAGCGATATACGATTAACACAGTGAGGGGAGAGAAAGGTTAATAGATATGGATGAAATGAAATTTTCAACAGAAAAAGGCTTTATTGTCTACGAGAAATGTGGTATAATAGAGATAGAAAAAGTTCCAAGATTTGGAGAGATAACTTTAGTCTACTCAGATGGGAAATTTACTCATCTAATAAAAAAAGAAACTAAAAAATAAGTCTATTGAGAACAACTCAGGGGCATACCGTAAGCATATGATGCTAGTGGTATGCCCTTTTTGTTTGCATAGAAAGGGGGTGAGTATTATGGCAAGAGATACTTCTTTAGGGTATATAGTAGCCAATAAGTTTTCTATGGATCCAGATAAAAGACAGAAAATATTTTCTCAGTGTAAAAAAGAAGATGATAGCTTAGAACAACGGAAACAAGAAATACTAGAGAAATATGCTAACAAACAAGACAAATCAAAATCTAGAAAAAATGATTTTAAAGGCTCGGAGAGTCATAAAAGAAAAGCTAAAAGCAAAGAATTTTAGAAAAAATTATAAACAAAAATCAGATATTAAAAGATGAAGGAGCAAAAAATGACAACTAACTTAGTTAAACAAAAAGAAAATCTAGAAGCTTATATCCGGAGTACAGGTTATAACACTAGGGGAATGAAAGTAGAAAATAATCATGTACTCATTGAAAAACCAATACTTGATAGTTACGAAGATGAACATCAACGTAAAGAATTGGTTGATCTAGTAAATGTTATTGAGACTCGTACCCGTGGTGGGAAGTATGAAGTAACTGACTTTGAATCTGATTCATTACAAGAAGTTAGTGAAAATTCGGTTGAGAGAACAGAAGCAGATAAAAAGAAAACTATCAGCGTTGATTACTTAGTTAAATTATTCAGTGGAAAACTTGATTTTTCACAGGAACAATTAGATGATGGCCAATATAATTTAACGGATTTTCTTGGTAAGAAGATTATTAAATTAAAACGTAGAACACGAAATAGAGAGATTGGGAAAATTCTCCAAACTGCGAAAGTGCAGACTGCTACAAGTATGGACGACTTGAAATCTATTGTTTCTTTAATCAATCCAGAGCGCAATGTATCTATGGTTGTTAGTCAATCACTATTTAGTGTCTTAGAAAAAATGAAAGACACTTCAGGAAATTATCTTCTTAAAGTTGATAAAGAGACAGGGACAAGTGAAACATTCTTTGTAGATAACTTTTTAATTGTAGATGATACAACATTAGGGAATAAAGGTGACAAAAAAGGCTTTATCGGAGATCTAGAAAACTTTGTTACTTTGTTTGATCGCAAGAAAGATACACTTAGTTGGGTGAATGCGAATGACTATTTTGGAAAACGGTTGATTTTACATACCCGATTTGATGTAAGAAAAGTTGAAGAAGATTGTGGTTACTTTATTCAATGGAATTAGGAGAAAGAAATGGATATTAATCAAGTATTTGATACACTGGATGATTTAGATAATAAAAAAAGTAAGATTAATTCAGCACGAGAACAGTTAAGCGAAAAAAGGAAAAGCCTGTTAGGCAATCAAGCAGTTTCATTTGAGAACATAGATTCTTTTTTGTCAAATAACTTAGAATCTTTAGAGCAGCTGGAAAATATGGAAAAAGCTATTAATGGCCTTCAGGAAAAATTTGATAGTGATTTTTCAGAAGCTAATGCAGTCATCTTTGAATACATTTTTAAAGAGACTAAGCAACGGATGGAAACTAAGAAGATCTATAAACAATACCGAAAGAAACTTAGACAAATTCTGGACGCATATGATGAAATTCAAGAACTAAAGAAGAATGTGGAAGAAATCCATACAGGTGTAGTCAGAGAAATAAGTCAGAAACATTCTCTATTGCTATATCGAACAGAAGTAAGTCCACTTACTGTTCTACCATTTTTAACCCCTGATTCTAGCGGGTGGATGAATTTTTCTAAGGAATATCGGGACATTAAAGAGTATTTAGAAAAATAGGGAACAAATTAAGTAAGGCTAGTGATATATGGCTGAAACAGAAGAGATATCGCTAGTCCTACTTTTATGCTTTACTAAGTTTCACATAACAAAGTAAGCATAAACTGAAAAGAAGTAATAGCTTGAAAGCAAGGTATATCAGGGGTTTACAGAATGGAGTGAGTTTCACAGAATGTAAGATATGAGAAACTGAGGGGATAAATTAAAGAAATTTCCCTTGAACTTGTCATACTGAAGAGTTGTCAAACTTAAAACAATGATACCTGATAAGTGGAGTGTTGGAAGGCTTTTAGCGCTTTTTGTCAGTTTGACAGAATTTACAATTTGACAAATTGCAAGATAAAAAATTTTTAAAATTTAAGTGGAGGTACTTGCCTATGTACGAGTTGAGTAACAGAGACTTGGACGGGATAGATATTGAGTTAGGACGGTATAGAACGCTTGCTAATAAAATTTATTTGAGAAGACAGGAACTAATACATAATAAGAAACATAGCGCTGAAGATTATACTGGTGGGAAAGGCAAGATAGTATCTAGTCCTACTGAAGCGACAATCATTAGAATTGAAGAAGACCAAACACTAAGATATTTAGAAGGTTTCAAACTAGTTGTAGATACCTTGATGGAAAACTTAATTGAAAGTGATCTAGTAATTTTTAAAATGAGATATTTAGAAGCTGGTGCGACTTGGGAAGACGTGGCAGAGAAACTAAATAAAACTACTCGTTACATAAATAGCCGTAGAAAGGTAATCGCTAAAAGATTTGTGGAATTGAAAGGATATTGACTCCCCCCACCTTTTAAAAAATCTTTCTTCCCAGTAGGGTACCGGTGAAGGGAACTTTTTCCAAGTCGGAGATGTTCAGAGAAAAAGGGGGTAAAAACTTATTGTTTTTAGAAAAAAGTATTAGTTTTTCTAAAATAGAATTGAGATGAAACTATTTTTCTGAAATAAGACCTAATTTTCAATTGATAAATGAATTGATTATGTCTGATAAATGAATTGATTATGTCATTTATTTTTAAGATTTCTTCCAATAATAGTTTTTGATACTCTTTAAAATTTTTTGAGGAATGAAATTCAATCAGTTCTTCAAAGAATTTCGGGGGATTGGTAAATATTTGTAATGGGACATTTGAAATTTTATAATGAAATATATTATTTCTAAAATCTTGTCGGAAGTTAAAAACTTTTTCTTTGCGATCAAGGATATCAACAACTTCCTCCCGTTGGAAATCAGGAAATAAAGAGCTTTCCTTATTAAGAATCAAGCGTAAGGCTGTAATACTAACTAAATAGCATTGGCTTAGCGAGCGTGTAAAAAAGTAATTTTTTGATTTTAAGACACTTGGCATAATATGTACTACAAAATTATTCTGGCATAATATGTTAAATAAGAATAACTGAGTGCCCGTAGGCAGAACTCCTGTTAAAAAATTCCTTCTTTTAGATTCAAATAAGAAAAAATCACGTTGTTCAAAGTTTTCAATTTTAATATCCTGGATTGTAGGCTTCTTAATAGTTTTTTGATTTACTGAATTAATTAAAGTTCCTAAAGCTTTGCTAAATTCAAAAAATAAATCAGTAGCTCTTTTATCAAAATAGGAAATATCCTTTTTATCAGTTTTCGATAAAATACTTTCTAGGTAAATATGATATTGGTTAGTGTTAGCGTATGGAATTTCGTTGAAGTAATATACCCCTAAATCATGTTGTCCAAAAATATTGATTACGAGTTTTTGAAATAAATTGTAATTTTCTACCATTTGTGAATAAAAGCGTCTCTCTATTTCAAGTATCAGTTTGTTAGCCTTGCTATATTTTTTATCAGAGTATTGCTTATAACTCACTCGGACACTAGATATTATTTTTTGAAATTCCTGTTCTCCAATATTTGGAAAATCACTATGAACATTTCTAGGTAAAAACTTTAGTATTCCATCACAGAGAGATGATACAAAAGGAAGGATACCTATTGATAGTTCTGAATAAACTGTCTTATCCAAACTTACAATATTTTCAAGCAGTTGCCTTACTTCAGCAACTTCATCAAGTAGGATTGAAAAAGAAATCATTTCTATCTTATCCATGTTAATCCTTTCAGAAAGTTATTGTTTATATTATAGTTATTGTAACATTATTATTGATAATTGATTAGATGAATAAAAAAGCACCTTCAAAGGTGCTAGTTCTTGCCTGCTGAACTCGTCAATATTACGCCCTTTTTAGGGCTCTTTTTGTGGACTTTTTTAGGAACTTTCAAGAAAAACTAAGGCGATTTAATGCCTAAATGTTTTTAAAGAAAGTCAGTATTTTCAAGGGCTGAGCTCTAAAAATTTGACTTATAGAGTGTTAAATGATAGTATAGTCAAAGATAGTCAAGGTTTAAGAAGAGAGGTGGGTTTGTAATGAGATTTAAAAATACATCGGATCATATTGAGGCCTACATCAAGGCGATTTTAGATCAATCTGGAATTGTGGAGTTGCAACGGAGTCAGTTGGCAGATACTTTTCAGGTTGTTCCCAGTCAGATTAACTATGTGATCAAGACACGCTTTACGGAAAGTAGAGGCTACTTGGTTGAAAGTAAGCGTGGTGGCGGAGGCTACATTCGTATAGGACGGATTGAGTTTTCTAGCCATCATGAAATGCTCAGGGAGCTGCTTTACTCGATTGGTGAGCGGGTCAGTCAAGAAATTTATGAGGATATTCTACAGCTTTTGATTGAGCAGGAATTGATGACCAAGCAGGAGATGAATTTGCTGGTGGCAGTAGCTTTAGATCGCGTTCTAGGAGAAGAAGCTCCAGTTGTTCGTGCAAATATGCTACGACAGGTCATACAAGAGGTAGATAGAAAAGGGAAGTAAGATGAACTATTCAAAAGCATTGAATGAATGTATCGAAAGTGCCTACATGGTGGCTAGCCATTTTGGAGCTCGTTATCTAGAGTCTTGGCACTTGTTGATTGCCATGTCCAATCACAGTTATAGTGTGGCAGGGGCGACTTTAAATGATTATCCATATGAGATAGATCGTTTAGAAGAAGTCGCTTTGGAACTGACTGAAACGGACTATAGCCAGGATGAAACCTATACGGAATTGCCGTTCTCCCATCGTTTGCAGGTTCTCTTTGATGAAGCAGAGTATGTAGCGTCAGTGGTCCATGCTAAGATGCTAGGGACAGAGCACCTCCTTTATGCGATTTTGCATGATGGCAATGCCTTGGCGACTCGTATCTTGGAAAGGGCTGGTTTTTCTTATGAAGACAAGAAAGATCAGGTCAAGATTGTTGCCCTACGTCGAAATCTAGAAGAACGTGCAGGCTGGACTCGTGAAGACCTCAAGGCTCTACGCCAACGCCATCGTACAGTAGCTGACAAGCAAAATTCTATGGCCAATATGATGGGCATGCCGCAGACTCCGAGCGGAGGTCTCGAGGACTATACGCATGATTTGACAGAGCAAGCGCGTTCTGGCAAGTTAGAACCAGTCATCGGTCGGGACAAGGAAATCTCGCGTATGATTCAAATCTTGAGTCGGAAGACAAAGAATAATCCTGTCTTGGTTGGGGATGCTGGTGTCGGGAAAACAGCTCTGGCGCTTGGTCTTGCCCAGCGTATTGCTAGTGGTGATGTGCCTGCGGAAATGGCTAAGATGCGCGTGTTAGAGCTTGATTTGATGAATGTCGTTGCAGGGACACGTTTCCGTGGTGACTTTGAAGAACGCATGAATAATATCATCAAGGATATTGAAGAAGATGGCCAAGTCATCCTCTTTATCGATGAACTTCATACCATCATGGGTTCTGGTAGTGGAATTGACTCAACTCTGGATGCGGCCAATATCTTGAAGCCAGCCTTGGCGCGTGGAACTTTGAGAACGGTTGGTGCCACCACTCAGGAAGAGTACCAAAAACACATTGAAAAAGACGCAGCCCTTTCTCGTCGTTTCGCCAAAGTAACGATTGAAGAGCCAAGTGTGGCCGACAGTATGGCCATTTTGCAAGGTTTGAAGGTGACTTATGAGAAACATCACCGTGTGCAAATCACAGATGAAGCGGTTGAAACAGCGGTTAAGATGGCGCATCGTTACTTGACTAGTCGTCACTTGCCAGACTCTGCTATCGATCTTTTGGATGAGGCAGCAGCAACAGTGCAAAATAAGGCAAAGCATATAAAAGCAGACGATTCAGGTTTGAGTCCAGCTGACAAGGCCTTGATGGATGGCAAGTGGAAACAGGCAGCCCAGCTAATCGCAAAAGAAGAGGAAGTGCCTGTCTATAAAGACTTGGTGACAGAGTCTGATATTTTGACCACCTTGAGTCGCTTGTCAGGTATCCCCGTTCAAAAACTGACTCAGACTGATGCTAAGAAATACTTAAACTTGGAAGCTGAACTGCACAAACGTGTCATCGGTCAAGATCAAGCTGTTTCAAGTATTAGCCGTGCCATTCGCCGCAACCAGTCAGGGATTCGCAGTCATAAGCGTCCGATTGGTTCCTTTATGTTCCTAGGGCCTACAGGTGTCGGTAAGACCGAATTGGCCAAGGCTCTGGCAGAAGTTCTTTTTGATGACGAATCAGCCCTTATCCGCTTTGACATGAGTGAGTATATGGAGAAATTCGCAGCCAGTCGTCTCAACGGAGCTCCTCCGGGCTATGTGGGTTATGAAGAAGGTGGGGAGTTGACCGAGAAGGTTCGCAACAAACCATACTCTGTTCTCCTCTTTGATGAGGTAGAAAAAGCCCACCCAGACATCTTTAATGTCCTCTTGCAGGTCTTGGATGATGGTGTCTTGACCGATAGCAAGGGTCGCAAGGTTGACTTTTCAAATACCATTATTATCATGACGTCAAATCTTGGTGCGACAGCCCTTCGGGATGACAAGACTGTCGGATTTGGGGCTAAGGATATTCGTTTTGATCAGGAAAATATGGAAAAACGCATGTTTGAAGAGTTGAAAAAGGCTTATAGACCGGAATTCATCAATCGTATTGATGAAAAGGTGGTCTTCCATAGTCTGTCTAGCGACCATATGCAGGAAGTGGTGAAGATTATGGTCAAACCTTTAGTTGCAAGTTTGGCTGAAAAAGGCATTGACTTGAAATTACAAACTTCCGCACTGAAATTGTTGGCAAATCAAGGATACGACCCAGAGATGGGAGCTCGTCCACTTCGCAGAACCTTGCAAACAGAAGTGGAAGACAAGTTGGCAGAACTTCTTCTTAAGGGAGATTTGGTGGCAGGCAGCACACTTAAGATTGGTGTTAAAGCAGGCCAGTTAAAATTTGATATTGCATAAAAAGCGAGGCCGGGAAAAAGTTCCCGACCTCTTTATTTGCCTTTATTAGTGGCTCTTTGTCAACTGTAGTGGGTTGAAGAAAAGCTAAGCTCTAGAAAGGACAGATTTAGTCCTTTCTTTTTTGATA
>NZ_CAMHZD010000012.1 GCF_946190065.1 Streptococcus mitis
TGCTCCTGGCGCTGCTGGTTGATCTTCCACAGGTTGCGCTGGAGTTGGGGTTTCTGTTGCTCCTGGCGCTGCTGGTTGGTCTTCCACAGGTTGCGCTGGAGTTGGGGTTTCTGTTGCTCCTGGCGCTGCTGGTTGATCTTCCACAGGTTGCGCTGGAGTTGGGGTTTCTGTTGCTCCTGGCGCTGCTGGTTCTTCTACTTTTGGCGCCGGTGTCGCTGGTTCGTCCGCTTTTGAATCAGTCGCTGCTGGTTCTTCCACTTTCGGCGTTGTTGCCGCTGGCTCCTCTACTTTTGGCGCTGGAGTCACTGGTTCGTCCGTTTTTGGTTCAGTTCCTGCTGGTTCGTCCTCTTTTGGAGTTGTTGCCACTGGTTCTTCTACTTTTGGTGCTGGAGTCGCTGGTTCTTCTGCTTTTGGCGTTGTTCCTGCTGCTGGCTCGTCTGATTTTGGTGTTGTTCCTGCTACTGGTTCTTCAACTTTTGGCGCCGGTGTCGCTGGTTCGTCCGCTTTTGGATCAGTCACTACTGGCTCTTCCGCCTTCGGTGTTGTTCCTGCTGGTTCGTCCGTTTTTGGTTCAGTTCCTGCTGGTTCGTCTGCCTTCGGCGTTGTTACCACTGGTTCCTCTGCTTTTGGCGCTGGCGCTTCTGAACTTGGATTTGAAACTACAGGTTGATTTGTAGTTCCTGTATCTGAAGGGGAATTGTCTGTTACTGGAGTTGAGACTCCTGAATGACCCTCACTTCTTACACCTGATGATGGATTTGAAGTTTCGGCTTTTGTTTCGGCTTTTGGCGCAACTGAGACTGAGGTTTCTGATTTCGGTGCTGCTACTGCTGCTGGTGTTTCCACAACTACTGGTGTCGTTTGTTTAACAGTAGTCCTTTGCTCTCCAGTTACAGTATCTATCTTTGTTTCAACTTCATAACTTTGACAGCTACCAGAATTATCAATCGACACTCGCTGTCTTTTTACTTCTGTATTTCCATCTTTTAGAAAAGCCTCTTCGCTAAAATACAATTTATTATTAGCAAAAATCAAATCTCTATTTGCAATACGATTTATCTCAACCAAACTATCAACAGATAGCCCCGTTGCCCCACTAATAGCACTCAGTGTATCTCCCCACTTAATTGTGTAGTGTGATAAATTGTCTATATTTTGAATATCAGCTTTTACTTCTGCAACTGTTCTAGCTACCCAGACACCATCTTGTTCATTAGCTGAAACAGTTGGAGCTAAAAAGCCCAACCCCAATAAAATCACACCTGTCGCAACAATTGCACCGGTTCTCAATTTTCTAAAGCCACGTAGGGATAATGTCCCTCTAACATTTGTTTGTCTCATAATGTTTATTTTTCCTCACTATTCTATATTTTCCAAAGTATACCCTGCCTAGGTCTACTAGCCTATGTTTGCGATATGGATAGGCTTCTACAGATTTATCTATCTATTTTCAAGATAAGATTTCTATAGATTTTTATGCACAATTCCATATATAAGTTGTGAAACCCCTTTCTAATAAATTCCATAACTTTAGTATATCATATTTAAGTACTAAAGTACAAGGAAAGCAACTGAAAGCAATGATTTTCACCACTGCTTTCAGCTCTATTTTGTATTGTTAAATAGCCATTCTCTATCCACCATTCTTGAATAGAAAAACAAGATGCTTTCTCTATTTCCAGAATCATTTTTTCAAACTTATTCGCCATCCAGCAAGAGCTCTTTTGGTTGTTTTCTAAGGAGATTGCTTGAAGCAAGTGCCATAACGAGAACTACTAGAACCAATGCAAGAACAAAGACGATAATAAAGTCTGATGTCTGAATAGAAATGTCTAGACTCGACAAAGTCTTACTAAAGCCATCTACTTCTGCACCACCACCAAGGTTAGAGGCTTGAGCAGCCTTGCTAGCCTGCTTAGCAACACCAGAAGTTACATTGGCAAGAACAGTGTTTCCGATTGCACGTGCTGTGTAGTTGGCTAGGAAGTAAGCAGAAACAAGAGCAGGGATGGCAATCAAGATGGATTCGGTGATAAATTGCCCCAAGATACTTGCCTGCTTGAGACCGATAGAGAGGAGGATTCCCACCTCCTTGCGACGGGCGTTGATCCAAAGGCTGAGCAAGAGAGCAAGAAGAAGGACTGAGAAGCTCAAGCTACCCCAGAAGAGGAGGTTGGCCATCTTGTACATACCAGAGATGGATTGCTCAAGAGCTGGGTAGTTAGAGGAGCTCTTAACGAGTGTATAGTTCTTCCAGTTGATACCGCTGATACCATTCAACTCTTTCATAACATCATCCAAGTTCTTGTCCGCTGTTACAAAGAAGGTTGCGTCCCCATAAATGGCTGTGTCTTCTGTGTATCCATAAAGTTTTGCAGCAGTGTGAATGTCTGTAATAGCTGTATTTTCGTATAGTTCTTGTGAATAGGTTACTGCCGACTTATTGTGACCATCAAAGAGTCCCTTGATTGTCACTTCAACTGTTTCCTTAGCACCTTTTTCATTGTCTGCGTCGTAGACATTGGAGTCCAGTTTAACCTTATCCCCTACTTTCCAGCCGTGTTTGGCTGCCAAGTCCTTGTGCAGGAGGATCTTGTCCTTGTCGTCGTTGGTTATGTGCTCACCTTCGACCAACTTATAAGAACCAGAGACAAACTTGTCTTCTTTAGAGGAGTCATTGACACCTGTAATCATCAAGCTACTTCCAAAATGTTTGGCACGGTCAGGTGTCAGATTTTTCTTGGTATCTGGCGTTTCGATGAGTTCATAGCCAGTCAAATCCCCAATAGCGTTGATGCGTTTAACATAAGACTCGATGGCCTTGTTTTCGGTGATTTTTTTGATATCCTCACCCTTGATATTCCCAGCACCACGTGGCGTTCCTTGATTAACGCGACGATTGATTTGCATGGAGAAGCTGTTGGTGATATTTTTAAATGTCTCCTGAGAAGCCTTGGCAGTAGCTCCCTTGATGGACAAGCCGACCAAACTCAAGCTAGCCATGAGGAGAATAATCAGGAAGATGACAATCGATTTGAAAAACTTCCTTGTAACATAGGCAAATGCGTTGTGTAACATAGGTTCCCTTTCTAGATTTTGTTTTATAATCCTATCAAAACAAGCTTAAATTATTTACTAGTATTGCGAGTTTCAGTCAGTTTCTTATCCTTCAACTCAAGTGTAATATCTGACGCTTGTGCCACTTCTTTACTGTGGGTTACGACAATGACACATTTACCTGTTTTCTGGGCAAGTGATTTGAGCAGTTCGACAATATCTCCAGCAGTCTTAGGGTCCAGATTTCCTGTTGGCTCATCGGCTAGAATAACTGGAGCTTCTGAGACCAAACTGCGAGCAATGGCAACACGTTGTTGTTGACCACCTGATAACTGGAGAACATTCCGCTTGATCTGACTTTCATCTAAACCAAGCTCAAGCAGCGTATCCTTGCTTGCCTTTTTATTGACCAAGCGGATATTTTCCAGTGGAGAAAGATAATCTATCAAATTATAATTTTGAAAGACCAGGGAAATATGGTGCATGCGATGGTAAGAATAGCCCTTCTTACGAATGTCCTCTCCTTGGAAAAGGATAGAACCTTCAACAGGACTATCTAGACCAGCAAGCAGGGACAAGAGAGTGGATTTTCCTGCTCCTGACTCCCCAATAATACTGTAAAATTTCCCGGGTTCAAAATTATAATTGATCTGATATAAAACTGCCTCAGCAGTGTTCTTATAACGGTAGGTAACATCTTGCAATTGTAATAAAGTCATGATTTCTCCTTCTTAACTAATAGATGATAAAATTTCTTTCGGTGATTTTCTAAATAAGAACAGGAAACAAAGGGCTACAGATAAGCAACTAATCAACAACAGAAAGACATAGGATTCTGCAAAAGATAGGATGCTGGCTGATAAACCGCTTGCTTTGGCTAGTGTGTCTTGTAAGGCTGTCTGATCTCCACTTGCTAATAATGTTTGGAGTAGGTAAGATGTGATTGCGTTTCCTGCAACAAATGCTGGAAGTAAAGCACCGAGAGACACCAAAACAACCTCTAAACAGAACTGTAGGAAAATCGAGCCCTTGCCTTTTCCAAGTGCAAGTAAAATTCCCACTTCGTAGACTCTTTCTCTCAACCATAGAGACAAAACAAGAATTAAGGCTCCTGCTCCTGCTATCATAATCCCATAAAGGAAAATGGTCAGAAAGGTTTGGAAGGTTGCAACTGAATCCTTGATTTGTTCAAAGGCCTTGTTTTCCTTCTCGACTTGGTATCCTTGACTTTCCAAGGTCAAGTTTTCCACCTGCTTCAAGAGTCCGTCCATTTCCTTAGGATTTTCTACATAGAAGCGAGCTGCACTGACTTGAGGTTCACTATTACCCAAAAGGCTTTGGCTACTCTCATAATCTGTAAAGACCTGGTTTTCACTGAAATCAGAAGACAAACCTGTGAATTTCTCCTGTTTTTTACCAGAAAAGATTCCTACAATCTCAAACTCCACTGTTTGCCCTTTGCCAGATTCTGACTGTCCAGCATCCAAACCAATCTTGTCGTGAAGCGAAAGAACGTTCTTCTTAGCCAACTCTTCGTGGATCAAGATTTTCTTGGAATCTCCTTTTTGAAGGTGTCGGCCTTCTTTTAAGTTGAAAGCCGAGCTGGTAAAGGTCACATCCTTAGATGAATCCTCAAGAGCTGTTAAGCTAACCAAGTTCTTGTCCGCAGCTGATAAATCATCACGCTCCACGCTCTGCTCTCCACTCACCGCTTCCTTGTCTTTTAACTTTGCGACCGTCTCGAGTTCAGGAGAGATATTTTCCAACCCCTTAATCTTGCTAACTGATGCTAGGTCCGATAACTTGAAGGTCTGACTATTTTCTATCTTCTTAATAGAAAAAGATGTATTGAGTGATTTGTAAAGATTGGTTTCCACTGTTTTGTTGGATTTCATCAGCGTCAAACAGGCTGAAATTCCTGCTAAGAGGACCAATAAAATCAGAAATAAAATAAAACTTCTCAGTCGTTTTCTGCTGACATAGGCCCAAGCTCTTTGGATTGGATTCATTTGTCACCTCCATATTTGTAAGACTATTATAAAATCCAAATATGAAATGTTTATGAAATACAAAAAAAGAGCAAAAATTTTTTGCTCTACTTGAATTCGATAAAAAAAGAGCTAGCCTAAGCTAACTCTTATCCTATGCGGAGAGAGGGACTTGAACCCTCACAACCTAAAGCGGTCACAGGATCCTTAGTCCTGCGCGTCTGCCAATTCCGCCATCCCCGCGTCGATTACTTTACTAGTATATCAACTTTTAGGATGCTTGTCAACACTTTTTTTCAAAATTTTTCATTTCAATCAACCAAATTACTCAGAAATTTCATTTAAATTTTCATCTACTAACTTGGCTCCAAGTGTATTTTTGAAATGACCTAGGGCAAATTGATGATTTTCAGGCCATATGGAAGCAACAGCAGGTTTAACAATCTCGATATCATATCCTAGATTATAGGCATCTATAGCTGTATGCAGGACACAGATATCCGTCAAGACTCCTGTTAAGATAACTGTAGAAATTCGACGCTCTCTCAAACGGATATCCAGGTCAGTCCCTGAAAAAGCTGAGTAATGGCGTTTATCCATCCAAAAGACACGACTGTCTGAACCATGCTCTTGATAAAAGGTCCCCAAATCTCCATATAAATTTCGTCCACTAGTCCCAATCAAATTGTGAGGAGGAAATAACTTGCTTTCTGGATGGAAACAATCATTTTCTTCGTGAGCATCAATGGTAAAGAAGATATAATCTCCGCGTTCAAAAGCTAGTCGAGTCACCTTACTAATAGCTTCCGCAATAGCCTGAGCTGGAGCGCCTGCTGTCAATTTTCCACTATCAGCAACAAAATCTTCTGTATAATCAATCGAAATTAAAGCCTTAGTCATTAGTAATCTCTTTTCTTCACTTCTTCAAAAATATCTGAAATCAAGACCTTAAGATAGGTTCCCTTCATTCCAAGCGAGCGACTTTCAATAATCCCTGCAGACTCAAGTTTACGAAGAGCATTGACAATCACAGAGCGGGTGATTCCGATACGGTCTGCAATCACAGACGCAGTTAACTGGCCTTCATTTCCATTTAATTCCCCTAAAATTGCTGAAACAGCACGGAGTTCTGAATAAGAAAGGGTGTTAACTGCCATGGTAACAGCAGTACGGCGACGGATATTTTTCTCATCTTCTTCACGCTGGAAGTTAAGGAGTTGAATTCCAACAACGGTACTCGCAATCTCAACAAGGATCAAATCCTCGTCTTCGAATTTTTTATCATTGCGCCAAATAATCAAAGAACCAAGGCGAATCCCTGATACATGAATCGGTGCAATAGTCGTCAAACCATCTGGAAAGTCTGCACGACTCTCCACAGGGAAAATACTTAAATCATGATCAACCGTCAGATTGGCTTCTGTATCGTAGATCATGTTCGCACCTTGAATGTACTCATCTGGGAAAATTTTAGTTTGGAAGAATTGCTCTACACGATCTGTATTGGTTTTGTAACGCATAAAATAACCAAGGAGACGTCCCTTGCTATTGACGATACAGGCGTTACAGTCAATAATATCTGCCAATTGACGGGTAATCGCATTGTAGGGAAGTTCTTCCTGCAACTGCTCCTCTGAGCGCTTCAGGATAGAAGTAATTTTTCTAGTTTTTTCTAATAAATGTGCCATTTTTCACCTCGAATTTAATCGCTATCATTATAACATAAACAGCTTGAATTTTCAATTATTATCTGAAAATTGCTTATTTAATTGCAATTTGAAAAAACAAGAATATTTTTAATTAAATTGCTTCTTTTCTATTGACAAACTCCCTATTTTTGTGTATTATAATATTACAAGAAGATAATATATCTATTTTGTTTATCTTTCTTTTTCCATTCGGTCTCCTTATATAAAAAAGCGATTCATTTTGAACCGCTTTTTCTTATTTATCGCCCTTGTTACGAATCACAAAGCCTGTTTTCTTTTCGCTTGAAGTATTGCGTGGTTTTTTATTATCCTTACGGTAACGTTTTTCTTTATCAAAACGATCGTTGCTACGACTTCCTTTTTTGAACTCATCACGACGACCACCACGACGGTTGTCTCCTCGGCGATTATCACGACGGTCATCTCCACGACGACCTCCCTTAGCTTTACCACCGAAGCCATTACCTGACGGTTTAAACGGTAGTGGTTTTTCACGTGCAATCTCCACTTCAGGAAGGCTATCTGGATCTTGAACTGTTAGACTCAAGATATACATTGCCAATTCTTCTGGAGTAAATTCAGCAGCTAGTTTACGAGCATCCTTGCCAAATTTCTCAAAGTTAGCACGAATGGTTTCATCTGCAAAATCACGTTCGATTTTCTTGAGAGCTACCTGTTTTTTAGCTTGGAAGGCTTCTTCTGCACTTGCAGGCTTGAGACCTTTCATGCGTTTCTTGGTCAAGTTCTCAATGATTTGGAGGTAGCCCATTTCATTTGGTGATACGAAAGTAATCGATTGACCTGACTTACCAGCACGACCAGTACGTCCGATACGGTGAACATAACTTTCAGGATCTTGTGGAATATCATAGTTATAGACATGGGTCACACCTGAAATATCCAAACCACGCGCTGCAACATCTGTCGCAACCAAAACATCAAGATTACCGTTTTTAAAGTCACGAAGGACACGAAGACGTTTGTTTTGGTCTAGGTCTCCATGAATTCCTTCTGCACGGAAGCCACGGATTTTCAGACCACGAGTCAATTCATCCACACGGCGTTTTGTACGACCAAATACGATAGCAAGCTCTGGTTGTTCCACATCCATGAGACGAGTCATGGTGTCAAATTTTTCTTGTTCTTTGACTCGGATATAATATTGGTCAACCAATTCTGTTGTCAATTCCTTGGCAGCAATTTTCACATGCTCAGGTTCTTTCATAAACTGAACACCGATACGTTTGATGGCTTCAGGCATAGTCGCTGAAAAGAGCAATGTCTGACGGTTCTCAGGTACACGAGAGATAATCGCTTCAATATCCTCAAGGAAGCCCATGTTGAGCATTTCATCCGCTTCGTCAAGGATAAGAGTTTCAATATCTTGTAATTTCAAGGCCTTGCGTTTAATCAAGTCCAAGAGGCGACCTGGTGTTCCTACTACAATATGAGCACCAGATTTAAGAGCCTTAATTTGTTTTTCAATGCTTGATCCGCCATATACTGAGCGGACTTTGACTCCCTTACTACGACCAAAACGGAAGAGTTCTTCTTGACTTTGGACAGCTAGTTCACGAGTTGGAGCGATAACTAAGGCTTGGATGGTCGCTTCTTCTGTACGGATTTTTTCAAGAGTTGGCAAGCCAAAGGCTGCAGTTTTTCCTGTACCAGTCTGAGCTTGACCGATCACATCCTTGCCTTCTAGGGCCAAGGGAATAGTTTGTTCTTGGATAGGACTGGTTTCTACAAAACCAGCTTTTTCAATCTCTGCTAGCAAATCAGCAGACAAGTTTAATTCATTAAATTTCACGTTATTCTTCTTTCTAAAGGTGGTGCGAAGCCACCCTATAGGGCTTAGTTTATACTTTTCTTTTTATGACGTATTTTCATATACTGGATATAAAATCGTGTTGCTTCTTTTCCACAAAAGAAAAGTACTGTTTTCTTTGCAACCTATCTAGTATAACACAAGAGAGAAGCAAAAGATAGTTAAATCCGTCGATAAAGTCATGTAAACGATTTTTCTGAGAAAATGAGGCTGAAATTTCCACTATTTCATAAACTTTTTTAAAGCGTAGCAGAATTGTGCAAAAGTTTTTTTCTTGTGCTAGAATGAAAATCGAATAGGAGGAAGATAAATGTTAACTTATGATTTAATCGTTATCGGATTTGGTAAAGCTGGTAAAACACTAGCAGGTAAATTGGCTTCAGCTGGCAAAAAAGTTGCCCTCATTGAACGTAGCAAAGCCATGTACGGCGGAACTTGTATCAACATCGGTTGTATCCCAACTAAGACTTTGCTAGTTGCTGCTGAGAAGGACTTGTCTTTTGAAGAAGTGATTGCTACCAAAAACACTATCACTGGTCGCCTCAACGGTAAAAACTATGCGACTGTTGCTGGTACAGGCGTGGATATCTTTGATGCGGAAGCTCACTTCCTTTCAAATAAAGTCATCGAAATCCAAGCTGGTGATGAAAAGAAAGAACTGACTGCTGAAACAATCGTCATCAACACTGGTGCTGTTTCAAACGTCTTGCCAATCCCTGGACTTGCTACAAGCAAAAACGTCTTTGACTCAACAGGTATCCAAAACTTGGACAAATTGCCTGAAAAACTTGGAGTCCTTGGTGGCGGAAATATCGGTCTTGAATTTGCTGGTCTTTACAACAAACTTGGAAGCAAGGTTACAGTTCTAGATGCCTTGGATACTTTCCTTCCTCGTGCAGAACCTTCAATCGCTGCTCTTGCTAAACAATACATGGAAGAAGACGGTATTGAATTGCTTCAAAACATTCGTACTACTGAAATCAAAAACGACGGTGACCAAGTGCTTGTCGTAACTGAAAATGAAACTTACCGTTTCGACGCCCTTCTTTACGCAACTGGACGCAAACCAAATGTAGAACCACTTCAACTTGAAAATACAGATATTGAACTAACTGAACGTGGTGCTATTAAAGTAGATAAACATTGTCAAACAAACGTTCCTGGTGTCTTTGCAGTTGGAGATGTCAACGGTGGCCTTCAATTTACCTACATTTCACTTGATGACTTCCGTGTTGTTTACAGCTACCTTGCTGGAGATGGCAGCTACACACTTGAAGACCGTCTCAATGTACCAAACACCATGTTTATCACACCTGCACTTTCACAAGTTGGTTTGACTGAAAGCCAAGCAGCTGATTTGAAACTTCCATACGCCGTTAAGGAAATTCCTGTCGCAGCCATGCCTCGTGGTCACGTAAACGGAGACCTTCGCGGTGCTTTCAAAGCTGTTGTTAATACTGAAACAAAAGAAATTCTTGGAGCAAGCATCTTCTCAGAAGGTTCTCAAGAAATCATCAACATCATCACTGTTGCTATGGACAACAAGATTCCTTACACTTACTTCACAAAACAAATCTTCACTCACCCAACCTTGGCTGAGAACTTGAATGACTTGTTTGCGATTTAAGTTGAGATTTAATCGTATCGAACAGCCCTCTGAGGGCTGTTTTTACTTCTGCGAAATCTCATACTCTTCGAAAATCAAATTCAAACCACGTCAGCTTCACCTTGCCGTATATATGTTACTGACTTCGTCAGTTCTATCTACAACCTCAAAGCAGTGCTTTGAGCAACCTACGACTAGCTTCCTAGTTTGCTCTTTGATTTTCATTGAGTATCAAATCTGTCTTTTCCCTCTTTTATGATATAATAGAAACATGAAATTAAAAACTACTTTGGGCCTTCTTGCTGGGCGTTCTTCCCACTTCGTTTTGAGCCATCTTGGCCGTGGAAGTACGCTCCCAGGAAAACTTGCCCTTCAATTTGATAAAGATATTTTACAAAATCTAGCTAAGAACTACGAGATTGTCGTGGTCACTGGAACCAACGGGAAAACCCTGACAACTGCCCTCACTGTCGGCATTTTAAAAGAGGTTTATGGTCAAGTTCTGACCAACCCAAGCGGTGCCAACATGATTACAGGAATTGCGACAACCTTCTTAACAGCCAAATCTTCTAAAACTGGGAAAAATATTGCCGTCCTAGAAATCGACGAAGCCAGTCTATCTCGTATCTGTGACTATATCCAGCCAAGCCTTTTTGTCATCACGAATATCTTCCGTGACCAGATGGACCGCTATGGTGAAATTTACACAACTTACAAGATGATTTTGGATGCCATTCGTAAGGTGCCTACGGCTACTGTTCTCCTTAATGGAGACAGTCCACTTTTCTACAAGCCAGCTATTCCAAATCCTGTACAGTATTTTGGTTTTGACTTAGAAAAAGGACCCGCTCGAGAAGCTCACTACAATACAGAAGGAATTCTCTGTCCTGACTGCCAAGGCATCCTCAAATATGAGCACAATACCTATGCCAACTTGGGGGCCTATATCTGTGAAAATTGTGGCTGCAAACGTCCTGATCTCAACTATCGCTTGACAGAACTAGTTGAGTTGACCAACAATCGCTCTCGCTTTGTCATTGACGGACAAGAATACGGTATTCAAATCGGTGGTCTCTACAATATCTACAACGCCCTAGCTGCAGTTGCTATCGCCCGTTTCCTTGGTGCAAATCCACAACTCATCAAGCAGGGATTTGACAAGAGCCGTGCAGTCTTTGGACGCCAAGAAACCTTCCATATCGGTGACAAGGAATGCACCCTCGTCTTGATTAAAAATCCAGTCGGTGCGACCCAAGCTATCGAGATGATTAAACTAGCTCCTTATCCATTTAGCCTATCTGTACTCCTAAATGCCAACTATGCAGATGGAATTGATACAAGCTGGATCTGGGATGCTGATTTTGAACAAATCACTGACATGGACATTCCCGAAATCAACGCTGGCGGTGTTCGCCATTCTGAAATCGCACGTCGTCTACGAGTAACAGGCTATCCAGCTGATAAAATCACTGAAACAAGTAGTCTGGAACAAGTTCTTAAAACCATTGAGAACCAAGACTGTAAGCATGCCTATATCCTAGCAACTTATACTGCTATGCTGGAATTCCGCGAACTGCTGGCTAGTCGTCAGATTGTTAGAAAGGAGATGAACTAATGGTTTATACTTCACTTTCCTCAAAAGCTGGCAATTACCCCTATCAGCTCAACATTGCCCACCTCTATGGGAACCTCATGAATACCTACGGGGACAATGGAAACATCCTCATGCTCAAGTATGTGGCTGAAAAACTGGGAGCCCATGTGACCGTTGACATCGTTTCTCTCCATGATGACTTTGATGAAAATCACTACGACATCGCCTTTTTCGGTGGCGGTCAAGACTTTGAACAAAGTATTATTGCAGACGACCTACCTGCTAAAAAAGAGAGCATTGACAACTACATCCAAAACAACGGTGTAGTTCTGGCTATCTGCGGTGGTTTCCAACTATTGGGCCAATATTATGTTGAGGCTTCTGGGAGACGTATCGAAGGTTTAGGGGTCATGGGCCACTACACCCTCAACCAGACCAATAACCGTTTTATCGGTGACATCAAGATTCATAATGAAGATTTCAATGAAACCTACTATGGATTTGAGAATCATCAGGGCCGTACCTTCCTCTCAGATGATCAAAAACCACTGGGACAGGTTGTCTATGGAAATGGAAATAACGAAGAAAAAATCGGTGAAGGCGTTCATTATAAAAATGTCTTTGGTTCTTACTTCCACGGACCGATCCTCTCTCGTAATGCCAATCTAGCTTATCGCCTAGTCACTACTGCCCTCAAGAAGAAATATGGTCAGGACATCCAACTCCCTGCCTATGAAGATATTCTCAGCCAAGAAATCGCTGAAGAATACAGCGACGTGAAAAGCAAGGCTGACTTTTCTTAAACAAAAGGAAATTATATCAAAGAACTCTGTTATCTTGTCGGAGTTCTTTTTGTCTTTTCTTTTACCCTTCTCCCTTGCATTTTCTCACTTTTTTTGCCAAAATAGAGGGGTAGAAAGAAGGTAGCATATGTCTAAATTACAACAAATCGTAACATATCTTGAATCAGAAAAACTAGACGTCGCTGTCGTATCTGACCCCGTCACAATCAATTACCTCACTGGCTTTTACAGTGATCCCCATGAACGCCAAATGTTCCTTTTTGTCCTAGCAGATCAGGAACCCCTCCTCTTTGTCCCAGCTCTTGAGGTTGAGCGTGCAAGCAGCACCGTTTCCTTCCCAGTTGTGGGCTATGTGGATTCTGAAAATCCATGGCAAAAAATGAAACATGCTCTTCCACAACTTGACTTCAAACGTGTCGCTGTTGAGTTTGACAATCTCATCTTGACCAAATATCATGGCTTGAAAATAGTCTTTGAAACTGCTGAGTTTGAAAACCTCACTCCTCGTATCCAACGCATGCGCCTCATCAAATCAGCTGACGAAGTGCAAAAAATGATGGTTGCAGGTCTCTATGCTGACAAGGCTGTTAAGGTTGGTTTTGACAATATTTCTCTTGATAAGACTGAGACAGATATCATCGCCCAAATTGACTTTGCTATGAAGCGTGAAGGTTATGAAATGAGCTTTGATACCATGGTCTTGACTGGTGATAATGCTGCAAATCCACACGGTATTCCAGCAGCTAATAAGGTTGAAAATGATGCTCTTCTCCTCTTTGACCTGGGTGTTCTAGTCAACGGCTATGCGTCAGATATGACTCGTACAGTCGCAGTCGGCAAACCTGACCAATTCAAGAAAGACATTTACAACTTGACTCTTGAAGCCCAACAAGCTGCTCTTGACTTTATCAAACCAGGTGTGACTGCCCATGAAGTGGATCGTGCTGCTCGTGAGGTCATCGAAAAAGCTGGTTACGGCGAGTACTTCAACCACCGTCTCGGTCACGGTATCGGTATGGATGTCCACGAATTCCCATCTATCATGGAAGGAAACGACATGATCATCGAAGAAGGCATGTGCTTCTCTGTTGAACCAGGTATCTATATCCCTGGTAAAGTTGGTGTCCGTATCGAAGACTGCGGTGTTGTTACCAAGGATGGCTTCGACCTCTTTACAAGCACCAGCAAAGACTTGCTTTATTTTGATTAATATTCATCTAAAATCTTCCCACAATAAAACGCATAGTATCAAGCTTTCAACACCTGATATTATGCGTTTTTTCTTATTTGAAAGACTTTTAACTCAGCCTCTTTACTTAATCTTCTTGATACTTTGACTAAGAATAAATCCTACAATCATCCCTACAATATTTTGCATGAAATTTGGTAGAATTTCTGGTAGGGCTGCAGCCCAGCCATTCATCAATGTAGAACCCAAGGCGTAACCCCCTACCATGGCAATCGTTGCTAAGATAAGGCCTAACCACTGAGTTTTTCCTTTAAATCCTGCGAAAAATCCCTGCAATCCATGGTTGACCAAGCTAAAGAACATCCATTGAGGGTAGCCTGATAAGAGGTCAATCAAGAAACCTGCTAGTCCTCCGACTACAGCTCCTTCACGACTACCAAAATAAAAGGCTGCGAAGAAGACACCCGCATCTAAAAGAGTTAGAATGCCTGTCGGTGTTGGAATTTTTAAGAAATAGCCTAGAACCACAGAAAGGGCGGTTAATAGGGATACAAGGGCGATTTTAGTTGTTTTGGTTTGCTTCATATTGTCTTACTCCATACTGATCTGCTTGTGCAATGGCACGGTAAACGAAAGCCTTAGAGCTTTCTACTGCTGGTAAAAGTTCATAACCTTTAACCAAGTGACTGGCAATGCTGGAGGCAAAGGTACAACCTGCACCAGCATTTTGCCCTTGGATAACTGGATTTTCTAGGACTGTAAAGGTCTGTCCGTCATAAAAGACATCCATAGCCTTGTCCTGACTAAGACGATTGCCTCCCTTGATAATGACTGCTGGCGCTCCTAAGCCATTTAATTTCTGAGCTGCAGTTTTCATGTCTTCCAAGGTTTTAATTTCCTGACCAGCTAATAATTCTGCTTCAGGAAGATTAGGCGTAATCACACTGACATGAGGGAAAAAGCGAATCAATTCTTGACAGAGCTCACTTACAGCTACATCATGCGTTTCCTTGCAGACCAAGACAGGATCCAATACCACAGGCACTCCTGGACGTTGCTTGATAAAGTCCAATGCCTTCTCAGCTACACTGACAGTTGGTAGAAGACCAATCTTAATCCCTGCAAATTCCACATCACGCAAGCTATCTAATTCATGTTGAAAAATGCTATCGTCAGTTGGAAAAACTTCAAAGCCCTTTTCCGTCAAGGCTGTCAAACAAGTCACTGCTACAAAGCCATGCAAGCCGTTCAAGGTATAGGTAGCCAAATCAGCTGACAGGCCACCACCACTAAAAATATCATTTCCAGAAAGTGCTAAAATACGATTATTCTTCATAACGAATCTCCTTTAAATACAAACCATTTGGTGCTGCAGTGGGACCTGCAAGTTGCCTGTCCTTTTTCTCCAAGATGAGGTCAATCTGCTCCACTGGCATACGATTATTTCCGATTTTGAGCAGTGTCCCCACCATATTGCGAATCTGCTTATACAAGAAACCATTTCCTGAAAAGGTAAAGGTCAAAAACTGACCTGTCTCATCAACTGACAAACTAGCTTCTGTGATGGTGCGAACCTTATCCTCTACACTAGTCCCAGAGGCTGTAAAACCGGTAAAATCATGGGTTCCCTCTAGATTTTTGATTGCAATCTGCATGCGTTCCACATCGAGTGGATAAGGAAAGTGAGTGGCATAGTGACGGCGCATGGGATTTTTAGGACGACCCCTATCCACGATAAACTCATAGGTCTTGCTGTGCTTGGCATAACGGCAATGAAAATCATCTGCCACTAGCTCAATCGAAATCACATCAATATCTTCAGGGGACTGGGTGTCCAAGGCAAAGCGAAGTTTTTCCTCATCCATTTGATAGGGCAAGTCAAAATGAATCACCTGTCCCAAAGCATGAACCCCACTATCAGTCCTACCAGCACCGTGAACAGTGATTGCTTTCCCTTTATTGAGTCTCGTCAAGGTTTTTTCAATTTCTTCCTGAACACTACGCGCATGAGGCTGGCGCTGAAAACCAGCAAAGGCGTAACCGTCATAGGAAATAGTTGCTTTATATCTTGTCATAACTTCCATTTTATCAAGAAATTAGTCTGTAGACAAGGTCCTAAAATAAATACTGTATGGGTACAAAAATCCTAAAAAGAAAAACTTAGGAACCAATCCTAAGCTCTCTTTTGAAGTAGGTACATGACAAAGATAGAAGTTACAATCAACCAAACTCCCAAAATTGTAAAGACCAACATTCCATTTTGTGTTAGTAACCCAATTGCACTTAGAACGAATGGGGTCGTAAAGGCTCCGAAACTACAGCCTAATACAGCAAATGAAGTGGCTTGATTGAGAAGTTTAGCTGGAATTCTTTCAGAGACAAGTTGAAAGACCGTCGTCAAGGCTACACTGTAGGCAAAACCAGCCAGAATACTTCCTGCCACTACCACCCACAAGGATGGAGACAAGGCAATCACAATTTGCCCTAAGCCAAAGGTAATACCAGACCAGAGGAGCAACTTTTCCTTAAAGATAGAAATCAAGAAAGAAAAACTCACCCCAGCCACAATCCCGATTAACTGCATGACACTAAGAACAAAACTAGATAACTGGGCATCCCCCAATCCTCTTTCCACCATCAAGCTTGGAATACGGATGGTAATAGCCGTATTGGTACAAACTACAACTGCCGCTTCAATAGCTAGGGTAAAAATCAAGCCTTTCATTTCTCGAGTTAAACGACTTACTTCCTTCGTTTTTTTCTTGACTTCTTTCTTTTCTTTTCCATAAGGGACAAAGAGTAAATAAAGGGTCAGCACCAAAAATCCAGCACTATAGGCTAGGAAGGTAGCTGTCCAACCAAAGGCCAACAATTGGCCGACTGCCAAGGTAATGAGAGAAGCCCCAACGACCTCTGCAGAACCGCGTAGCCCTAACATCTGAATCCGCGTTTTTCCTTGATAACGTTCACTGATAATAGAAATGGCCTTAGCATTGATCATTCCAACACCCAAACCAAAAAGAATCCGTGTTCCAAAGACAAAGGGGTAGGCTTGATACCAGAAAGGAGCCGTTCCGCTTAGTGATAAAATCAGCAATCCCAAACTAATCTGTAATCGCTCAGGAAATATTTTTTCTAAGAAACCATTTAGTAGTAACATAATCATGATTCCAAAGGAAGGCAAGCTCGCCAAGAGCTCAATTTGTTCCTTAGGATAGCCTTGATAATAGTCAAACATGGCTGGCAGGGCACTCGAGATGGAAAAGGATGTAATCAAAACGAGGGAGAGAGCCAAAATACTGGCCCGTTCTAAAAATTGTTTCATGAAATCTCTTTCTATATTTTCTCTTAATCTTCTGTCTCTTTTGATAGTTATCAAACAAGCAAGAAAAGAAGAAGCCTCTTTGGTGTATAGACTCCTTCTTAAACTCGAAAATGAATCCCTTGTGTCTTAGGATGACTTTCTCTTGATTTGCTTAATAAAGTAGAAGATAAATCCTGCCACCATATAGGCAACAAAGATAATCAGACACCACTTGAACACGACATCCCAACCCTTGTTTACATTCAAAAAGAAGTAAGGGAAGGGACTGACCTTAGAATTAGGAACATCAAGTTTCAGTACCAAGCCATTAAAAAGAGCAAAAATCATATAAAGCAAGGGTAAAATCGTCCACACAACTGGATCCCAAATCTTGTATTGACCCTGTTTGTCAAAAAAGAGGGTATCTGCTAAAAACCAGAGGGGAACGATATAGTGGCAAAGGAAATTTTCTAGGGTATAGAAATTAGTCGCAATAGGCGCTAATAGGAAATGGTAAATCACACAGGTAATCATGATACTCATGGTGACCCCACCTTTTAAGCGCAAAAGACTTGGTTTTTGCCAGTCTTCACCTAAACGGCTCATAACCTTTAGGAGATAGAGCGTAAAAATCGCGACTAAAAGGTTGGACAGAACCGTATAATAGAGTAACATCCCAAATCCACCATGCTTGGCGATTTCAAGATAAACTCCCGTAAAAGCCGCTAGAAACAAGAAGATACGGCTATAAAATACAAGTTTATAGTGTTTTGACATGCTTAAATTTTCTTCACAAACTCTGATTTGAGTTTCATGGCACCAAAACCATCAATTTTACAGTCGATATTGTGGTCGCCTTCTACGATGCGGATATTCTTCACGCGCGTCCCTTGTTTCAAATCTTTTGGCGCACCTTTTACTTTCAAGTCCTTGATGAGGGTTACAGTATCACCGTCAGCCAATTTATTTCCGTTGGCATCGATAGCAACAAGGCCCTCTTCTACATCTGCAACTTCAGCAGGATTCCACTCATGAGCACACTCTGGGCAAACCAGTAGGGCACCGTCTTCGTAGACATACTCTGAGTTACATTTTGGGCAATTTGGTAAGTTGTTCATGGTTTCTCCTTATCATCATTCACTATTCTTTGAAAATCAAAATTTCTCGAACAGCAACTATTATACCCTAAAATCAGCATTTTGACAAATTTAGAAAAAACCGATATCAATCTATCGGCTTCTCTACATTTACATTCTTTTTTCAGCTTCTGCTTTGATTTTTTCAACTACTTCTTGAATGTTCAAGCCAGTTGTATCAAGGTAGACAGCGTCCTCTGCTTGTTTGAGAGGCGAAGTCTCACGATGGCTATCCTTGTAGTCACGCGCAGCAATTTCCTCTTTTAGGGTTTCAAGGTCTGTTTCAATTCCCTTGGCAATATTTTCCTTGTAACGGCGCTCTGCTCTTTCATCTACCGAAGCTACTAGGAAAATTTTCAATTCTGCTTGTGGCAATACAACCGTTCCAATATCGCGACCGTCCATGACAATCCCACCTTGCTGGGCAATCTCTTGTTGGAGAGAAACTAGTTTCTCACGTACTTCAGGAATTGCTGCAATAGCTGAAACATGATTGGTCACTTCATTTTCACGAATAGGATGGGTAATATCCACATCTCCTACAAAGACAAGTTGTTCTCCAGTTTCTGAGCGCCCAAAACTGATTGGATGCTGGTCCAATAAGTATAAGAGTTCTTCAACTTGTTCAACTCCTAATTGGTTCCTGAGAGCCATGTAGGTCGCTGCACGATACATAGCACCTGTATCTAGGTAGGTGTAACCAAAATCCTTGGCAATAATCTTTGCGACTGTACTCTTACCACTTGAAGCAGGACCGTCAATAGCAATTTGAATTGTTTTCATATCAACTCCTATTTGATTTTGACAACATCACCTGGATTAGCAAACCAAGATCCTGTAGCCATATGGCCAGGATTCAAAGCCTCTAACTGAGCAATAGAGATTCCTGCACGAGCGGCAATGGCTGCTTCTCCTTCTCCAGCCAAGACTTTTGTAGTTCCTTCTGGATCATTTGGATGTTCTGAGCTACTAGATGACTCTTCTACCTTCTCCTCTGAACTAGAAGATGCCTGCTCTGAGCTACTAGAAGATGAAATCTGTACTACACTTGCATCAGAATCGTGAAAATCTTTCAAGGCTGCTGTGCGATTACTCCCACCCGATGAAAGATAGATCAGAACAATAATCATCACGACTACAATCACAAAGAAAATACTTGCTAAGATAGTTAAGATACGGTTAGCAACGACTCCTCCACCTTGTTCTCTCTTACGACGTTGTGTTCTTGTTTCCTCTTGATTTTCATAAATATCTTCTTGCCACGGTTCTTTTGCCATACCTTACTCCTTGTTTTTTTTTACTTTTCTTATTACAATATAAATATGAAAATCACACTTATACCTGAACGATGTATCGCCTGTGGGCTTTGCCAAACTTATTCTGATTTATTTGATTACCACGATAATGGAATCGTGCGTTTTTACGATGACCCTGACCAACTGGAAAAAGAAATTTCTCCTAGTCAGGATGTCTTAGAGGCTGTTAAAAATTGCCCAACTCGCGCCCTGATTGGAAACCAGGAAGCCTAAATCAATGGCGATAATCCACTCCCTCTAGTTTAGCACATTTCCATGTAAAATTATAGTCTTTTCACTTTATTTTTTTCTGTAAAATCAGGAAGATCACTTTTTTCTTTGATAAGATAAAGTGGTCTTTTTTTAGTCTCTAGATAAATCTTACTGATATACTTGCCGAGAATCCCAATGGTCAAGAGTTGAATGCCCCCAAGAAAGAGAATGACTGCCATCAGAGAGGTCCAACCTGATGTCGGATTGCCCAAAATGAGGGTCCGAACCACAACAAAAAAGGTCATTAGTAGAGAAATAAAACAAGATAGGAGACCTGCCACAAAGGCTATAATCAAGGGAAAATCTGAAAAATTGACAATTCCTTCAATGGAGTAGAAAAAGAGTTGCCTAAAGCTCCAACTGGTCTTGCCAGCCTGTCTTTCAACATTTGGATAGTCCAGATAGTGGGTTTTAAAGCCGACCCAGGCAAAGAGTCCCTTTGAAAAACGATTGGACTCGGTCAAGCTTAAAATAGCATCCACTACGGATCTTCTCATCATGCGAAAATCACGGACACCTGAGGGCAAGGCTACTGGGCTAATTTTTTGCATAAGGAGGTAAAAGATATCAGCACAGAAACTACGAAAGAAGGGTTCTCCCTCCCGACTGGTTCTCCGTGTCCCAACACAGTCCAAGTCTGCATTCTGGTCTAGTAAGGCTTTCATCTCAAGCAACATACTAGGAGGATCCTGGAGGTCTGCATCCATTACCACCACCAGATCTCCTGTCGCATATTGTAAGCCTGCATACAGAGCTGCTTCTTTGCCAAAATTTCGTGAGAAAGAAATATAATGAACTGCCGGATTTTGCTTCCGATAGGTATTTAAGAGTTCCAAAGTCCCATCACTTGAGCCATCGTCGACAAAGACATACTCGATTTCTGTTTCCAAATCTGGAAGTAAAGATTCCAAAGCCTGATAAAAAAGAGGAAGTACTTCCTCTTCGTTTAAACAGGGGACAATGATTGATATCACCATCTTAGTCTTCAAATCCATTTGGATGCTTGCTTTGCCAACGCCATGCGTCTTCACACATTTGGGTGATGTCGAGTTCTGCTTCCCAGCCGAGTTCTGCTTTGGCTTTTGCAGGATCTGAATAACAGGCTGCGATATCCCCTGGGCGACGGTCTACGATGCGGTAAGGAATTGGACGTCCCACTGCTTTTTCCATATTTTGGATAATTTCAAGAACTGAGTAGCCTTTCCCTGTTCCAAGGTTATAAACGTTTAGGCCTGAACCTTTTTGGATTTTTTTCAGAGCTGCAACGTGACCTTTGGCCAAATCGACAACGTGGATATAGTCACGAACACCAGTTCCGTCTTCGGTATCGTAATCATCTCCAAACACTTGCACTTGCTCTAGTTTTCCAACGGCTACTTGAGTCACATATGGCAAAAGATTGTTTGGAATACCATTTGGATTTTCTCCTAGGTCTCCACTTTCATGAGCTCCGATTGGGTTGAAGTAACGAAGCAAGACTACATTCCACTCTGAGTCTGCCTTGTAGATATCGGTCAAAATTTCCTCAAGCATAAGCTTAGTGCGACCATATGGATTAGTCACTGAAAGTGGGAAATCTTCCAAGATGGGCACTGTGTGCGGATCCCCGTAAACTGTCGCAGAAGAACTGAAAATGATGTTTTTACAGTTGTTTTCTTCCATGACCTTCAAAAGACTAACAGTTCCAGCGATATTGTTGTCATAGTAGGCAAGAGGGATACGTGTTGATTCGCCAACAGCCTTCAAACCAGCAAAGTGAATGACTCCTGTTGGTTCTTCTTGCTTGAAAATATCTCTGATGGTATCTGTATCACGGATATCTGCCTCATAGAAAGGCACTTCAACTCCTGTAATTCTCTCAACAACTTCTAAACTTTTTCTGTTACTATTAACAAGGTTATCCACCACAACAACTTGATGACCTGCTTGGATTAACTCAATAACTGTGTGGGTTCCGATAAAACCTGCTCCACCCGTTACCAAAATCTTTTCTTGCATCATCTTTTCTTGCATCTTCTTTCCTCGATTCTCAGATTTTTTCTTATTTTACCATTTTTGATAGGGAATGTCATTTACAATCCTAGGGGGTAGGATAAAATTTCAGTAAAATGCTTATACTCTTCGAAAATCTCTTCAAACAACGTCAGCTTCGCCTTGCCATGGGTATGGTTACTGACTTCGTCAGTTCTATCCACAACCTCAAAGCAGTGCTTTGAGCAGCCCGCGGCTAGTTTCCTAGTTTGCTCTTTGATTTTCATTGAGTATTATTCGCTTTTTACTCGTTTGACATAGTTTTCAATTGGGTAGTTTAGAGGGTCTAAGGTCATTTCCCTGCTTTGTACCAGTTGTGCTAGGTGGTAACCAATGATAGGACCAGTTGTGAGGCCTGATGAACCTAGTCCACTGGCTGCATAGACACCTGCCAATTCTGGCACCTGCCCAAAGAAAGGAGAGAAATCACTGGTATAGGCACGGATTCCCACACGCTCACTTCTTGAAGTCGCTTTAGCCAAGGCTGGATAGTGAGGCAAGGCTGCCTCCTCCATTTGTTGGAGTAAGGTTTCATCTACCGTCAAATCAAATCCCATGTCATTTTCATGAGTAGCACCTAAGGACAATTTCCCACCAGAAAAAGGAATCAAATCCCACTCCCCTTCTGGCATAACCACAGGGTAAGCTTCCATGTCTTGGGCCATCTGATAATCTTGGAGTTGTCCTTTTTGGGGACGAACATCTACTTCATAACCTAAAGGCTCTAACATGTGTCCTAACCAAGCTCCCGTCGCCAAAATAACCTGATCAAACACCTCTTCACCAATCTGGTAACCTGATGCTAACGGTGTCAGAGTCACTTTTTCTTTGACCAGCTTGACATGACTGGCTTCCAGCAAACGAGTCACTAAGAGTTGACCATCTACTCTCGCTCCACCAGAAGCATAGAGCAAGCGGTCAAATCCCTGTAAGCCAGGGAATAATTCATTAGCTGATGCTGGGTCCAGAATGGCTAATTGCCCTATCAAGGGAGATTCTTCCCTGCGCTGAAGAGCCAGTTGATAGAGTTCTTCCAACTTGGACTCATCCTTTTTCAAAAGAAAGACTCCCGAACGCTGGTAAAAATCGATTCCTTGCCCTGACTTCTCTAAATCAGCTAATAAATCCACATAAAAGTCAGCTCCCAAGCGCGCCATTTTGTACCAGGCCTTATTGCGGCGTTTGGAAAACCAAGGGCTGATAATTCCTGCTGCGGCCTTGGTAGCCTGACCTTGTCCATGGTCAAAGACGGTCACCTCTAGGTCACTTTCTTTCGAGAGGTAGTAGGCAGCTGTTGCTCCCACAATTCCTGCTCCAATAATGGCAACTTTTTTCATTGTTTTCACTTTCTAACTAGATATGGTGGAAAGGATTGGTCGATGCTTGACTAGGTAAAATCTCTAGTTCCCAGCCTTTTTCCTCTTTCCATTGATTAAGGAGTGCTGCGATTTTTTCCACAAAAAGCACTTCAATATAGTGACCTGGGTCCAATGCTAGCAAGCCATCAGACAGCATATCCTGGGCAGTGTGGTAGTAAATGTCACCAGTGATATAGACATCAGCTCCCTTAGCTAAAGCATCCTTATAGAAAGACTGCCCGCTACCACCACAGATGGCCACTCTTGAAATAGACTTCTGCAAATCACTCTCTTGATAATGCACCATTCGAAGACTATCTAGACCAAAGACTTGCTTGACACGTTGAGCCAATTCTCCAAATGTCTGAGTCGGAACATTCCCAATACGTCCAATTCCACGTTCAGGACCTGTCTCCTGTAGATAAGTCGTCTCCTCGATTCCTAGTATCTGGCAGAACCAGTCATTGAGACCATTTTCAACAATGTCAATATTGGTATGACTGACATAGACTGCGATATCATGCTTGATGAGGTCAATGTAAATCTGATTTTGTGGACGGCTAGCTACCAAATCCTTAATGGGACGGAAAATCGGCGCGTGCTTGACGATAATCAAATTCACCCCCTTTTCAATAGCTTCAGCCACCGTTTCTTCACGAATATCCAGAGCAACCATAACACTTTGGATATCCTTGTCCAAAGTTCCAATTTGCAGGCCACGACTGTCTCCCTCCATAGAAAATTCCTGAGGGCAAAAGGCTTCATACGCGTTAATCACTTCACTTGCTAACATGGAGCACCTCCTTGATGGCTTGAATTTTATCTACTAGAACTTGACGTTCCTCCAGATTTTTTTCTGGGATTTGTCCGAGGGCAAACTCTAGCTTAACAGCTTCTTTTTGCCATTTTTGGACAAAGACTGGACTGACCTCTTTGGACAAGAAAGGTCCAAAGCGAACATCACTGGTTGATAGCTTCATTTGTCCTGCTTCCACCACCAAAATCTCGTAAAACTTGCCAGCTTCTTCTAAGATGCTTTCAGCTACAATCTGAAATCCGTTCTCTTGTAGCCAGATACGCAAGTCGTCTTCACGATTATTGGGCTGGAGGATCAAACGCTCTAGATTAGCTAACTTGTCCAAGCCTTCTTCTAAAATCCTAGCAATCAAACGACCCCCCATACCAGCAATGGTAATGACCGACACTTGGTCTGCCTCTTCAAAGGCTGCCAAGCCATTGGCTAAACGAACCTGGATTTTCTCCTTTAGGCCGTGAGCCTCAACATTTTTGACAGCAGACTGATAAGGTCCCTCCACAACTTCACCTGCAATGGCACTTTTGATTTGTCCTCTTTCGACCAAGTCGATAGGCAAATAAGCATGGTCACTCCCCACATCTAGTAAAATGGCTCCCTGTGGCACAAAGGAGGCCACTAATTCTAATCTCTTTGAAATCATCTTCTCTCGCTTTCCAAAACTCTATTACCTCTTATTATACCACATTTCAGCTAGCAATCTTTTACCTAAAAAGACCGCAATCCACAGATTGCAGCCTTTCTTTATTTTTTCGCTTGGTAACGACTGGTTAAGATAAATATCACGGTAAAGACCAACATCATGACACCATAAACAGGTAATGTTTGTCCTGTTAAGGTTGAAATTTCAAGCAGTTTTTGAATTCTTGGGAAGAGAGCTGTGGCTAGGAAGCCTCCTACTGACCAAACAATCAAGAGGACACGCCATAGGGTAAATGGCATGCAGGCTCTAAATACGGATAAGAAACCAATTGACCCCAAGAGATAATAGAGTAGAGTTGAGATTTCTAACTCAGACCAACCTTGGCTACTTCCAAATATTTTCACAAAGAGAACACTGAACACGACCATAAGGGCACTTGGGAGAGCACGAAGCATGGATCTTCTGAGGAAATTTGGCTGAACAGGTTTGATATTTCGCTCAAAAGTCAGAACGAATGGTGGGAAACCTTCCACGAACTGGTCAATCATGGTAATCTGGATTGGAATGAAAGGGAAAATCAAGATCCATTCAGACCGTCCCAGAAGAGCGCTGGCAATACAAATCACCGCGAGCAAGAAGGAATAAATCGTCTTAATCAAGAAAATCGGTGCAATGTGGGCAATGTTATTGACCACACGACGACCTTCAAAGAGAATCTCAGGAACATCATTAAAATCAGAGTTCAAGAGAACCAGATTGGCAATCTGACGAGTCGCAGGATCTCCCTCAGCCATCACGATAGAACAATCCGCCTCACGAAGGGCCAGAATATCATTAACCCCGTCCCCTGTCATAGCCGTTGTATGCCCCGCTTTTTTCAGTGTTTGGATGATGAGTTTCTTTTGATGAGGGGAAACACGTCCGAAAATAGCTGTCTCCTCAGCCATAGCAACCAATTCCTCATCCGTAATTTTCGAGCAATCTACATAACTGTCATAGTCCGCAAAACCAGCCTTCTGGGCAATGCTGGATACCGTAACTGGATTATCACCAGAAATGATTTTGAGACCTACTTCTTGGGAACGGAGATAGTCCAGCGTCTCTGCTGCTCCCTCTCGAATAGGGTCCAAGATTTCCAGCAAGGCCAGAGCCTGAATATCAGATGGTTTCTGTGGTTTATGATGGTCCAATTTTTCCTGACTGAGAGCTAGAACCAAGACACGTGAACCTCTCTCCAATTCCTCTCTGGCTTCAGGGACCTCAGAATCCAGCAACATCTCAGGTGCACCTAAGAAAACTGTTCCCAAACCTTCCAATTCCATTGCTCCCCACTTGCGGTCGCTTGAGAAGGGAAGATTAGAGAGCATAGGATAGGCTACTTGGCCTTGGAAACGCTGGCGAATGGCTTGGGCAGTTGGATTTTTATCCTCACTGTGGGCTATGTAGCTGGTCAGGATGCTGGCAATAGTCTCTTCACCATAAGTTGTCGTCAGCGGAAGAACAGCCTCTACCTGCATCTTTCCTTGGGTGATGGTACCCGTCTTGTCCAGACAGAGCATATCCACGCGCGCCAAGGTCTCAACAGAGTACATCTCCTGCACCAAGACCTTTTTCAAGCCCAACTTAATCACCGCAGTCAAAAGCGAAGTAATGGTCAAAAGGGCAATTCCCTTAGGTAACATCCCCAAAAGGGCCGTCGACGAATTTACAACAGATGACTTGAGAGGCAGGCCTTTTAAAATCAAGGCGTCTAGCAAGAGAGCCAGACCAAAGGGAATGATAATCTTCCCAGTAAAACCGGCTAGGTTGTCCAGCGATTTCATGATACGTGAGTTGATTGGTTTAACGGTCTTAGCTTCCAGCATGAGTTTGGCAGCATAGTTGTCTGCACCGACATGGTGAACTTGAGCTAAAACTGAGCCACTGGCTAGGAAACTTCCAGACAAAAGCAAGGCGTCAACTTCCTTTTGCACCAAATCACTTTCTCCCGTTAACATGGCTTCATTGACTTCCGCAAAGCCTTCCAAAACCAAGGCATCACTGGGAATCTGCTCTCCAGCAGACAAACGAATGACATCTCCTAACACCAATTCTTCAGGATTCAGAGCAACTTCCTGACCATCACGAATAGTCTTGACCTTTTCCTTGGTCATGAGATTGAGCTTGTCCACCATGTGTTTGGCCCGCAGCTCGGTCACAATCCCAGAAAAAGCGTTAAAGCAGATAACGGCAAAGAAGACCAAATTGCTCCAAGCCTGCACAAAGGCTAATGCCAAAGCAATGACAAAGTTCAAAGCGTTAAAAAGGGTAAAGACATTTCGTTTGATGATTTGCCAAGTGCTGGTACTGGCCGAAGCAGTAAAATCATTGACCAAGCCCTTAGCCTGTCTTTCCTTGACTTCTATTTGGGTTAATCCCATAATCTTATTTTTATCCATAAATTCTATCATATCATTTTTTATGATAGAATACTAATCTCATCCTAAATATACTTGTTACAAATGGAAAAAGTTTGCCAGCCCTCCTTTGATAAGGTATAATAATAACAAGAAAATAATCGAAGGAGATCGCATGTTTTATACTTATTTACGTGGATTGGTTGTATTGCTCCTCTGGTCCATCAATGGCAATGCCCACTATCATAATACTAATAAAATTCCTAATCAAGATGAAAATTATATTCTGGTTGCACCTCACCGCACCTGGTGGGATCCTGTTTACATGGCCTTTGCGACCAAGCCAAAACAATTCATCTTTATGGCCAAAAAAGAACTCTTTACCAACCGTATCTTTGGTTGGTGGATTCGTATGTGTGGTGCCTTTCCTATCGACCGTGAAAATCCAAGCGCCTCTGCCATCAAATATCCTATCAATGTCCTCAAAAAAAGTGACCGCTCTCTCATCATGTTTCCAAGTGGAAGCCGCCACTCAAACGATGTCAAGGGTGGCGTAGCTCTGATTGCCAAAATGGCCAAGGTCCGTATCATGCCGGTTACCTACACAGGTCCTATGACTTTGAAGGGATTAGTTAGCCGTGAACGTGTCGATATGAACTTTGGAAATCCAATCGATATCTCAGATATCAAGAAAATGAATGATGAAGGCATTGAAACAGTCGCCAATCGCATTCAAGCAGAATTCCAACGTTTGGACCAAGAAACGAAACAATGGCACAATGATAAAAAACCAAACCCACTCTGGTGGTTTATCCGCATCCCTGCTCTCATCCTTGCCATTATCCTCGCTATCCTAACCATCATCTTTAGCTTCATCGCAAGCTTTATCTGGAATCCAGATAAGAAAAGAGAAAAACTTAGTTAAATACAACAATCCCTTGGCAAAAGCCAAGGGATAAATCTTTTATTCGATTTTCCATTTTTGAGCCAACCAGCTAGAAAAAGCTAGAAATCGTTCAGCTACTTGTTCATGGTGCCCATAAGGATCAAAGACAAATTGACCGTTCGGATAGCGTTTCTGAAGACTGGTATGGATCTGCTCAGCATAGACTGGTGCTTGAGCCAAGCGATTGCTATGATTGATTCCTTCTGTTTGACCGTTCTGTAAATACAGCAAACAGTCCAAATTTTTCACATTTTCTTCCTTGCAGTAAGTCACAAAATCAGGATACCAAAAGGAACCGCAGATCGAAAAGACACAGGAAACCTTGTCAAAGCTGAAAAGACTGTAGACTGCCGCCAAACCACCTAGTGAGTAGCCTCCATAAGCAAGGCGAGTTTCGTCCAGGCGATAAAGCGACTGCAACTTGTCTAAAAGACCTTCGAACAAATGATCATGATAGACCTTGGCCTGACCTCCAAAATCTGGAGCCCCATCTCTCAGAGCAGATGCCTTCCAGGGAGTGTAATCGTCTAAGCGATTTTTAGAGGTCAAGCCCACTAAAATCACAGATTCGGAAAGGAACGATAGGAAATCCAAGTTTCCATCATTCAATAAAATAGTCGGATAGGTTTGATTGGGGTCGTAGTTAGAAGGAAGGCTTATTTTGACTTGAATTCCTTCCCAATCAAACTCATTATTTATTGATAAAGTCATTGATTTTCTCAAGGGAATCAATCACTGCTGGACCATAGTCCATCAATTCATCGTAAGAGATAGTCATGATTTTTTGATTCTTAATAGCAGCAACGCTTTCCAAAACAGCATTTGCCTTCATCAACTCTACTGCTTTTCCATCCAATTTTTTATTGCGGTCGCTGGTTACATAGATAATCAATTCAGGATCCATTGACACGAGGTTTTCCAAGGTCAAGCCTGATGTCCCCGTAGCAACGTTTGTATAACCAAGTTGGTTCAGCAAACTTTCTTGCAAAGCAGACTTGTAGGCACCGAAGGTTTCATCATTATAAGCAACCATAATCAAAGCCTTTTTCTTTTCACCTTGACTTGCTGGATTTGCTTTCTTAACAGCGTCAATTTTAGTTTGTAATTGGGCTGCGTATTCATTAGCCTTGTCCTGAACATTAAAAATCATTCCCAGATTTTTGACATCTTCTACAATATTCCCCAAATCTTGCTGAATTGTTGAGAGAGAAGCTTTTTGCGTATAAACTGGGATTTTGTTTTCATTCCAAGTGCTAACTGTCCCCAAGGATTTTTCAGAAAACATCATGTTTCGACCCATCACAGCGTCTGGCTCATAAGAAAGGACTGTCTCTTGTGAGACTGTTTTTTTATCCCCAATTTGAGGAATCGTCGCAATCGCGTCCTTGTATTTGTCCGTCACAGCATTGTCTGGATTGAGCATGCCAACAATTTTATCCTTCAACCCCAACTCCAATAAGATTTCAGTGGTTGAAAGATTGTTGGTGATAACTTTTTCAGGTGCCTTTTCAAAAACTTGTTCGACTTCATTTCCTTTAGCATCATAGGTCTTAACCGTTAACGGATAAGTCGTCTCTGCGTTAGCCTTTTGACTTGTCTCTGTGCTAGATTGTGTGGTAGCTTTTTCTGTAGTAGTATTTCCACAAGCTGCCAAAGTTAAGGTAGCTACTGTCACGAGTAAAATACTGAGTGTTTTTTTCATCTTGTTTTCCTTTTCATTCTTATAAATAGTGAATCATAGCTTGCTGATCCTCGGTCCAAGTCACCTGACTTTGAACTCCGTATATAGTTTGCAATGACTCAGGGGTGATAGTCTCCTTTGGAGTCCCTTGGTAAAGGATTTCTCCCTCTTTCATCAGATAGAGATAATCCGAATAGCGACAAGCAAGTTGAATATCATGCAAGACAGCTAGAACATTGACCTTGAGATTCTTCACAATGGCCAACAAGTCTAGCTGATACTTGATATCCAAGTGATTGGTTGGTTCGTCCAGGAGCAAGAGAGTCGGTTCTTGCGCCAAGGCTCGGGCTAACAAAACTCGCTGTTTCTCTCCCCCTGACAGAGACGAATAGAGACGAGTTTTCTTCTCGAGCATATCCACCTTAACGAGGGCATCTTGAACGAGAGTAAAATCCCTTTCCCTTTCCTTCTGTAAAAAAGAGAGGTGGGGAGTTCTTCCCAGCAAGACGATTTCTTCAACTGTACAATCAAACTGCAGTTGGTTAAACTGGGTCACAACTGCCATTTGCTTGGCTGTTTCTTTGAGTGACCAATGATCCAGCGGCTTTCCATCTAGGCTTATCAAGCCTTTGTCCGCCTTTTCCTGACGATAGAGGAGTTTAAGCAAGCTGGTTTTTCCGCTTCCATTTGGTCCTAATATCGTGTGAAATTGATTCCCCTCAACCTTAAGAGAGACTCCTTTGAGGATTTTTTTCTCTCCTAGTCCAAAATGGATATCCTGACAAATCAAGTCCATATCAGACCCTCACCTCCCTTCGCCTACCTCCAACAATATAGATAAAGAAGGGAGCACCTACTAAGGCTGTGAAAATACCAATAGGAAGCTCTGCGTTTGGAATGATGATACGAGAGAGTACGTCTGCCCAGATGACAAAGAGGGAACCCAGCAAGGTTGCAACAGGAAAAAGCCTCTTGTAATTCGTTCCTACTAACCCTCGAGCTAAATGTGGAGTAATCAGACCGACAAATCCAATAATCCCACAGGTTGCCACTAAGACTGCTGTCAGCACAGCCACCATGGTCACATAAAGATACCAATAAAAGCGTAAGGGAATCCCCAAAGTTAAAGCAGCCTCATCTCCCATCATCATCGCATTGAAAACACGATACTGAGTAGAGAAAAATAGAAAGGCTATTCCTACTACTATAGTTGGCAGGACCAAGTCTGCCCAGGAAGTCCCAGCGAGCGAGCCCATGGTCCAAAACTTAATGGTCATCACACTGTCCGCATTAGCGCCAACTGAGATAATAAAGTTGGAAAAAGCTAGAAAGAGAGCATTGACCACCGTTCCTGATAAGATCAGACTAGATGTTGTCATCCTTCCCTGCATAGAGGCAATGATGAGGACAGCAATTGTTGCCAAAATAGCTCCAAGAAAAGCTCCAAGGCTAATCATCACTTTTAAACCAAGAATGATGCTCAAGGTTGCACCTAGAGTTGCACCAGCAGAGATGCCTAAGACATAGGGCTCAGCGATGGGATTGTTCACTGTAGACTGCATCACGCTACCACACATAGAAAGGCCTGCTCCTGCTATCAGACCTAACAATACTCGAGGGAATCTCATGTTCCATACAATGGCAAGAGTGGACTTGGAAACCTCTCCTACCTCAAGAGGAAATCCCAACCTGCTCAAAATAATCCGATAGGTATCTCCTAGATCAATCGCAACAGATCCCATTGAAACTGCTAGAAAGAGAGAAATCCCTAAAATACCTAGCAAAATGACTAAAAGTAACACAAATTGCTGGTCTTGTCGGCTTCCAGAAAATTTGGAAAACATGCAAACCTCCTTTGATAGAATCTTAAAAATTTAGAAAATTCTCATGAAAAGTATATCATATTTTCAACAATGGAACAAGATAAGAAAAATAAATATAGTTGGTCTTACAGTGCTAATAATCATAACCGAAGATTATACTTGAGTATATCGAGGTAAAGTGACAACATAAAAAGCCCTCTGAAAATCAGAGAGCCAATTTGAGCTCGGGATAAAATCCTAGTGAAACAAAAAAATCTACACGGTCAGAAAAGTCTCTATCGTGCCATTTTCATACATGATGTATAGTCCAAGCAGAATGAATACTAAGGGCACAATGATTCGCTCGTATTTTTCAATTGTCTCGAATATTAAGGGAATAGAGGATAACACCCGACTAATCTCGCATAAGATAATTATGCCGATTACAAACACAAGCAAGGCCACGAGGGTCTGTGACCAATCTAATGAAGCAAAATAAGGTATATAGATACCTAAATTATCTCCGCCAGACGCAATTGTCAGCAATGTAACTGTCCAAAACAGTTGATTTGCCTTGCTTTGTTCTAATCTTTCAATAATTTCTTCCTCTTCTTCCTCTTCTTCCTCACCTTCTCCAACAATTGCAAAGCGAATCCCTAAATAGATAGGGATTAAACCAAGCAATCCAACCATCCATTCTTCAGGCACGAAATTAACGACATAAGCAGCAACTAAACTCGCCCCTACAAGTAAGCCTGTGCCTAGATATTGCCCCGCATAAATATGCCATTTTTGTTTATTCTGTGATAGCTGTGCAAATAAAATAAATAAAATAATTAAATAATCGATACTGGTGGAAATATAAACACCAATAGCAGATATGATTGTCTGTCCCATAAAAAACCTCCTGTATTGGTCAGTAATAAATCAGCAGATTTTAGGAGAGCACAGACACATTAATTTAGCTATCGCTAGTGGGTAATGTCGAACATAGGAAAGCATTTTACTCCTCCTCAAAAAGTAGTTACAAAGTAATTTCTAACTGGAATTCGGTGACTACTTCCATGTAAAGTATAACATACTATACTTTACTTCGTAAAGTGTGGGCTCTCCGAGGGGGCTTGCAGACAGCTACTCGGCTTTTCAAGCCGAGTAGCTACGCACCTTTATAGTGTAATTAGCTGATACCATTTGAGGTTTTTGTAGTCTCCAAAATTGTGACCGATAAAACCTCAATAAAAAAGCCCTCTGAAAATCAGAGAGCTAATTTGAGATTGGGATAAAATCCTAGTGAAAAAGATGAAACTCCTTGCATTGATCGAACACTGTGTCATTTCCCTATTTTCATACGGATTTCTTACGCCCTTAGCATCATGATTCTTGCTGGATAAAACGTTTATAGACTAGACGGCGAGGAGAAGAATGTACGAAAATTTCAGTGAAACAAAAAAATCTCCCCGAAGGGAGATCATTCTGGTTTATTTTACCTTACAGTGCTAGGAACTGTAACCGAAGATTATACTTGAGTATATCGAGGTAAGGTGACAACGTAAAAAGCCCTCTGAAAATCAGAGAGCTACAGTCTTGCTGGATAAACCGTTTATAGACTAGGCGACGAGGCGAAGATTGTACTAATGGTACATCGAGCCGAAGCCAACGAAGTATAGAAACGGTTTAGACGCAAGATTAGCGACGAAGTCCTAGAGAGTTGATCAACTCACGGTAACGGTTAACGTCGTTTTTACGCAAGTATGCAAGCAAGTTACGACGGCGACCGATTTTTTTCATCAATCCACGGTAAGTAGCGTGGTCTTTTTTGTGTTGTTTGATGTGTTCGTTAAGGTGGTTGATTTCCCAAGTAAGGACAGCAACTTGAACCTCTACTGAACCTGTATCACCTTCGTGACGTGCATATTGTGCGATGATTTCATTTTTTTTCTCTTTTGAGATTGCCATGATGTTTCTCCTTTTTATTTGGCTTCATCCGAGTGACAGGTTGGCATGCCTGCAACCAAGAAGAAGTTATTTGCCTTTACGACAATCCTTATTCTACCAATAACTAACTTCTTTGTCAACAGATTTACTTTCTTTCTCTTTATTTCACTAGCATCATTAAGAGTATCAACTTCTTCTAATATTACCATATCTGATTGCCGACACCTTTCCAACAAGGAAATTCAAAAAAATCTACAAAAATCTTGAAAATTTTCACAATCATGCTATAATAATCCATAGAGACAAGTCACTTAGTCCCTTTCTACTAGAGAGTGCGTGGTTGCTGGAAACGCATAGGAAGCCTAAACTGATACTACTCTTGAGTTTTTTATGAAAACATAAAACGGTGGCTACGTTAAAGCCAATCAGAGGTGTCCCTCTCTTTTGAGGTACATAAATGAAGGTGGAACCACGTTGCGACGTCCTTTCGAGGAGGTCGCTTTTTGTTTTTCTAGCTTTCACAATCCTCTGTCCCTGTTTTTAAAATAGGGTTCACACATTCGTCAATAATATAAGTAAGGAGAACATCATGATTAACATTACTTTCCCAGATGGCGCTGTTCGTGAATTCGAATCTGGCGTGACAACTTTTGAAATTGCCCAATCTATCAGCAATTCTCTAGCTAAAAAGGCCTTGGCTGGTAAATTCAACGGCAAACTCATCGACACTACTCGTGCCATCACTGAAGATGGAAGCATCGAAATCGTGACACCTGATCACGAAGATGCCCTTCCAATCTTGCGTCACTCAGCAGCTCACTTGTTCGCCCAAGCAGCTCGTCGTCTTTTCCCAGACATTCACTTGGGAGTTGGTCCAGCCATCGAAGACGGCTTCTACTACGATACTGACAACACAGCTGGTCAAATCTCTAACGAAGATCTTCCTCGTATCGAAGAAGAAATGCAAAAAATTGTCAAAGAAAACTTCCCATCTATTCGTGAAGAAGTGACTAAAGATGAAGCCCGTGAAATCTTCAAGAATGACCCTTACAAGTTGGAATTGATTGAAGAACACTCTGAAGACGAAGGTGGTTTGACTATCTATCGTCAGGGTGAATATGTGGACCTTTGCCGTGGCCCTCACGTTCCATCAACAGGTCGTATCCAAATCTTCCACCTTCTCCATGTAGCAGGTGCTTACTGGCGTGGAAATAGCGACAATGCTATGATGCAACGTATCTACGGTACAGCTTGGTTTGACAAGAAAGACTTGAAAAACTACCTTCAAATGCGTGAAGAAGCCAAAGAACGTGACCACCGTAAACTTGGTAAAGAGCTTGACCTCTTCATGATTTCACAAGAGGTTGGTCAAGGACTTCCATTCTGGTTGCCAAATGGTGCGACTATCCGTCGTGAATTGGAACGCTACATCGTAGACAAAGAGTTGGCTTCTGGCTACCAACACGTATACACTCCACCACTTGCTTCTGTTGAGCTTTACAAGACTTCCGGTCACTGGGATCATTACCAAGAAGACATGTTCCCAACTATGGACATGGGTGACGGGGAAGAATTCGTCCTTCGTCCAATGAACTGCCCACACCACATTCAAGTCTTTAAACACCATGTTCACTCTTACCGTGAATTGCCAATCCGTATCGCTGAAATCGGTATGATGCACCGTTATGAAAAATCTGGTGCCCTTACTGGTCTTCAACGTGTACGTGAAATGTCACTCAACGACGGTCACCTCTTCGTTACTCCAGAGCAAATCCAAGAAGAATTCCAACGTGCCCTTCAGTTGATTATCGATGTTTATGAAGATTTCAACTTGACTGAATACCGCTTCCGTCTCTCTCTTCGCGACCCTCAAGATACTCATAAGTACTTTGATAACGATGAGATGTGGGAAAATGCCCAAACCATGCTTCGTGCAGCTCTTGATGAAATGGGCGTTGACTACTTTGAAGCCGAAGGTGAAGCAGCCTTCTACGGACCAAAATTGGATATCCAGGTTAAGACTGCCCTTGGTAAAGAAGAGACCCTTTCAACTATCCAACTTGACTTCTTGCTTCCAGAACGCTTCGACCTCAAATATATCGGAGCTGATGGTGAAGAGCACCGTCCAGTTATGATTCACCGCGGGGTTATCTCAACTATGGAACGCTTCACAGCGATCTTGATTGAGAACTACAAGGGTGCCTTCCCAACATGGCTTGCACCACACCAAGTAACCCTCATCCCAGTATCTAACGAAAAACACGTGGACTATGCTTGGGAAGTAGCTAAGAAACTCCGTGACCGTGGGGTTCGTGCTGACGTGGATGAACGCAATGAGAAAATGCAGTTCAAGATTCGTGCTTCACAAACAAGCAAGATTCCTTACCAGTTGATTGTTGGAGACAAGGAAATGGAAGACGGAACTGTTAACGTTCGCCGCTATGGCCAAAAAGAAACACAAACTGTCTCAGTTGATGACTTTGTTCAAGCTATCCTAGCTGATATTGCCAACAAATCACGAGTTGAGAAATAAAACAATCACAGTCTGAGAAACATTTTTCAGAGCCAGAAAAAGCAACAACTATTTCAGCTGTTGCTTTTTATATTTTATTTAATCTGAGCTAGTAGTGATTGGTCAAACCACCACACAAAATTTTCTTTCATGAGTTAGATAAGGTCAATATCCTCAATCCTTGTCTGCTTCATTTTCTTTTACGAGATCTTTTTGTGAATCCTTTTCAGAGAGTTTTTGATCGATATACTTGTTAATGGTTTCATAAAATTCCTTGGTCGCTTCACTATCTAATGTTGGCGAGTTCTGAACTTGATTCACTTTCAATTGAACAGATTGAATACCGTAAGAGGCTTGTTTTTGGTGGAGTGTTTCTAATTCTTCTTCTGAAATCGGATCTCCAACAACCGTCAAGACCAATTCATTGTTACTTGACTTGTAGACTTGATTAATAACCGTATAATTGGCGAACTCTTTTCCTACAAACTGTTTGATCCCTTCTTTGCGCGCTTGTTCTATTGTCAGAGTAACTGCCGAATAGCTAGCTGGAAGAATCAACAATACAATCAAAGAAATCAAGCCAATTCTCATTTTAATGCTCAGCTCTTTAAATGAAGTTAAAGGAGATTTTCTCATCAAAATTCTTGTTCCAACAATGTTGGCTAGCATGATAAAGACACAGTTGATCAAGAAAAGATAGAGAGCCCCCAATAAAAATCGTACATTCCCATTAGCTAAACCATAGCCAGCAGTACAGATAGGCGGCATCAAAGCTGTAGCAATGGCTACTCCTGGCACGATATTGTTTGCTTCTTTTTTCCTTGAACCGATCACACCAGCAATCCCACCAGCAATAGCAATGAGAACATCCCAAATGGTTGGAGAGGTTCGTGCGATCAACTCGCTACTTGCATAAGACAAGGGAGAAATCCAGAAATACAGAGTCGAGACAAGCAAACTGACCAACACTTGAGTCAATAAAACCTCTAGAGATTGCTTGATTAAACGCGTATCAAAAATAGCTAAACCGAATCCCAGTCCAACAATCGGTGTCATGAGAGGTGAAATTAACATGGCTCCAATAATAACAGCTGTTGAATTCATATTTAGACCGATAGAGGCAATAAAAATTGCACACATCAAAATCGCTGTATCTCTCAATCGAACATGAAGGTCATCGTATAATTTCTCACGGTATTCCCGTGTTGAATAATTTCCGTTCATTGGTTACTCCTTTTATTTTATATAATCTTGTTTCTGCATGGATGATGGTAGAGAGACTTCTGTCCAATCTTACATATTTTTCTTCTCACCTGTTATTCTTTTGAAAATTATCTTTTAAGTATCCGTCAGTCCATCCTTTATATTATATCAAAAATTTTACAGTTTTTCTCTGACGAAATCTATCAATTGAATAGATAGATGAAGCAAGAAATTTTTGTTTCCTTATCCGAAGAAGGAAAAACGGTATCTCCTGAACCTTGATACTATGCGTTTTATTCTTTATAATTTAGCTATTTCAAAATTACAAGTTCTCCATTCTTAATTTCCCAAACTTGGTCAAACTTACTTAATAATTCGTTTTGGCGATGTAAAGTAACAATGACGGCACTTGGTAGTTCCAGAACTCTTTCCAATTCCATTTTAAACTGATTAGTATCCAAGGCAGAGAAAGGTTCGTCTAGGATAAGCAATGGATTTTTACGATTTTTCTCACGATTTAAATACATTCGTTGTTGCTGACCACCTGACAGGGATTGTGGTGGAATTTTTTCAAAATCTTCTTCTCTGAATTTTTCATTGAAACTATTGAATAGTGTTACATTATTTTCATAACTCGAAATAAATGTATGTTCTTGTTGCAGAATCATACCGAATCTTCCCCAAAGATGGTCCAAAACAAGCCCATCTAGCACAATTTGTCCTTCAAAATCTTCATCTGTTCCATTTAAAATGTTGAGAAGACTACTTTTTCCAGAACCATTCTTACCAATAAGCGCAATTTTATCCCCTTTTTGAATCGTAGCGGAAGTAATTATCAATTTTGATTCTCCCAGTTGTTTGGAAATGTTTTTCAAAGTAATCGTATCAAAAGAATGTTGAGGTGCTTGAACTGAAACGGGTCTCCCAACAATGTTTTGAAAACTCTTGATTACAGGCTTTACGGACTCTAACATTTGTAAATCATAAAGGATTTCCTGTATTGGTTCAGAAAAAGCATTAATATATCCGAAACTCGCCACCACCTCAGGAATACCGAGTTGCTGGTGAGATAGAGAGTAGGCTAAATAAATAAACAGAACAAGACTAATGAATTCAAAAGAAACACCTGTCAATAAGATGCCTGTAATTTTTGTCAAACCATACTTAAAATACTTATCCTGCAAATTCTTTAGAGAACTCTTTTGTTGATTCAAAAAATGCGACATAGTTAGTTTATTTACCAAATGATGTCCCATGAGCAAATCCTCCAAAGTTCGATAGTAATCTCCTTGTTTTTTCAAGTAAACCTGTCTACGATTAGCGGTCAACTTCCCAACGATTTTAGGAATTTGAATACTAATTCCAGTAGAAAAGATTAAAATCAGTGATACAATAGGATTAATTGTTCTGCTAATAATGAAAGCGTAAATGATGATACGTAAAATTTGTTTGATAAAACTCATCAATGGAGGAAGGTAATCCTTTTCCAACGAATCTAGGTCATTAGATTGATAGGAAATATACTCTGCTACTGTTTTCTGCTTGAAATCGTGGTGACTGAGTCCCAGAAGTGAACGAAACCACTCATTTTTCAAAGTAGTCGAAAAGATAATCCCCTGCTTCCAATCAAGTATCATTTGGATATAGTTACAACTCAAATAGCCTGCCACTGACATAGAGTAACCATATAGAGCTACTTGATAATCTCCTTTGATTAATGCCTGCGTGAAATACGGTAACAAAGCTGTGCAGATATTCGATACTACACCAAAAAGAAAATTAAAGAATAAATACCATCTAATAGTTTTAAGATATGGAAGCATATACGATACTCCTTGCTAATGCGTTTTTTTACATATCGCAGAACAATCTCTACTATTCCCTATTTCAGATAGTGCGATACTCGGACATTGAGTGCAATAATTGTAAATCACACAAGTACTGCAGTTTTTACTATCATTCAAAATATAATTTGCTATTTTGTAAAATATAGGTCTATTCCATGTTTCTTTGATAGATGTAAAATGAATATTTCCAATACTTCTATTGAAAGTAAGCTTTTTCAGTTTTTCTAACGATTTAGGCTATTTCGTGACACACCCACAATCCGTGAAAATTCTGGTTATATCAGATTATGTGATTTTCGTAAGAATTTTATATTGTCTCCAATCATGGCAGTCTCCTTTTACTTGATAAAACTATTATAACATTTAGAAATTAAAAACTGGTTCAAAATCAATAGAATGTGTGTATTCGATACATTCAATAAATTCTTGGAAACAGTTCTACACCAGTTACACAAATCTATATACACCTATCTCATTCAAAATAAAAAGAAAGCTGTAGTTCTTTTAATCCTGTATCAACGATTCATTCTGAAATCGAATAGGAGACATTTCCCAAGTCTACAATTCACTTCATCTCAAATTAATTTTTGTAATTCACCCTTAGTTTATAGATTTTATACTCAACAAAAGTATAAAGCATACAAAACTTCACTTTGAACCAGTATTTATACTATATCCCGTATCAAGAACTCTATTATTATTTTTCTAAAATACAATTTTCAAATATCCTGAAATATAGGAAAAAGAGATTGTGTAAAAACTCAATCCCTGTAAAAAATGGTTTTCCCCCAGTCTCTTTTCGTCTATGCTCACTCAATTATTAGATTCATGTCAGCAAACTGAATCCGTACTATCGTTCCTTTTCCGACCTCAGACTCGATACGAATCTGGTGCCCCAGTTCTTCAGAAATTTTCTTAGATAGGTAAAGTCCAAGTCCAGATGACTGCTGGGTTAGGCGGCCATTATATCCTGAAAATCCACGTTCAAAGACTCGGAGGACATCACTGTTTTTTATCCCTATTCCTGTATCCTTGATACAGAGTTCTTGCCCTTCCATATAAATCTCCAGACCACCTTCCTTGGTGTACTTGAGACTGTTTGAAATAATTTGCTCAATGACAACTAGCAGCCACTTCTTATCCGTCACGATTTCTTTATCAAGGTCATGTAGATTGACATTTAGTCCTTTTTGAATAAAGAAAAGAGCGTATTTACGAATTATTTCCTTGACCAAATCCTCAATTTGAACCTGCTTTAAGACCAAATCATCATGGAAACTTTCTAAACGCAGGTACTGTAAAACTAGATTAGTATAGGAGTCAATCTTGAAAATTTCCTGTTCTAATTGCTGCTTCAGTTGTCGGTCGGCTACTTCTGCAACTAAGAGCTGACTGGCTGCAATGGGGGTCTTAATCTGATGGACCCACAAGGTATAGTAATCCAGCAAATCCGTCAGTTTTCTTTCGGCATCTGACCTTTGCTGATAGAGTTCCATCTCACGCGCTTCTAATTTTTCTGCTAAAGCTATTTCTAAAGGAGATTTGGCTTCCCTCTCTCCGTAGAGAAGTTCCTTGCGATAGACCTGCATCTCCACCAATATGTCCCAAGTGAAAAATAAGATGGTTACAAAGCAGCACAAGAGGAAAAAGTAGAGAAAGTAAATTCCCAAACTGGCAAATAAAAACTGAAAGAGCAAAACCAGAAATGCCAAAGAAAGCAGATAGACAAACAGACGACTACGGGAGCGCAGATAGGCTAGAAAAAATTGTTTCCAATCAAGCATGCTTCAGTCCGTACCCTATCCCTTTCTTGGTCTCGATAAATCCTACCAAGCCCTGCTCTTCCAATTTTTTACGCAAACGAGCCACATTGACAGAGAGGGTATTATCATCAATGAAAAAGTCACTGTTCCAAAGTTCACGCATCAGGTCGTCACGCGCTACGATATTGCCCGCATGCTCAAACAAAACACGTAAAATCTGGAATTCATTCTTGGTCAAATTCAAGACTTGCCCTTGATAATGTAAATCCATTGATTTGGTATTGAGGATCACACCGGCATATTCCAGTAAACTCTCGTCACGCCCAAACTCATAGGAACGACGCAACAAGCCCTGAATCTTGGCTAAAAGAACCTGCTGGTCAAAAGGCTTGGTCACAAAGTCATCCGCCCCCATATTAATTGCCATGACAATATCCATGGCCTGGTCTCTCGAAGACAGAAACATGATGGGGACCTTGGAAATCTTGCGAATTTCCTGACACCAGTGATAACCATTAAACAAGGGCAAACCAATATCCATGAGGACCAGATGAGGCTCCGACTGGACAAAAAGACTCAAAACTTCCATAAAGTCTTCTACCAGCACCACTTCAAATCCCCATTCAGAGAGCATTTTCCCGACCTGTTGACGAATGACCTGATCATCTTCTACTAATAAAATCTTGTGCATCTGATTCTCCTTTGCTAATTTTAGGAGTCTTAAATCCTTTAGTATAAATAGAGGGCTTAGTATCTAATACTTTTTTGACATTTCCTTGTCACAACAGCTCAAAAACAGATAGTGAATAACCCCATTGATATCATACCTTATTTTCAGACATAGTGCCAGCCCTACCCTTTTATTTTTAATTTTTTCAACCTTCATTTCAGTTCTTTTATCCATCCCCTTAACCAAAATTTATATCTATTCTTCCAAACCTTGAGTGTAGTTAAAACGACACTCTATACTCTTCTAACATTGAAAAGCTCCTTATCGAGTGGTATCCGTAAAAAGTTCTAGCTTTCAGATTGACAATCTGAAAAAGATTTGTTAAGATATGAATGAACAATATTTAATATTCATTCAGAAAAGAGGTGAATCAAATTGGACAAAAAACAGGCTTTGAAATCCGCAGCTTATGAAGTTTTTTCAAAAAAAGGATACAAGGCGACAGGAATTTCAGAAATTGCTAGACAAGCTCATATGGCAGTCGGATCTTTTTATAACTATTACGAAAGTAAAGAAGCTATTTTTTTAGATATCTATATTGATGAAAACAACCGTGTTCGCCAAACTATGGTCGAAGAACTGGATTGGGAAATTGATATGATTGATCTTATTAGTCAACTCTTTGCTCAATCCAGAGCACTCGTTTCCTCCAATAAAATCCTTGCAGAATGGTACAATCCTGCCATAGCAGATGAGTTGCATAGCTACTATTCCTCAGAAGAAGGAAAAGTCACGAATCCATTTCATCAATTTCTCGTGAAAACCTTTACTCATCGTTTGCAGGCTGAAGGCCATTCTCCAGAAAAAATTCAAGATATTTTACAAGTTTACAACCTATTTTACTACATGGATATGCATATCACAGAAAATGATTTTCCAGATATTAGCAAAACTGTAGAAATACTAGCAACCAACTTCATTAAAGGAATACTGAAATAAAGAAATCTTTTCTTTATTTTTTGGAAATTATTGAATGAAAAAAAATATTATTCATTCATATAAAATTACTACACTATAGGAGTTAAAAATGAAACGAGGGAAAAAAATGTTCATAATTATTCTAACTACACTTGGAGTGCTCGGCTTTATATCTTGGGGAATCATTACCTATCTTGGACGAAGTCAAACTTTATCGATAAAATCCATTGAAAATCCCAGCGGAGATTTGTATTTAGTTCACATCACAAAACCAAAAAATCAAATATGGAAAGCTGGCTCCTATGCTCAGTTTAAGCTTCCTGACAGCTCGTTTGGTCCAGACAAAAGTCCAGTAAAGGAGGATCAGGCTAGCCGATGGCTAACCCTTGCTTCCACTCCTGATGAGGATGAAATTCTTATTGTAACCCATAATAGTGGTAGCGTGTTTAAGGAAACCTTAACACATTTACCAGCTGGTAGTAAAATTGAGATGAGTTGGCTGGAGTCATCTTTATCTGTTAAAGACAATGACCAAGCACTGGTTTGTTTTGCCTCTGATGTCGGTATTTCTACTCTACGTCCAGTTGTGAAAGAGTGGGCTGGTAAGCGCTCCATCATTCTTAATCATTTAGACAAAGGAGTAAACATTTTTGATAATGAGTTAAGAGAGCTTAGTAAGAATAATCCGAATCTAACTTATAAAACTAGCGAAACCTTTTCTCAAAGCCAAGCATTTTTAAAAAATGCGGTTATGAAATACGGTAACCAAGCTATTTATCTCTTAACCGGCCAACCTGATGATATAAATGAGATGAAAAATTTCTTAAAAGAGAATGGGATTGACGACAAACAGATACAAACAAGTATGTTTAGAGGTTTGAAATAAAAGCCAACTGTCTTCTATGTGTCTGAATCATACCATTATAGGTCGGTATGTAGAGAGCTCGTACAAACCAACTAGTAAATTCTATGTGTTTGTGATAAGATAAATAAAAAGAAAGGAGCTCTTATGGCCAATATTTTTGACTATCTGAAAGATGTCGCACACGATTCCTTTTACGACCTTCCTTTGAATGAATTAGATGTTTTAGCCTTAACAGAAACAACCTACCTCTCCTTTGATAATCTGGTCTCCACAAATCCTCAGCGACTTTTAGACCTGGCACCTCAGGTTCCAAGGGAGCCTAACATGTTGACTAGTAAAAATCGCCTCCAGCTATTAGATGAACTAGCTCAACACAAACGATTCAAAAATTGCAAACTCTCCCATTTTGTCAACGACATCGACCCTGAGCTGCAAAAGCAATTTGCAGCTATGACCTACCGCCTCACTCTCGATACCTATCTGATTGTCTTTCGTGGGACTGATGACAGCATCATTGGCTGGAAGGAAGATTTCCACCTGACCTATATGAAGGAAATTCCTGCTCAAAAGCACGCCCTCCGCTATTTAAAGAACTTTTTTGCCCACCATCCTAAGCAAAAGGTCATTCTGTCCGGGCATTCCAAGGGAGGAAATCTAGCCATCTATGCTGCTAGTCAAATTGAGCAAAGCTTGCAAAATCAAATCACAGCAGTTTATACCTTTGATGCGCCTGGTCTCCATAAAGAACTGACACAAACTGAGGGATATCAAAGGATAATGGATAGAATCAAGGTCTTTATCCCACAAGGGTCCATTATCGGTATGATGATGGAAATCCCTAACCACCAAATCATCGTGCACAGTACTGCCTTAGGTGGTATCGCCCAACACGATACCTTTAGTTGGCAGATTGAGGACAAACACTTCGTCCAACTGGATAAAATCAACAGTGATAGTCAACAAGTCGACACAACCTTCAAGGAATGGGTGGCCACAGTCCCTGACGAGGAACTCCAGCTCTACTTCGATCTCTTCTTTGGCACTATTCTTGATTCTGGTATCACCTCTATCAATGACCTGTCTTCCTTCAAGGCTATCGAACACATTCATCATCTCTTTGTTCAAGCGCAATCCCTCACTCCAGAAGAAAGGGAAACCTTGGGACGCCTTACCCAGTTATTGATTGATACCCGTTACCAAGTCTGGAAGAATAGATAGTACCTTTCAAAAATCAAATGTATATAAAACAAAAGACCTAGAATACATACTTTCATGTGCATTCTAAGTCTTTTTAAATAAAATCTAACTACCAAATAATCCCTTTGTAGGCTATCAAAATGAGGACTGATAGCAGGACATAAAAGGCAAGGAAAAGCCATTTCATCTTAACACAGAGCGCTACGTACTCCCGAATAAAAGCAGATGGTATGTAGTAGCCTGCCGTCCTACATCCGAGGCCATCTCCCTTCATATTTAACTTACGCGCATAGGTACTGGTACGAAAAACATGATAGTCATTTGTTACAAAGAGAAATTGAGGTTTGGCTACCAGTTTCTCGCCAAGTTCCTTAGAAAAGAGAAGGTTCTCATAGGTAGTCCTTGATTGATCCTCCAGAATAATCGCATCTTGGGGAACATCTGTCTCTTCAAGCAGATAGTTTGTAATAGCCTGCGCTTCAGAAATTTTCTCATCTCCTCCTTGACCACCACTGGCAATAATTTTTATGTTAGAATTCTTAGACTTGTGGTAAGCTTCTACCGCCTTATCAATTCTCCTCTTTAGCAAAGGTGTTACCTTTTCTCCGCCTAATAAACCAGCACCGTGAATGATAATAAAATCATAATGCTTCTTCTTAGGAATAAAGAGATACAAGATAGAGTACAGCATAAAACCCGTAAAAGCAAAGCCAAAAATAAAATAAGAGTAGAAAATGAATACAAATAAAATGTTTAGAAAGTGATTGGTGGCAAATAAAGCGTCTCTATCTCCAAAGCGAAATAACATCAAAGCAAAAAATACCAAAATGACTATTCCAAGGAGCATGGAGAGATAATTGGCCTTTGAACGTCCCTCTCGCTTCAACAAAATGACCCCATTATAGATTAAAAAGATGCCACTTAGAAAAATCAGTATCGGAAGTAAAATAAAGGGGAATATAAAAAAAGCGAAATGAATCTTCTCATACCCATTTTGATAAAAAAGGTAGCCTAGATAAAAATAACTGGAAATGAGGGATAATAAGAATAATACTGGATTCCACAAACTTCTATTATCCTTCCAAAATGACACTATAAAGGCTAATACAATTCCTATAACGAGATACATTTCTTCCTCCTTTAATGATTCTATTTTATCACAATTTTACATAGAGAAAAAGAGGGCATCTACCCCTCTTAATCCTTCATTTGACTCTCTGCATCAGCCACGACTTGTTCTAGACTGGTCTGACCAAGCTCTGCCTCCATAGCCAGCTGGATTCTCTCCAATTTTTGATCCAAAACATCATGAATATGAGCTCCGACTGGACAATTTGGATTTGGATTGTCATGGAAACTGAAGAGTTGACCTGTCTTTCCAAGACACTCAACCGCTTGATAAACATCTAATAGACTAATGTCTTTGAGATCCTTAACAATCTCTGTTCCCCCTGTTCCGCGCGCAACTGAAATCAGCTCTGCTTTCTTCAACTGGGACAAGGTTTTTCTGATAATGACAGGATTGACCCCTACACTAGCAGCCAGAAAATCACTGGTCACCTTTTTTTCCTTCCCCTCTAGAGCAATGATTATCAGCATATGAGTCGCAATGGTAAATCTACTTGGAATTTGCATCCTCTTCTCCTTTTTACGAGGCTCCCCTGCCTCTACTCTTCTTTTTCTATTATTATACCCTTTTTAGTTGTAATGTCAATCATTACCACTTTTCAACCAGTCGTCTAACTCCCTATCGTATCCCTCTTTCTGAGCCAATTCTCTCAGAAATTCCTGATGATGAGTATGATGGATACCATTGACTAGACTTTCATAATACACCTCAAAATAAGGGAGTTTCAGGTCTTTAGCCAACTGCAATTCAGCTGCCACATCGTAGTCCACCCGTCGGAAATCCATATCTACCAAGCCCTTGTCATCAAACTCCAAAATCATATACTGGGCCCGCAAGTCCTTCCGCAACTGAGTATCTAGAAAGAAAGGTTGCCCAATCGAACCCGGATTGACAATCAATTGCCCACCAGTACCGTAACGAAGCAACTGCTGGTGAATATGACCATACACAGCAATATCACAAGGCGGGTTGGTCACCAAGCGGTCAAAATCCTCTTGCGCTCCAGTATGAATCAACTCTCTCCCCCAGTTCTTATCAGGAAGATGGTGGCTAATTCCTACCGTCAAATCCCCAAACTGACGATGAATCTGGAGTGGTTGATTATGGAGCAGTTCAATTTCTTCTAGTGAAATTTCCTCTAAAACATACTGGCACTGGCGCAAGAGATAGCGTTGACTGGGACGAGTACTATCCAATTCCTTGCGGACACCATGCCACAGACTATCTTCCCAGTTTCCCAAAACTCTAGCTGTAATCGGTAGTTGAGCCAACAAGTCCAATATCCTTCTCCGCCCTGTTCCTGGCATGAGAATATCCCCCAAAAGCCAGTATTCATCCACTCCTAGCTGCCGAGTATCTGCCAAAACAGCCTCCAAGGCTGTAGTATTTCCATGAATATCTGAAAGAAGAGCTATTTTTGTCATATTCATCTCCTCATTTTTTCTCTTGCAATAAGTATAACATAAAAAGTCACAGCTAGAGAAATCTAGCTTTTTTTGATATACTAGATAAAGATATTAGACAAGAGGAAACGAATGACCCCGAATAAAGAAGATTATCTAAAATGTATTTATGAAATTGGCACAGACCTACATAAAATCACCAACAAGGAAATTGCGGCTCGTATGCAAGTATCTCCCCCTGCCGTAACTGAAATGATTAAACGGATGAAAAGTGAAAATCTCATCCTCAAGGACAAGGAATGTGGCTATCTACTGACTGACCTTGGACTTAAACTGGTCTCTGAACTCTACCGTAAACACCGCTTGATTGAAGTTTTTCTAGTTCATCATTTAGACTATACGAGTGACCAGATTCACGAGGAAGCTGAGGTATTGGAACATACTGTCTCTGACCTATTCGTGGAGAGACTAGAAAAATTACTTGGATTCCCCAAAACTTGCCCTCACGGAGGAACTATTCCTGCCAAGGGAGAACTCCTGGTTGAAATCAATAACCTGCCACTAGCTGATATCAAGGAAGCTGGCGCCTACCGCCTGACTCGGGTGCACGATAGTTTTGACATTCTCCATTATTTGGATAAGCACTCACTTCACATCGGTGACTGTCTCCAAGTCCAGCAGTTTGATGGCTTCAGCAATACCTTCACTATCCTCAGTAAAAATGAGGATTTGCAAGTAAGTATGGACATTGCCAAACAACTCTACGTCGAGAAAATCGACTAATTTCTCAAGTACCCAACCAACCCTGAAAGTTTAATTTTCAGGGTTTTATTTCTAGCATTTGATTTTACTTTCATTTAGTTGTAGAATGTTTGTTAAAAAAAAGAAAGATAGTTTAACCTATGAAAAAATCACTAAAAATTTTTGCTACATCCAAATGGTTTGACCTCTTCGGTGTTGCTCTGGTCGTTGGGATTGCGATTGCATCTGGTTACCTCAACTCTCGTCTCGATAAATTCGTAGATTGGGGACCCTGGACTGCTCTTGTTCCCTTTGGATTGATTTCCGTAACCAATGTTGGGATTTCCATGTTGTCCACTCGTTTTACAGGAAAATTAAGCAAGTGGGGAAATTACTTTGGCATTATCAATACGATTTTGTCCGGTACTATTGATTATATCCTTGGAAATAAGGCGGCCATTATCACCTATCCTGTCACCTTCCTCATTTATACCTTTGCGATTAAGAAATGGGAAGCTTCGCAAGAAGGCAGACCCAACCAAATGAGCCAAAAACAGCTAAAGTTGGCGGCCATCATCATTTCCATCATCGCCTTCCTCTTTGCCTTTGTGACCAACTATATCGGATATGGTGGTAAGATGAATCTCCTTGCCTATGTAACAACTATTGCCTTTGCACTGTCCCTCATCGCCAATGCCTTGAACGCATTGAAACTGACAACTCAGTGGGGCTTCTGGTTGATTTACAATTTTGTGCAGCTGACAAAGGCTGGCATTCAAGGAAACTTCGCCAATATCGGTAAATACATCTTTTATATCCTCAATGCAATCGGAGCTTTATTTGTCTGGAATGATGAAGAAGTTAGATAATAGAAGGAAACTCAAATAAAGAATACTAGCCAACTTAAGAGAATCTCCCTTCTACTATTTTTATCATTTTACTTGTAACTCCCATTCTTTTGGAGTAGAATGAAGCTAGATAAAAGAGGGAGGTCATCTTATGAAAAATCTCTTTAGAATCCATTTTGTAGCAATTGCAGTCATTGATTTGCTACTATTTGCATTTTTTACCACTAGACCCGAGACTTCTTTGGAGCAGCTCCTGCTTTCTGGCTTCATTTTTATCCTTGCTCAAGGACTCCTGCTATTTCGCTTGGTTGTCCGACTCAAACATCAATTCACTGAGATTTATCCTCAAATCAATAAAAAGATTCGCTTCTACTATTTAGGGGTTCTCACCTTTGATTTTCTGTTTTTCTTCATCTTATCCCTCATAAGTTCTCATCGTTTTTCATCTCTTATGCCAATTGCCACTGCTTGCCATTCTACTTTATATTATACGACGACTAACTACCTAAGAGAAAACTATCCAGACTTTTACGACAAACACATCTCTTTATGGGAGTGTCTCTAAGGCAAAGGAGGTTTTAGCATGAAAAAAATCATCTTCATCAAAATCACTCAACTCCTTGTCATTGATGGAATCATGCTGGCATTTTTGACGTTTAAAGAGGGGCTTACTTGGGATTGGATTTTGATTTATAGCGGTTGGCTCATTTTCTTTCATCCTGTGCTATTGACCTATCTGTCTAATCAGCTTTGTGACCACTTTAGTCAACTCTATTCCCAGATTAGACCGATATTCTGGCGCTTTGCATTACAAATCCTCCTATGGGATAGCCTGATGATTCTCTCCTTGATATGTTTAAGTGGTATCCCACTTTTCCTCCAGGGAACTCTCCTAATCCTAGGACACCTCATCCCTTCCTATCACATAAGCCAAAGTTTGAAAAGAGACTTCCCCAAGGCCTATCAGGAACAGATTTCATTTTGGAGTATTTTATGATAGATGAGAAAAACCAAGCCGGCCGGGCTTGGTCTTTCTTATCTATTTTTAGTATCAAGAATAATGGTAACTGGTCCATCATTAACCAGCTCAACCTGCATGTCCGCACCAAAGATACCTGTCTGAACGGGCACTTCCTGCGCTAATTTTTGATTGAAAGCGTCATAGAAGTCTGATGCCATATCAGGCTTGGCTGCACCTGTGAAGGCTGGACGATTGCCCTTCTTAGTATCCGCAAAGAGAGTAAACTGAGAAATAGAGAGGATTTCTCCCTCAATATCTTTGACAGACAGGTTCATCTTGCCTTCTGCATCTGAAAAAATCCGCATATTGACAATCTTTCTCACAGCATAGTCCAAATCTTCCTCTTGGTCCTCTGGTCCAACACCAACCAGCAATAAAAGCCCCTGATTGATTTTCCCCTGCAACTGACCTTCGATACTGACTTGGGCTTTTTTAACCCGTTGGATAATGATTTTCATAATAGCCTTTCTAGTAAGAGCTAGGACAATTAGCCATTGGTACGTTTAACAGAGTAAACTTCTGGCACACTCTTAATCTTGTCCACGACCGTAGTCAGCGTCGAGAGGTTAGCAATGCCAAAGGATACATGGATATTAGCAAACTTCATATCCTTGGTTGGTTGGGCGTTGACTGTTGAGATATTCTTAGTTGTGTTTGAAAGAACTTGTAGCACATCGTTCAACAGTCCTGTACGGTTGAGGCCATAAATATCGATATGGGCCATATACTCCTTATTTGAGCTAGAGTACTGGTCTTCCCATTCCACATCAAGAAGACGTTGCTCGTAGTTTTCTTGGGCACGCAGATTCATACAGTCCACACGGTGAATAGCTACACCACGCCCCTTGGTAATATAGCCAACAATATCATCACCAGGAACTGGATTACAACACTTGGCAATCCGCACTAGGAGGCCTGATGCACCTTCAATGACCACACCACCCTCATGCTTGACCTTGAGGGTTTCTTTATTTTCAACCTTGATCTCGCCACCTTTGACAAGTTCCTCTGCTTCAGCCTTGGCCTTGGCACGTTCTTCCTCACGACGTTCCTTCTCAGTTAGACGATTAAAGACAGTAATAGCACCGATTTCTCCAAAACCAATGGCCGCAAAGAGGGATTCTTCTGTCTTGTAGCTGGTCTTTTGCAGAACTCGGTCCATATGACGCTTGTCCATGAATTTATTGGCCACATAGCCATTTTCTTGGAACTGGGCCATCAACATTTCACGACCCTTATTGACAGACAATTCCTTATCTTGGTTTTTAAAGAACTGGCGAATCTTGTTACGGGCTTTGCTGGTCTTGACCATGTTGAGCCAGTCACGACTCGGCCCAAAGGAGTTAGGGTTGGTGACAATTTCAACCTGATCCCCTGTCTTGAGCTTGGTTGTCAGTGGAACCATGCGACCATTGACCTTGGCTCCAGTTGCTTTTTCCCCAACCTTGGTATGGATTTCATAGGCAAAGTCAATCGGTCCTGAATCTTTCGGAAGGGAACGGACAGCTCCATCTGGGGTAAAGACGTAAATCTCCTCAGCCAGATAGTTTTCCTTAACTGAATCCACAAATTCCTTGGCATCGTCAGCCTGGTCTTGGAGCTCCATCATCTCCTTGATCCAGTTCATTCCAATGGCTGATTCCTTGCTGTTAACCTGCCCCTTGATGCCCTTCTTATAAGCCCAGTGAGCCGCAACCCCGTACTCAGCCACCTCATGCATGGCCTTGGTCCGAATCTGGAATTCAATCGGCCCTTTTGGCCCATAGACAGTCGTATGGATAGACTGATAACCATTGGCCTTGCGGTTAGCGATATAGTCTTTGAAACGACCTGGCATTGGTTTCCAAAGTTCATGCACATAACCAAGCATGGCATAAACATCACTTTGGGTATCTAAAATACAACGAATGGCAATCAGATCATAGATTTCCTCAAAACGTTTTCTCTTATCCTGCATTTTGCGGAAAATTGAGTAAATATGCTTGGGACGACCGTAAATCTTCCCTTTCAAGTGACGATCCGTCGTATAGTCTTCTAGCTTCGTAACTACCTCATCCACCAAGGCCTCACGCTCTCTGCGCTTTTCCTTCATCATATGGGTAATCTTGTAAAACTCCGTTGGGTTGAGATAACGGAAAGATAAGTCTTCCAACTCCCATTTGACACTGGAAATCCCCAGACGGTGAGCAAGTGGGGCATAGATTTCCATAGTTTCTTTGGAAATGCGCTCCTGCTTGTCTTTTCGAAGATGTTTAAGCGTTCGCATATTATGCAAGCGGTCAGACAGTTTGACCAAGATAACACGGATATCCTCAGACATGGCCATGAGCATCTTGCGGTGATTTTCCGCTAATTGCTCCTCGATCGATTTGTACTCGACCTTACCAAGCTTGGTAACCCCATCGACAATCACGCGCACATCAGGACCAAACTCCCTTTCCAAATCGTCCAAGGTCGCATCAGTATCTTCCACCACATCATGCAAGAAACCACAAGCTACTGTTACAGCATCCAGCTTGAGTTTGGCTAAAATACCTGCCACTTGGATAGGATGAATGATATAAGGCTCGCCTGATTTGCGGTATTGACCACTATGGCATTCCACCGCATAGATCAAGGCCTTATGGACAAAATGGACATCCTCTTCCGTTAAATATTCTTTGGTTAAAGCGACAACTTCTTCGCCTGTTAAATTCACTTCTTTTGGCATCTCTACTCTCCAATTCTTCCTACCATTTTATCACTTTTTTAAGAATATGAAAACTAGATTGGAACAGAATAAGAAAAAAATAATTCAGAATTGCTTGACAATTCTGAAATGTTTTTTTATAATATGTTATACAGTTAGATTTTCTATTTAGGTGATAGAAGGAGAGATAGAAGAACGGAAACCATATTGTAATCTAAATATAATTTAACTCCCTATGCTTATCACTTTTTCATTCAAGTAAATATATTTGAATGACGTCATTTTACAAAGGAGTATCCTATGAAAAAAATTGTACTAACACTATTAGGAGCTACTGCTCTATCTATTGCCGTTCCAATCAATGCTGCTGAAACCAATACAACAAATAACTTTGAAGGTCCTCGTTATGAGCGTATATATTCTCATAGTTATAGTAAAACAGTAACAAAATACTATAACGATGATGGTTACATCCCACCAACTATCTACTATTCAGAATATAATGATGGTTTCCATTCAACCTTCAAAGGAACACTTGAAATAGATAGTGTACGAAGATCAAACGGTGGAACTCGTGTCACATACACTGGTACCTTGACTGGATTTTGGAATTAAAATCCTCAAGATGCTTTCTTTTATCCTTTAGTTTATAAGGAGAACACCTATGAAAAAAACTGCTATTTCTATCTTTGCTCTCCTAGTGTTAGGAGTTAGCTGCCTGTTCCTATTCAGCCAGCAAGGCTATAAAAAAACAGTCGTTCAATACTATGCTAACGACCAGAACCTGCCCAATAGGATAACTTATAGTGAATATAGCGATAAACGAGAAGCCAACTACGGTGGCACTCTAAACATCACATCTATCAAACAAGCTAATGACGGAGTTTATGCAACCTATGAAGGACAATTGACACCTCTCCAATATTGATAAATTGATAACCAGCCTGTCTTCATCTAGTCATGCTGGTTTTTAAGTTCATTCTAAATCCTTACCTATTCTCCCTAACTGTGCTATACTTAATTTATACTCAATGAAAATTAAAGAGCAAACTAGGAAACTAGCCACAGGCTGTACTTGAGTACGGCAAGGCGACGTTGACGCGGTTTGAATTTGATTTTCGAAGAGTATTAGTGCATTCTTTGAGATTGGAGCTAACATGAAAATCCATAAAACCGTGAATCCTGTTGCCTATGAAAATACCTATTACTTGGAAGGCGAAAAACACCTCATCGTGGTTGACCCTGGTAGCCATTGGGAAGCTATTCGTCAGACAATAGAAAACATCAACAAACCTATATGCGCTATTCTATTGACTCACGCCCATTATGACCATATCATGAGTCTGGACTTGGTTCGCGAAACTTTTGGCAATCCTCCTGTCTATATCGCAGAGAGTGAAGCCAGCTGGCTCTACACTCCTGTCGATAATCTCTCTGGGCTACCTCGCCACGATGATATGGCAGATGTGGTCGCAAAACCTGCAGAACACACCTTTGTCTTTCATGAAGAATACCAACTAGAGGAGTTTCGTTTCACTGTCTTGCCAACACCAGGTCACTCTATCGGTGGTGTTTCCCTAGTCTTTCCTGATGCCCACCTAGTCTTAACAGGAGATGCCCTATTCCGAGAAACTATTGGACGGACCGACCTTCCAACTGGTAGTACGGAGCAACTCCTTCATAGTATCCAGACTCAACTCTTTACCCTACCAAACTACGATGTCTATCCAGGACATGGTCCAGCTACGACCATCGCTCACGAAAAGACCTTCAATCCTTTTTTCTAGTAATATGATGACAATTAAGTAAACTATCCAGCAAGTCTTTCCATTATAAAAGGCATCCAATCAAGTTTTCAGACCTGATTGGATGCCTTTTTCTGATTACTTGCTTCTTTGCATTACCAAATAATCACGCGCTCTTCTGGTGAACGCCACATACCGTCGCCTTCTTTGACATCATATGTTGTAAAGAAATCATCGAAGTTTGGTACTTGTACATTGACACGGAGTTTGGCTGGCGCGTGCACATCAACGCTAGCCAAAAGTTTCATAAATTCTGGACGACCTTTCATGCGCCAGATGCGACCGAAGTTGTAGAAGAACTCTTCTGCTGAGAAGTCTGCTTCTCTCTTAGCTGCTTCAAGCGCTGCAGCGATTCCTCCCAAGTCAGCCACGTTCTCTGATACAGTCAATTTACCGTTGATGGTTGCTCCATAAGAATCCTGTCCATCAAATTGGTCAATAACTTTTTGTGTTTTCTCCTTGAAGGCAGCATAGTCGCTCTCAGTCCACCAATCCTTGAGGCTACCATTTTCATCGAAGGAAGCTCCGTTGGTGTCAAAGGCGTGGGAAATTTCATGAGCAATAACCGCCCCAATACCACCGTAGTTAGCAGAAGATGACTGATGCAAGTCATAGAAAGGTGCCTGTAAAATGGCCGCTGGGAAGACAATCAAGTTCTTCTGTGGATTGTAGTAGGCATTGACCATATGAGCAGGCATGCCCCATTCCTTGTAATCTACAGGCTGGTTCCATTTGCTCCAACTGTGTTTGATTTCCACACGCGCAAAGGCTAGAGCATTGTCAAAAAGACTAACATTTTCATCCACTACCTTGTCCTTGTAGCGTTCTGGCAATTCTTCTGGGTAACCGATATAAGGCTTGATGACATTGAGTTTGACGATGGCCTTGTCACGAGTTTCTGGAGTCAGCCAGTCATTTTTAGCCAAGCGTTCCTTATAGACATCAATCATAGTTGCCACTTTTTTCTCCACGTCTGCCTTGGCCTCTGGAGAGAATTTTTCATGGGCATACCAAAGACCTAAGGCTTGTTTGAAAGGACCTTGTGCTAGCTGGTAGGCTGCCTTGACCTTGTCTTTGGCTTCTGGAACCCCTGAAAGCGCACGGCTATAGGCACCTGACAAGACACGGATTTCTTCTGTTAAATAGCTGGTTGAGAGATTAACAACACTCAAAATTAAGGTTGCCTTGAGGAGAGGCCATGCCTCTTCACTATAGAATTGGTCTGCTGCTTGCCAGAAACGTTCCTCGTCTACGATAACCTTGTCTGGTACTTGTCCAAGAACGGCTTGGAAGAAGTCATCCAGAGGTAGGGCAGGCGCAAATTTCTTGAAATCTTCATATGCATATGGATGGTAGAGTTTAGCACACTCTGAACTTTCTTCATTAGAGAGCACAACTGCCGCAACTCGGCGATCCAATTCAAGTCTTTTCTCTAGCAAGTCTTCAATTTCTGCATCAGAGAAATTATAAGCCTTGAGAAGTTTTGCGCTAGTTTCTTTCCAAAGAGTCAAGAGCTCTTCGCGCTGAGGATGGTCTTCTGCATAGTAGGTCGTATCTGGCAGGATCGTACTTGGAGCACTGGCCCATAGAACATTGATTCTCGCATCCATAAAGTCTGGCGATACACCAAAAGGAAGGAAATTAGGTTTTCCTGCAAGCTCAAACTCTGCTAGTTTAGCTGTAAAATCCGCAAAAGTCTCTAATTCTTGGAATTCTTTAAGAAGAGGTAAGACAGGTGTGATACCGTCAGCTTCTCTCTTGTCAAAATCACGGACTAGGTGATGGTATTTGACAAAGTTTGCCAAGATAGCATCCTCAGGCACCTCTTCTCCTGCCAACCACTTGTCTGTTGTCGCCAGCATCAGGTTTTCAATTTCCTGGTCTAAATCAACAAAACCTCCCGTTTGAGACTTATCTGCTGGGATTTCAGCTGTCTGTTGCCATTCCCCATTGATTGCATCATAAAAATCGTCTTGATAACGTGTCATCTTGTTCTCGCTTTCATTTTTTTAAGTTATTGCTAGCTTAACAAAAATTGCTTGGGAATGCAATTAAAAATGAACTTTCCTTTTCCATCATTTTTCAGTTATTATTTTAATTTTTTCAAAAATTAACTTGACTTAATTTTTTTTTTAATGTATATTAAGAGACAGGAGGAATACAAGTTTATGATACGTATCGAAAACCTCAGTGTCTCCTACAAAGAAACGTTGGCACTTAAGGATATTTCACTAGTGCTCCAAGGACCAACAATTACCGGTATCATTGGTCCGAACGGTGCTGGAAAATCAACATTATTAAAAGGTATGCTGGGAATTATCCAACATCAAGGTCAGGCATTTCTCGATGACAAGGAAGTTAAAAAATCCTTACACCGAATTGCCTATGTCGAACAAAAAATCAATATCGACTACAACTTTCCCATCAAGGTCAAGGAGTGCGTCTCGTTAGGACTCTTTCCTTCTATCCCTCTCTTTCGCAGTTTAAACGCTAAACATTGGAAGAAAGTGCAAGAAGCCCTTGAAATCGTCGGCCTAGCTGACTACGCAGAACGTCAAATCAGTCAACTATCTGGAGGTCAGTTCCAGCGGGTTTTGATTGCCAGATGTTTGGTGCAGGAAGCCGACTATATCCTCTTGGATGAACCCTTTGTTGGGATTGACTCTGTCAGTGAGGAAATCATCATGAATACGCTGAGAGATTTGAAAAAAGCTGGGAAGACGGTTCTCATCGTCCACCACGACCTCAGCAAGGTTCCCCACTACTTCGATCAAGTCTTGCTTGTCAATCGAGAAGTGATTGCCTTTGGTCCAACCAAAGAAACCTTTACCGAAGCCAATCTCAAAGAAGCTTACGGTAATCGACTCTTTTTCAATGGAGGTGACCTATGATTGCAGAATTTATCGATGGATTGCAAAAATTCCATTTCTTACAAAATGCCTTGATAACAGCCATTGTCGTCGGGGTCGTAGCTGGAGCTGTGGGATGTTTCATCATTCTACGCGGGATGTCACTCATGGGAGATGCTATTTCACATGCTGTTTTGCCAGGTGTAGCCCTCTCCTTCATCTTGGGCCTTGACTTCTTTATCGGAGCCATTGTCTTTGGATTGCTAGCTGCTATCATTATTACCTACATCAAGGGAAACTCGATTATCAAAAGCGATACCGCCATCGGCATTACCTTTTCTTCTTTCTTAGCCCTCGGTATCATCTTGATTAGTGTCGCTAAAAGTTCTACTGACCTTTTCCATATCCTTTTTGGTAATATCCTGGCCGTCCAAGATACGGATATGTTTATTACTATGGGTGTTGGGGCAGTCATTCTCTTGTTAATCTGGATTTTCTTCAAGCAACTCTTGATAACTTCCTTTGATGAACTCTTGGCTAAAGCCATGGGAATGCCTGTCAATTTCTATCACTACCTTCTCATGGTACTCCTGACTCTCGTGTCTGTGACAGCCATGCAAAGTGTCGGAACTATCCTGATTGTAGCCATGCTGATTACCCCAGCTGCAACTGCTTATCTATATGCTAATAGCCTGAAAAGTATGATTTTCCTTTCCTCAACCTTTGGAGCTACTGCTTCAGTTTTGGGACTCTTTATCGGTTATAGCTTTAACGTTGCGGCAGGTTCTAGTATCGTGCTTACAGCCGCTAGTTTCTTTCTCATTAGCTTCTTTATCGCTCCAAAACAACGATATTTGAAACTGAAAAATAAACATTTGTTAAAATAAGGGGTAAAGCCCCAATAAATTGGAGGATCTAATGAAAAAATTAGGTACATTGTTCGTTCTTTTTCTTTCTGTCATTGCTCTTGTAGCATGTGCTAGCGGAAAAAAAGAGGCAGCTTCTGGTCAAAAACTAAAAGTTGTTGCCACAAACTCAATCATCGCTGATATTACTAAAAATATTGCTGGTGACAAGATTGATCTTCACAGTATCGTTCCTGTTGGTCAAGATCCACACGAATACGAACCACTTCCTGAAGATGTCAAGAAAACATCTCAAGCTGATTTGATTTTCTATAACGGTATCAACCTTGAAACAGGTGGCAATGCTTGGTTTACAAAATTGGTAGAAAATGCCAAGAAAACTGAAAACAAAGACTACTTTGCAGTCAGCGAAGGCGTTGATGTTATCTATCTTGAAGGCCAAAACGAAAAAGGCAAAGAAGACCCACACGCTTGGCTTAACCTTGAAAACGGTATGATTTTTGCTAAAAACATCGCAAAACAATTGAGCGCTAAAGACCCTAGCAACAAGGAATTCTACGAAAAAAATCTCAAAGAATATACTGATAAGTTAGACAAACTTGACAAGGAAGCTAAGGAGAAATTTAACAACATCCCTGCTGAGAAAAAACTCATCGTAACCAGCGAAGGATGCTTCAAATACTTCTCTAAAGCCTACGGTGTCCCAAGTGCCTACATCTGGGAAATCAACACTGAAGAAGAAGGAACACCTGACCAAATCAAGACCTTGGTTGAAAAACTTCGCCAAACAAAAACTCCTTCACTCTTTGTAGAATCAAGTGTGGATGACCGTCCAATGAAGACTGTTTCACAAGACACAAACATCCCAATCTACGCACAAATCTTTACTGACTCTATCGCAGAACAAGGTAAAGAAGGCGACAGCTACTACAACATGATGAAATACAACCTTGACAAGATTGCTGAAGGATTGGCAAAATAATCCTCTGAAAAACGTCATTCTTTTCCGAATTGACGTTTTTTCTATGCCCACATTTCCAGTCAAATCATTGGAAAATTCTGACCGTTTTAGCTAAAATGGAAGAAAAAAGATTGGAGTATCTTATGGTAACTTTTCTCGGAAATCCTGTAAGCTTTACAGGTAGACAACTACAAATCGGCGACAAGGCACTTGATTTTTCTCTCACTACAACAGACCTTTCTAAAAAATCTCTGGCTGATTTTGATGGCAAGAAAAAAGTCTTGAGTGTCGTGCCTTCTATCGATACAGGTATCTGCTCAACTCAAACGCGTCGTTTTAATGAAGAACTGGCTGGACTGGACAACACGGTCGTATTGACTGTTTCCATGGACCTACCCTTTGCCCAAAAACGTTGGTGTGGTGCTGAGGGAATTGAAAATGCCATCATGCTCTCAGACTATTTCGACCATTCCTTTGGACGTGATTACGCCCTCTTAATCAATGAGTGGCACCTATTGGCACGCGCAGTCTTTGTCCTCGATACTGACAATACTATTCGCTACGTTGAATACGTGGACAATATCAATTCTGAACCAAACTTCGAAGCCGCAATTGCAGCTGCTAAAGCCCTATAGAAAAAATCCTCTGTCACAAAGAGTTCCCTACTCTTTGAAACGGAGGATTTTTCTTATTCTTTAATTATTGTTTATTTTGAAATGAATCCTTCAAAATCTTTTAGTTGAAAATTATATTTTTCAGTGAGTAACACATTATCCACTGCAACATCTTCTCCCAATGGGTAAATATTTCTTTTGAAACGGTTGTAGGAGGAAAATCTCTCCTACACTATTATTGATTCTGAGAGAAAATTGCAAAATATCATCTACCAAACTTTCAATTATTAAGATTTTTTACAGTTTATCTGAATTAGAATCGCAAGGCTTCTCAATAATATAATTGTCGAATTTTTTCAATCTAACTTCCTCTCCACTATTTCTTCCTTTATCAAGAAAAAGTTACCTCAATATTAATAAAGTACAATTCTAAATTAACTCCAATTATTGATTCATGATAATATTTCAGTAACTCATCGTGCAATTAAAAACAAGGATTTTTATTTCAGACGATCCATCGTGAACACTTCATCAGCCATCTCCCAAATTGCCGGATTATGTGTTGCGATAATGATTAGCCTATTATCATCTCGAAGAGATAGCAAAATCTCCATAATCAACTGAGAGGTTGCTGGGTCTATTGAAGCTGTTGGCTCATCTGCCAGAATAAAGGGTGGATTCTTTAAGATAACTTTTGCCAAGGCAACCCGTTGCGATTCTCCGCCCGATAACTCAAAGATGCGCTTATCTAGGTCAAGATAAGCCAGGCCGACCTGTTCTAAAGCCTGCTTTTGCCTCAACCGCTGTTCCGACCGACTCAACTTTTGACCAATGAGACCTAGCTTAAGGTTTTCTTCAATACTTTGGTTTTCAATTAAGCCAAAGTTCTGGAAGAGGTAGCCCAATTCGTGACGGAAAAAATCACTCGATTTATAATTGGCCAAGTCTTTACCTCGGTAAAAAATCGTCCCATCATAAGATTCTAATTTCCCAATCATGTTCATCAAGGTTGTTTTTCCGCTACCACTTGAACCAATTAAGGCATAGACTTTTCCAGTCTCAAATGTCATTGAAAGATTCGAAAATAACTCTCGTTCTCCAAAAGATTTACTCACCTGTTTAAGTTCAATCATATTAACCTCCCTTCAAAACAAGCATGGACATCTTGTTTTCTTTCTGCATTTGGACATGTAACTGTAAAAGAGATAGACCAGTAAAGAGTAACGAGACTAAGAAAGCAACTACTATCTCTACCATAAGAAATACACTCGCAACAAATCCCAGTAAAAACACACCCAGTTGAGCAAAGAGATAAGTGCGATGGATTTCTAAGAACCTGAGACCTGCAATGCGTTTGATAAAAATGGCACGTCTAAATTCTTCAAAGTAGAGCCTATTCATAGTGTTAAACAACAAGATTGAAGTTGCAATCCCAAGCACAGCTCCTGCTAGCATTACCCAACGTTCCCTCTGGATATTATCCAATAATGTGATGTAGTTGTGGTAACCTGTTTGCATTTCTGAGACCCAATTTTCAATGCCTTGTCTCTGGATAAGCTCCTGGGCATCAGACAATTGATTAAAGAGAACGTAGTTCTGTACTGCGTCTACCCAAAACAAAATGGACTGTGGACCAGTTGATTGGGGTGTTATAACAATGATGATTGGATCTTTCAAAAACTGCTGGTAAGAAATAGGGGTCGTATTATACACAAATCGATCCTGACCTGATTCCAAATAACCTACCGTAGCAGTCATTTGCTGTCGTTCATCTCGACTAGACATGCGACTGGTTAAGTCGTCTTCAAAAACAGATTTATAATGTTCTTCCTCTGAACGGAGGTGTTCAGGCAGCAATAAGACAAACTCCCCTACATCAAGGTGATTCATCTTTTGCTCAATAGTTGTATCTACAGGAATGTTTTGACGCTCCAAGTATTGCGGTGTGACGATAAGGACATTGCCATTCGGGCTGTAATCGTGCCATTCTGTAGAGGTTGCCAAGTTTTTGGAGGAAGCCATGCCATTTTGCAAAGTACGGTCAATTAACTGGTGTCTAGATAAGAAAGCCTTTTGTTCTGAAACAGCCAGATCCATCAATTGATACCAAGTTCTGAGTTTCATTTGAGCTTGTTCATCAAAACCAGGACTCGTTCCTTCACGGCTGATTGATAGGGTAATCAGTTGCCTTTCCTGGCTCCAAGCCTCTTGTCCAATCCGATGCTGTTGCCAGGCTTGGGAATACTTTAAGCTACTCCCTATTCCCAGCGTTACAATAATAATCGCTAATAGTTGACCGATTAAAATCAAACTAATGATTCCTCTGACAGGCACTTGCCCTTTTATAATCTGCATCAGGTGTATCTTTTTTATTCCAACTGCGAAGAGTTGAGCGAAAAACAGGGAGATCGACAACAAGATGAGATTATAACTGAGCAAGCCTTCTCCTATGGTCATTAGGGATTGCGTTGGAAGCGACAGAATTTTTTGCATAAGAATGGCGAGCACGCCAGCTAAACTGAAACCAACAACTATCCCTTTCAAATCCTCACCAACTGGTCTAAGGAAAATGGACCACCGTTTCTCTCCTGAAATGAGGCGAATGCCCGACGACCGTAATTGGCTAATTTGACTAATTAAAGTCAGTGCTCCAAAGGTTAAGATGAAAATCAATAGACTGATTAACTGAAATCCGTTACTAAAGATAGCCATTAACGTAGATAGTTTAGATGGAATTGTCAGGTGCATATTAGTCAAACCAAGTTGACTTAGCTCCTCTCTTAGCAAGTGAATATCTAGGTTTCCATCGAATACAAAATAGTTTGTTTCAACACTACTACTTTGAGCATCTTCTAGATTTTTTTCCTGAAGCCCATCAGGCAACTTTCCGTCCCCAAAGGTCGTATAAGAAAAAACTGTAGTACCTTCTGAGTTAGGATCTTGGTGTTGAATCGCAATAAAGCTATCCGTTTCTTCTGCTAGTTTTTCCAAGCGTGTAGCAACATGCTGAAAAGTTGTTTCAGGGGAAGAATCACGTACAACAACGTTGGGGTAATAATGGGAGACATATGTATCAGTCCAAATGGTAAATACCCAAACAAAGAACAAACTAGCAAGCAGGTTGGATATGAGTATAAATAATTTTTTCATAGGGCATTCCTTATTCTAAAACAGAGGGCAGAAATATCCCTGCTCTCTATAAACTAACAAGCTTACTAAACTATTGATAAAAGAATCTTCTTCAATTATTCTCTACCATCCCGCATCAAATCTAAATTTTAACATATTATTACTCCTCTAAATGAAATATTATAAAATGAGCAAAATGCAACTACATATTTTAATTAGAAATCTCAGTCTGAATTATAGTATCCTATTTTTTCCTCCTTTCTACAGACAGAGACCTAATTTTATAAACCAATCTTAAATACTTTAGATTTTGTAACTCATAATTTTCAACAGTTGGTTAGCTATGAAAGCATTTTATCAAACATCTCCATTCTTATATCTATCTGGTATTGTTACAAGCTCTCATCAGAATACCTTTCTCTAAATAGTTGAATTTTAAAGTAATATGAAATCAATCAGCCTTCCCAACATCAAGACCATCAGACTTCTTTTGTGATTGGACTCGAATCTCCAATTGTTTATTCTTCTGAATAACTGTTGGTAAGGAATTGTGTTACTAAACGTAAAAACACCTAGTAATACAAATGAAACCGCTTTCTATTTCCTTGTTTTTATTTTAACATATATATTTTATTTAGTCAGGTTTTTTTATTATATTTTGAACTTTTTTTTTTATTATTACCATAGAGAATTATCTATTTCTTTAACTTACTATTTTGAACTAAAAATTTTATAATGAAATTAAGCAAATAGGAAGGATTATTATCTTTAATGAATACACTCGCAGAGAAATTCAGATTGAAAAGAAAAGAGTTGAGACTCTCCCAACAAACTCTTGCAGAAGGAATTTGTGAACAAAGCCAGATTAGTAAAATTGAGAGAGGGCATTTCATTCCCTCCGCAGACCTTTTGTTCAAACTCTCACAACGACTCGAAGTGCCATTAGATTATTTTTTTAATGAACAAATTGAAATTAAATCTAACCTCTCTAATTTTAAGCAATTATCTGCTCGCCTATTAGATGATAGAAATTATGACGATTTGGAATATATTTATAGAATAGAGATTGAACGAAGTACTTTTCTAACACTAGAAGACCGAACTTACCTTGAGTGGATTAAAGCTATTATTGACTTCTATCAATATGACAGTAAGCGTGAGGCTATTTCTTCATTGGAAAATATATTATTAAAAGTCTCCTCAAATACTCTGATTTATTTAAAGGTATTGAATACTCTATCTAATTTCTATTCCTTAGTGGGTCGTGAACAAGAATATGAGGCAAACTACTCTCATTTGATGGAGTTATATCAGACAAAAAATTTTGAGCATCAAGAGTTTTTATTTGGCTACATCAGAGTTCGTTACAACTACGCTCACTACCTAGTCTCAAAGGAAAAATATAACGAAGCCATCCAAGAAGCTCTTGAGACGATTGAACTCTGTAAACAAAGACAGACAAGCTACCAACTGGCTCCCCTACTTATTCTTGTAGGAAATGCTGGAGCCAAATTTCTAGACAAAGAACAAGTCAAAAATTATTATATAGAAGCAAGAGAGTTATGTAAGATTTACAACAATCCTTTAATGTTGATGAAAATAGAAAATTATTTGAAGGAATTAGATACTGTTTAGTTAATCTTGACATTATAGTTTTTCTGAAACGTTAAATAACCTGTAAGGCTGATAGTGAAATTAATACTATCAGCCTTATAATTATGTGACTATTAGTCCGTCTCGCTCCGCTAGGTGCGAGACAAAAAAACCACCCGTTTTGAACTGCACCCCAAAAGTTAGACAGAAAAAATCTAACTTTTGGGGTGTTTTATTATGAAATTAACTTATGAAGATA
>NZ_CAMHZD010000013.1 GCF_946190065.1 Streptococcus mitis
AAAAGGACTCAGTCCTGTGCAATACAGAACTAAATCCTTCGCATAAATTAATTGTCTAACTTTTTGGGGTCAGTACAGATCCGTCGCTGGATCTAAAATAGGAACTCCAAAACTATTGGCCTTCGGTTTAAAGCCTTCCGCAAGTACCGAATGACCACCTCTCTCATTTCTGCTCGAAACATAAACTTCTTTAAAGTCCTGCAAGACGATTGCAACACCCGTTATATAGTCATTTTGGACATAAAGATCATCGATATTTTCATACAGAGAAATAGAAGTTGACGAAGCCGCTTGATGCTCCAACAGCCAATAAAAATACTCAGAAGTTGACAGGCTAAAGTACTTATAAACCCCTTGTATCCGGTCTTGATTGGCTACTAAATCTTGCGCTAGCTGGGCTGACTCGCGATAATAATATTCCACCTCTTCAACTGTTCGAGTGGTTACACGCTGGGCTACTCTCTGGGCTTCCTTTTCCCGTGAATCCCAGTCAGCGTAAGAGAGTAAGATTGCAAAACTCGCAATAATAATCATCATAACTGAACTGTAGGTTCTCAGAAGCGTATGTAGCCAAAACTGCTTCATTCTATTTTGTCGCCAATTTTTCATGGATGCTTTCATAGACAGGTTCCAACATATCACTGATAAAGAAATGCCACATCCCAATTCCTACAAAGAAGAGCAGAGCAGGCATATAGTAACCAATTGCCACAAGTAGCACTGTCCCAAGGAGAACCTTGGCCACAGCCGCTAAGCTCATAAAGATGCCAATCAAGGATAGTTTGAGACTATTTCGATAAGACAAGTCAAAATAAACTTGTAATTTCAAAGATACTGTATAAGCCAAAAACAGCAGGGCAACTACTAGAACATTCAAAAATGTCGCAATCAAATGAATAATAGTCTGATGAGGCAATTGCACCAAGAGATACAGGCCATAGACCAAAACTAGATCTACCCCTAAAAAGCTATAGAAAATCAGGTTGCTTGAGACGAAATTTTGCTTATAAAGAGACCACGCCTCCTTCAAACTGTATTCCCGAAAGCTATAACCATGTTCTGCATATAGGCTCATCAAGGTGGCACTAGCCGGCGCTAGACCAAGGATAATCCCTCCCACCAAGGTTAATAGCCAAAAGAAGGCTGTTGCAATCATCCCTAAAAAGAAACGATTAAAGACAAAGTCTAAAAATCTCCCCATGATATCCCCCTAAAAATAACTATGAAACTATTATATCATATTTCAAGCGTTTTCAAAAACTTCTAGTATCCATTTACAATCCCACCAAACCATGGTAAAATGAGAATTGTGAAAAAATTATCAGGAGACAATTCATGAAAAAATCTATCTTAACTACACTGCTCTTTGCAGTTCTTTACTTCCTCTGCATGGGGATTGGTGTCCTTTTGGGCAATCTCCTTGACCAAACTGGAAATATGTTTTATGCGCCTGCCTTTACTGCTCTTGTCGGCGGTAGCGTCTATATGATTCTAGTCGCAAAAGTTCCGCGCTTTGGAGCCATTACCACTATCGGCCTTGTCATCGCCCTCTTTTTCTTGGGGAGCAAACACGGTGCCGGTGCCTTCCTTCCTGGAATTATCTGTGGTCTTCTAGCAGATGGAGTAGCTCATTTAGGAAAATACAAGGACCAAACAAAAAATTTGCTTTCTTTCATTATTTTCGCCTTTAGTTCAACTGGTCCAATCTTACTCATGTGGATTGCGCCCCAAACCTATATGGCTACTCTTCTAGCAAGAGGAAAATCCCAAGAATATATCGACCGTATCATGGTCGCACCAAATCCTGGAACCATCCTTCTATTTATCGCTAGTGTTGTCATCGGAGCCCTAGTTGGCGCCTTGATTGGACAAGCCTTGAGTAAAAAATTTGCACAGAAAATCTGATAAATAAAAAGAGCCGCACGGCTCTTTTTTATTTATGACTCAAGACTTAGTCAAGAAGATTTTTCTAGTAATCCTGAGCTTTCTAGGTTAAAATTTTTTACCTGAAAAACTTCTTTTTTCTAACGATAAAATGAACCCTATCACACTCCCTGCTAAAAAGACCCACCAACAAATCCTGATATCTTGTAAAGCTAAGAAGGAAAATACAGACATCCCCAAGGGTAATGTTAAGGAAAAAATCATACTCAAGAGATTATTACTTCGAGCTAATACATCCGCGCTCAAATTAGACAGTAACAGAGTATCTAATTTAGGCATTGATTTCGACATCAAATACATGACAAAAGCTAAGCAAGCAACACCTACTAGAGGAGAAAAATCTAAAATATTAGCAGTAGCAAGCAAGACAAACAGAATTGCATTGAGCGATAACAAACTTGAAAACGACAATTTTCCAAAATAATCATGGGGAGTTAGGCTACCAAGAATAGCTCCTCCCAAGCTGACACATTCAATTAAAAATAGGGCTTGAGCATAGCTGAGATGGTAGATAGTATGGTCTAATAAGTAAAAGTGATAAATACCTCCAACAGCTCCCCCCAAAGTATTCATTACCAAAATGACAAGGATCATTTTAAACAATGATTTACTTTCTCTCTGCCTAAAGATATCATCCATGTCCGCATAGATTGCCTTAACTTGTTGAAGTAAACTAATCGACTCATTCTCTACCGTTACAGACAAGTGCGTCAGTTCTCTTCTATTTTTGAACAAAATAAGAGAAGATAGCAAAAAGAAACCAGCATTCACAATTGCAACAAAAGAAAAATTTTGATGGCTGGTTGTGAGTAACCACACTCCTAAGGCTTGACCTCCTAGATTTGATAAATAGGAAACAAACTGAGTAAAGGAATAAGCTTCATAGAGCTTATTTTCCGAAATATTATGCTGGATAATCGGCATACGAAGGCCTGCTGTATAATCTGATAAAATATCCGAACAGATATTAACCATACAGATAAAAACAAACGTTACGAAGTTCTGGTCATGAATCACACTAGCAATCAAAAGAAATAGTAGACTTTGCACACAACCAACCCAGATAATTGTTCCTGCTTTATTTCGAGTATGATCAGCCTTAATCCCAACATAAAAAGTAAATAGGAAAGGTAAAATCGTAATTATATTCGCCATAAATACAGCTATATTTTTAAAGGGTAGACTCGCAGCGTAAACGATAAATACCAGATTATAAATATAAGCTCCACTTGAGCTCAAAAACCTTGATAAGGTCAGTATTCTAAATAAATGATGTCTTAAGAATAGTTTCATAACAGGCCTTTCTCACATTTCAAAGAGTATTCTATTGAATCCAGTCTAACAAAAAAAGCGGGGCTCCCCACTTTTTTGTAATATATTTTTTCTGAAAATAGAAACTCTAGCGCCTAGAAACTACTAATTATCAATCCATCTACAAGGCTATTTATTTTTCATCAGTCGATGTAACGAGAATATATTACAAATCTTTATTTGAAAGCTGATTTGCAAAATAGTTTTCATAGTATCTTGCACCACCTACATACTCTAAATCTTGTAAGATTGTAATGCCTCTCTGGATTTTTTCAAGACCCTTATTTTCTACATTAAAAATAGTATCATAATACCCTTTAGCAATCATATAAATGATTTTAAGATAAGCTTCAGATTCTGGTAAATCGCGGTTTTCAATCTGAAAGGTAAAATAGTCTGCTTTTAATTTATCCTTTTCCTCTATCGCTTTAAAGAGTCCATTAATTAAAATGGTATCAATAGCGACTTTGTTACTAGGTAAAGAGCCTAATAAATCCGTCTTTTGTAACATCTCCCTAGAATATTTAAAATAGAGGGGCAGAGGAAACAAAGTAGAAATCGTTGAAAATAGTTCTAATTCATAATTTCCCCAGATATCAATAGTAAAAAAATAGTCATAGAGAAAAGTCAGTTCTTCATCCGTTGCCCTTATTTCTGAAGCAAAAAACACAAGAAGGCTTTTGATACGAATCATTTGTAAAAGATAGCTCTTTTCACCACTTAATCTATACTTTTGAGTCGTCTCTTCATACAAGGAATGGAGAGAATCAATCCCTCCTCTGTCATATAAATCCCAGAGATTTTCTTGAAAAGCCAAAACCTTTTTCTGAGAAAAACCACGTACCAAGTACATAAATTCATTCAAATCAGAGTGGATGTTATCTAAGGCAGTAATCAATTTCATAGATGATAAGTCTGCTTCTCCACGCTCAAATTTGCTCAGCATGGAATAAGTAAACTCTCCTCCCGTCGCCTCCTGTAGAGATACATTCCGACTCTTTCTCAATTCTTTAAAAACTTCTCCCAGATTTTGCATATTGACTCCCCACAATTCTTAACTCTCTTACTCTTAAAAGTAACGGTTGATAGCAGCTAGTACAGAGAATTTTAAGTCTTGACTATAACGACAACTCCTATGAATGATGTACAGATTGCCTAGCTCTTTTTTATTTATGACTCAATTTCTTAGTCAAGAAATCTCCCAAGAATTGGATTGCAAAGATAATCAAAATGATAATGATGGTTGCCAAAATGGTCACATCGTGATTGTAACGGTTAAATCCATAAGCGATGGCTACGTTACCAATACCGCCAGCTCCAACCGCACCAGCCATAGCTGTTTCCCCAACAAGGGAAATCAAGGTCACAGTCGTCACACGGATCAAATCTGGAAGACCTTCTGATAGGTAAACACCTACGATATCCCAGAATGTCGCTCCGCTAGCTTGAGCCGCCTCAATGACACCACCATCCAATTCAGCCAAGACAACCTGCACCTGACGGGCAAAGAAGGCAAAGACCGCAAAAGATAGGGGTACAATAGCCGCATTTGGACCAATGCTTGTTCCTACGATTAGATGAGAGAAGGGGGACAAGACTGCCAAGAGGATGATAAATGGAACCGCACGGAAAATAGAGGTAATCTTATCCAAAATCCAGAAAACGACCTTATTCTCCAAAACCCCACCTGGCGCTGTCAAGACAAGGAAGAGACCTGCAACAAGCCCCAAGAATCCTCCGATGATAAAGGAAAGAACTGTCATATAAAGGGTTAGGTAGATGGCTGTTCCCCAGCCTGCTTGACCAGCCCAGCCCATTTTATAGACATTTGGTAAATAGGTTTGAATCAATGATTCCATCTTACTGACCTCCCTTCAATACTTTTAGCTGCACACCCGCTTGACGAATGGCTTCTTGAGCACCTGCTAACGCTGCTTTTTCACCTGACAAGACCACAACCAATTCTCCAACAGGAGTACCATCCAAAATTTCGATGTTTCCATAGAGGATATTAGCCGTTACTTGGTAACGCTTGTACAATTCATTCAAAAGTGGCTCGTCTGTTGAAGCACCTGCATACTTGAGCTGCACCAAAAGGCTGTTTTCAGACAGATGTTCCACGATTTCTTGCTTCTCGATTTTGACCATGGCTTCGTCAATACCTGTGGCTGTTGAGATAAAGTCTTGGGTCAAAGGTTGTTTAGGATCTGAGAAGATTTCAAGGACACTGCCCTCTTCAATCAAGTGCCCATCTTGCATAACTGCCACACGGTTGGCAATATCTTTGACAATCTGCATTTCATGCGTAATCAAGACAACAGTCAAGCCTAGTTTCTGGTTCAAATCTTGCAACAAGGCCAAAATTTGCTTGGTTGTCTTCGGATCAAGCGCAGAAGTTGACTCGTCTGAAATCAAGATTTTCGGATCATTGGCCAAGGCACGCGCAATGGCCACACGCTGTTTTTGCCCTCCAGATAGTTGTGAAGGGTAGTTTTCAGCACGGTCTGCCAAGCCAACCAAGTCCAACAACTTAGCTACTTTAGCCTTCTTTTCTTCCTTGCTGAGTCCAGAATGTTTAAGGGCAAAGGCTACATTCTCCTCTGCTGTCTTTTGGCTCATCAGATTGAAATGCTGGAAAATCATCCCGATATCCTGACGTTTACGACGCAACTGCTCTGCTGTCAAGGTCACCTTGTCATCAAAAATCACATCATCGTCAATAGTAATTTTCCCTGCAGATGGCTTTTGCAAAAGGTTAATTACCCGTACAAGGGTTGATTTCCCTGCTCCAGAATATCCAACGATTCCGTAGATATCTCCTTCTTGGATGTGAATGGTCACATCCTTGACCGCTGTGATGGTTCTTTTCTTTTGGTGAAAAGTCACATCGATCTGATCTAACTTGATAATATCTCTACTCATAGCTTCTAATCAGCTCCTCTACTAATTCAATATGGGTGTAGTAATCGGCGATTCGCACATTTTCATCTCCACCATGGTCCCGGCTATTAGCATTTCCTAGACCAAAGGCCACCATTGGTACTTCTAGGGCATCAAAGACCGTATGCATAGGCCCTGTACCTGCTGTAGTCGGCAAGACTGAGACGCCCTGTGGATAGAATTTCTTAGCCAACTCGATTACATTGAGAATGGCTGGCGCGCTCATATCGCTTCGATAGCTCATCTCTCCCAAGGTATAGTATAATTCTACCTTATCAAAGCCATTTTTGTCTAGCTGTTTCCGAATTTTTTCCAGAACATCATGCGGTTCTAAGCCAGGAACCAAACGAACTTCTAGCTTGGCACTAGCTTCTGCAGGCAAAATCGTTTTAACTCCTTGCCCTTGATAACCTGACTGAATCCCTTCGATATTAAGGGCTGGCTCGAAAAAGAAACGTTTTAGAAAGGCTGCGCGGTCCTCTTGTAAAAGAGGCAATTCCAAACCATAAATCTGGCTGATTTCCCCTGGATTTCGTTGGGCATAAGTATCTACCAAGCCTAATTCTCGTTCATTTGGCTCTTGTACTTTTTCGTACAAACCTTCAACCAAGATACGGCCATCTGCTGCACGAAGAGACTGTAAGGCTTGAAGGAGATACCACGGAGCTGATTCCACAACCCCACCATAACTAGAATGGATATCGACATCAGCGCTTTTTACCTTGGCATCAAAGGTCACAATCCCCTTATTTCCACCAGAAATTTCTAGCTGTTCCAAGGCATTTTTGGTCCCTTGTTCCCAGACCAACAAATCTGCCCCACGGAGTTTATCCGCATGTTTTTCCAGATACTTATCCAGGTCTGTCGAAGCTGATTCCTCCGCACCCTCCATGATAAAACTGATATTGACAGGCAAATCATCATGGTGCTGCATATATTTTCTCAAAGCACTCAAACGAGCTGTGATATGACCCTTGTCGTCATCAACCCCACGCCCATACATGAAGCCATTGCGGACCGAAAGAGTAAAGGGATCCTCTGTCCACACCTGATCCCCATCCGCTGGCACAGTGTCATAGTGGTTATAGAAAATCAAGGTTTTGGCATCTGGACGCGAACTCTTGAAATGTGCCATGACAAAGGGCGCCGTATAAGTATCATCAATCTCCACTTCAGCCCCAACGCGCTTGAAAATCTCACCCAGATAGGTTGCGACTTCCTTAAGTCCAACCTGCTGGGCAAAGACCGATTTCTTAGAAATCAAGGTACGCAAAACCTCAAAATAATGCTGGGCTACATGATCCTTTTCAAATTTTTCAATCTGTTCTTGTTCACTAGGAAAAACCATATTCTCTCTACCTTTCTATGAACTACTCTTCCTGACAATCCATGCTCTATACAAAAGCAAGAGGTGGAATTTTCTCTCCCACCTCCCTGTTTCTTATTACCAAACTGGTTGATCCAAACCGTCTGATGTTTCTTCGATAACTTTTTTCACGTCATCTGTGTGGTAAGCTGCGATCACTTTCTTGATAGCATCAGCTTTTGGTGATGTTTCCCAATCTTTTTTCGCAACGATGATGTTGTACCATTGTTTTGAATTTTCATCAGCTTGTTCTTTGAAAAGTGCTTTCTTGTAGTCCAATTTTGCTTCTGTAACGAAGGTATTGTTTACAACGGCAGCGTCAACTGATGACAATGAACGAGCTGTTTGGCTAGCATCCAATTCAGTGATTTTCAAGTTCTTTGGATTTTCTTTGATGTTAGCAACTGTTGCAAGAGCAGTTCCAGAAACATCCAATTTAATCAAGCCAGCTGATTGAAGCAAGTAAAGTGCACGACTTTCGTTTGTAGCGTCGTTTGGTACAGCGATTTCTCCGTTTGCTGGGATGTCTTCTACTTTAGTGTACTTGTTGTCACTTCCATTCAAACCTGAGTAAAGACGGATTGGAGAGATGTAAGTATCTGCAATCGCTACAAGGTCTTTTCCGTTTTCTTTGTTCCAGTTGTTCAAGAAGTTATAGTGTTGGAAAGCGTTCAAATCTACTTCGCCATCAGCAGTTGCCTTGTTTGGTTGTGAGTAGTCTGTGAACTCTGTAAATTCCAAAGTAATACCGTCTTTTTTAACTAATTCTTGAACTTTATCCCAACGAGCTTCTTCAGAACCGCTACGGTTAACAGTTGCGATTTTGATAGTTGTTGCATTGTCTGCTTTCTTTTCTGAGTTTCCGCAAGCTGCAAGAGCCAAACCTGCGACTGTAGCAAGGGCTGCTACACCAAGCCATTTTTTAATTTTCATGATTCTTTCTCCTTAAAAATAATACCGTACTAGTATCTCACAATTTGTTTGATTTCACAAATTGTTATTAGATAATCAGATATATAGTTTAAAACTATATACTTAAAAATTGAGAAATCACCCACCTGATTCAGAATGGATGATTTCAAAAAATTATTTAATATCAGCTTCTGCTGGTAGGTAAGTGTCTCCAAAGAATTGTTTAGACAACTTTTCAAGAGTTCCATCTTTGTAGAGTTCTTGGATACGTTTGTCTACAAATGTTTTCAACTCATCTTGACCTTTGGCAAGAAGTGGGTAAACGTAAGGTTGTTGGTCGCTTGGAAGTTCAATAACTTTCAAGTTGTCCAAACCTTGGTCCTTGATGACTGTTTCAACACCGATTTTATCAAAAATCTTGTAGTCAAACTGGCCATCGCTCAAGCGTCCCATGATTTGTTGGAAGTCCGCTTTAGTATACTTTAGGACAGTTGGATTATCTGAATGTTGTTTGTTGTAGTCTTCTAGCTGTTTAGCAGATGTTGTCCCTTGAACAACTTCTGTTGATTTTCCACCGATATCATCAAGCGATTTGATGCTAGGGTCATCTTTTTTCACTACAAGAACGTTAGGGTTTTTAGCAGTTGGAGCTGCATAAAGGTATTTTTCAGCACGTTCTTTAGTGTAGCTGATGTTGCTAACAGCCATATTGTAACGGTCAGCATCAAGTCCTGCAAAGACACCTGACCATTCTGTCTTCTCAAACTTGACATCATATTTGTCAGAATCTTTAAAGATAGCGCGAACCACTTCAATTTCGTAACCAGTCAATTCGCCATTTTCTTCATAGTTGAATGGTTTTGGTGTAGCATTGGTTGCAACGATAATTTCTTTCTTGCTAGCTGCTTCTCCTTCTTTCTTAGCACCACCTGAGCAAGCTGCTAGCACACCTGCAGCAACAAGTCCTAAGGCAGCAAGAGATGAGTATTTAACGATTTTTTTCATGTCATTTCCTCCAAAATAGAATACCTTATAATCTTAACAGAAAAAGAGCATTTACGCCATTATATGATATCTATCTCTGTGATAGGTTTTCTTTATGGCTGATTTATACTCAATGAAAATCAAAGAGCAAACTAGGAAGCTAGCCGCAAGCTGTACTTGAGTACGGTAAGGCGACGCTGACGTGGTTTGAATTTGATTTTCGAAGAGTATTAAAAGACCAAACGCAAGAGTGCAATTAAGACCACTCCAAAGAGAACTGTTCCGACTAGATTGCGATAACGAAAGGCTACCCAAGCTGTTGGAAAGACTGCTAAGAAATCCAGCCATTTGATTTGAGGAAGGCTCCCAACCTTACCTGTCACTACGCTTGACAGAATCAAGGCAAAGATAATGGAAACGGGCAAGAATTTCAAAAAACGCTCAACGATAGCAGGCAAGCCCTTATACTTGACCAAGATGAAGGGAATGATACGGGGAATCCAGGTCACCAAGCCAGAGAAAATAACTGCTAACAAAAGATACTTACTGACCATCTAACACCACCCCCATGCTACAACCAAGTAGCGTCGCAAACAGAACAGCTAGAGACTGAGACACCACTGTCAAGAGTAAAAAGAAGGATACCGCAACAACTGCTAGGATAATGAGCAGATTGCGGACTGGAATCCGTCTTTGCATAATCTGGAATTGCGAAGCAAAAATTCCGATAAACATCCCAACCAAAGCAAAGTCTAGCCCAAAGATTTCTGGATTTGGTAGCAGACCACCTAGAGCCGTTCCAACCACTGTTCCCACAAACCAAGCCACATAGCTGTTGAGATTGTTTCCGTGCATCCACATCGGATTGACCTTGTCTGTATGGGCCAATTCGCCCATCAAAACGCCGTAGGTCTCATCTGTCAAGAGACTAGACATACCAATATTTTGCCAGAGACTGGTATGACGGAAATAGGTCGATGCGTGTAAGCTCAGCAAAAAGAGACGCAAATTAATCAAAAAGACCGTCATAGCAATAGCTGCCACGGGCGCCTGAACCGCAATCAAGGCCAACATGGCAAACTGGGCGCTCCCAGCATAAACAAAGAGGCTCATCAAGCCCATCTCAACAGGTGTCACATAGGGCGCACCGATAATCCCACAGGCCAGGCCGATACTGACATAACCAAGGGCTGTTGGCATGGCTGCCTGCGCCCCCTCCCAAAATCCTTTTTCTTTCATCTTTCTCCTCATATCGTCTTAATAAATGGGCTGAATCAGTTCCAGCCACAGCATGGACTATTATAACACATTCAGGAAAGAGAAAAAAGTCTGCTGATTGTAATCAGACAGACTCCATTTTATTCTTATTTAATCTTGAAGAATTGAACAATTGCCACAATACCTTGATAAATAAAGACAAAGGCAATGGTGTAACTAATATAGAGACCGGTCATCAATGGGTGTCCCATCAGGATTAAACCTGCTACGATTCCTAAAATCCCCATCCAAACTAGAGGGGTACCTACCGATTTATCCGTCTTACGAACCTTGAAACCAACGATAGTTTTTGTAATACCATTTGTCAAGGCCCATAAAGAAATGATAAATGGTACAAATGTTACCATTTCAATAAAGCTACCTGAGAATAAGGTAAGAGCGAGGATGAGGGTAACAATTCCTCCAAATAAATTCCAGCCATGCTTTTCTTCTGATTTGAAGTATTGTACAATCTCAGAAATCCCTTGAACTGCAAATACAAGTGCAAACAAGAAAGTCATGGAAGCCAAGCTAATAAGAGGATGTGCAAACATATTAAAACCTGCAAAAACTGCAAAAATACCCGCAATTAGTAACAACCATTTCCAAATTTTCGACATTATTTTTCTCCTTTTTTAGAGGAATCTTCCTCTAGTATTCCATAAATCATCATATCCAAAACCTGTGATAATTGATGTTCATATCCTGAAACCAAGTTAGATAGAGGTCTGATTTCCCTGAAAAATTATGATACAAAACTCCTTTGGCAATACCATCCACTTTACAAAGTTCATTGATGACAAAACCTTGATAGCCTTTTGTAGCAAATTCAAACAAAGCAGCGGTAATGATTTTCTCTCTTCGTAGTCTTGTTTTTTCTTCTTTTCTCATGTATTTACCTCTACATTTTTTAATTATAAACCGATTGGTCTAAAATGTCAAGCAACTTTCTCAAAAATTTAACAGTCTGCTGATTGTAGCCATCATAAACAGACTGGAATCCAGTCTCAAACATATAATATACACATTCTTCGCTAAATGTTTTCACGGATATTCAAGAGTATGATAAAGGCAGCTAGAAGAAATAGCAATAAAACAAAGCTAACTGCCAGAGTTCCAAAGCTAGTAGCAATGGTTACCAAAGCTATTGTAAATAAGCTAGGTAAAACAACTGTAATGGCGCCGATAGAGGATTGAACTGCTCCCATTGACTCCTCAGGTATTTGTTTAAAAATGAGTTCCTGTAATCGAGGAGAGAGGATACCTGCGAAAAAGGCATCCAAGGCACTAAAGATAAGAATCCAGTCAAAACGAACTGCCACAAAGCCAACTAAAAGGAGTAATTGGATAATAAGCGAGGCATATAGGGCTAGTTTTATGGAGATTGTATTCTTCAGATAGCCACTCACAAGGCTTCCGACAATAAGGGCTGACAATTCAAGGGTGGATAACAAGGCAAGAGATTGACCTGTTTGTAAATTCAAAAAGGGCTGATTCCTCAAAAACAGAGTAGAAACAGGAACTGTAACATTTATCACTGCTTGACTAATAGAGATAATAAACAAAACCAAGAGCACCTTATTCATATTCCATATCAATTTTGATGATTGGAGCAGATGCTGGCAAAAGGATTTTACAGAGAGTCCTTCTTGATAGCTAATCGTTTTTTCTACTTTCAAGAGGTCTGTTTTTATGAAAAGAATACCTAAAAATGCGATTAAAAAGGTCAGAGCATTCAGTAAGGAAATAGACTGGATAGATAGAATACCTAGTAAGACTCCTCCTAGAATATTACTGATTGTTTTCACTAAACTAACAGTTGACTGTTTAAATCCAATAGCTTCTGCCAGATGGTCTTGCCCAATAATTCTAATGAAAATCGGAGTGAGCATGGCGCCTGAAAAATAACTCAATGTGTCAGATAAGAGGTTAATCAGACAAATAAATGCTACTAATAACAAGGAAAAGGACTGCCCTGAAAGTGATAAAGAAACGATAGAGTAAAGCAAAAATTTTGCAAAACTAATCATTGTATATTTTAGGACACGATGATGTTGAAAATCCGCCAAAACTCCCAGAAAGATTTGCAGAACTTGAGGAAGGGTTTCTGAAATCGTGATCAGTAAAATCGCCAAAGGGGCAAAAGATGCATCTGCCACATAATTCAAAAAGGCCAGATAAAAAATCGTATCCCCAACCGTTGAAATCCACTGGTTGATGGTTAATTGCCTAAAATCTCTATTTTGAAGAAATACTTTCATCACAACTCCTTTTTGAATTCAAATGGGAATCTTTCCCCAAGGATAGACCACGATACTACTAACAACCAAAATTACAGTAACATCAAAAGCTGACCAATGCCATTGTAGACTATATGCAATCCAATAGGCCAATAAATTGACTTTGTTACTCTAAATAAGACTGCAAATATAAGGCCGCCACCCATATAGTAGACAAAGTCTGTCAAGACCCAACCATGACTACTAATGTGCAAGATTCCAAATAATATAGCTGATCCGAGTACATCCAGTCCCCATTTCTTCCCTTTTTCCAGAGCAGTCATCACTAATCCACGATAAATCATCTCTTCAAAAATGGGGCCTGCAATCACAGGATAAAAAAAATACATCAAAAATGCCGTAGCTCCTGTAAAAGTAGGAGCAGCATGTTGATAAGAAATTTCATTTCGAGTAGGTGGAAAAATAAAAAATGTAACAAAATTCCAAATAACAAAAGCAAGAAGAGCTAGAAAAGAATAGAAAAGATAGGACCCTTTAAACTTTCTACTATTGATTTGTTGCCATCTCCCTGACTTAGTCATAGCAAAAAAAGCAAGAAGAACTACAAGAAAATTCAACATCATATCCGACAAATAGTAGGCAAAGTCAGATAGACCAGTAACAAGGTTGCTGCGTAAAACTAGACCACTGAACTTCTGGTCAGCAATAACTAGTAGAAAAGCTATAAACAAGTAGTAGCGTGAGATTATCTTTTTCATTCTATTTTCTCCTATACTATGAAATAAAGATAGTATAACACGAAAATTGGCTTATTTTAAAAAATCGCATATTTGACATTTTTGCTTATAAAAATTTCAGATTTGCGATTTTGGTATATTTGATTATTTCACTGGTATAATAAAGTTATCACTAATTAAGGAGTGGAGCAACTATGAAAAAACAAATTTTAACATTATTGACAATCGTTGCTGAGATTATTATCATTTTCCCGTTTCTAACTAATCGATAAGTTCTTTGTATTGCTTCAAACGCAATTCGAAGAGGGCTAGCAATTGTGGATTTTCTAATACTTGCAGAGATTGGATAAATCTTTCAATCTCTTTTTGATTGCTTCCTTTGGTTTGAAGGAAAATCTTCATTTTCTTTAAAAACTGCCACAATACTTTTTCAAAAACATCGTATGGACGAAGCATGCTCTCTAGCTCAGCTTCAAAAATTGGGATATAAGAGAAAAGTTTACGCTCCATGAGTTCTGATATAATATTCAGAAATCCACTTTTCATATACAATCGATTATGTACCAACTCTTTAAATTCCCTAGATTTCTCAATTAAAGCGGTCGATAAAAATATCAAATCTTGATTGCTCAAGAAGGGCATGGTATTGCAAAAGAGATAGAGTTCAAACCAGGTCCAAGACTCAATAGCATAGAGATAGATAGTCAAAAACTCGCTATCTTCTTTTACTAATGGATAGTTCTTATTTAAGGAATGGAGTGCGTTTTTAATTACAATGGCATTCAAACGACGATAGGTCTCTGCCATCTGTTCTTGCTCGACTTCCTCCAACAGTTGCTCTAAACCAGCTATATCTTGGTGGGCAAAGCGATCCACAACCTTTCTACCAATCTGCATATGTAGGGATTCTTGATAATTGTTTAGCTTATGACCAAACTCATCAAAATTCATATTGATCCCTTGGATGGCTAGGATCAACTTATCCGCAGATAGCATAGACTGCCCTAGTTCAAACTTGGACAACTGAGAGGCTGTTAGACCAGCACAAGCCACATCTGACTGCTTGAGCTTTCTCGCCAAACGTAATTCCTTGTAAAATTCTCCCAACTCCATTCTCTCAATCATCTCACCACCTCCTATTTTTTATATAGTATATCATTATTCACAATTATTTGTCAAAATATTCTGACATTTAAGAGAGCAAAAAAGCCAGCCCTAAGCTGACTCTTTATTCCATGGTATCAAAAGCGAGACTTGGTTTGGCATTGAGGTCCAAGCTTGCAAAGTTTTCTTTGTTCCATTCGCTGACGCTGGCATAGGCAATCATACCTGCATTGTCTCCGCAGAGGCGCAGAGGTGGAATGATGACCTTGACATCTGCGATTTCGGTTGCTAGGCGTTCTCTGAGACCTTTATTGGCTGCCACACCACCTGCCACGACTAGAGTTTTAACAGGGTATTTCTCCAAAGCCTTCTTAGTTTTTGCCATGAGAATATCCAGGACAGCTGCTTGGAAGGATGCACACAAGTCCTCTGTAGACAGACTTTCTCCCTTTTGCTCGGCATTGTGGTGAAGGTTGATAAAGGCAGATTTCAAACCTGAGAAGGAGAACTCCAGATTATCTTCCTTAATCATGGCACGTGGGAAATCATACACATCCTGCCCCTGATGAGCCAACTCATCAATCTCGCGACCTGCTGGATAGGTCAAGCCCATGACACGACCGACCTTATCATAGGCCTCACCAACAGCATCATCTCGCGTTTCCCCAACAATCTTGTAATCACCAGCCTCAGAAACATAGACCAACTCTGTGTGCCCACCACTGACCAAGAGAGCTAGCAAGGGAAACTCCAAAGGCTCCACGCTCTGAGCTGCCATGAGGTGGCCAGCCATGTGGTTAACGGGAATCAGCGGAAGTCCATGTGCCCAAGCAAAGGCCTTGGCAGCTGACAAACCAACTAGTAAAGCTCCAACCAAGCCCGGTCCATAGGTAACCGCAACAGCTGTCACATCGTTTTCAGTAATCCCTGCTTCTGTCAAAGCTTCCTCAATACAGGCTGTAATGACCTCGACATGGTGGCGACTGGCTACTTCAGGCACTACGCCCCCAAAACGTTTGTGACTCTCAATTTGACTAGCAATGACATTGGACAAGAGCTCATCGTCGTTTTTCAGTACGGCAACACTGGTCTCATCACAGGATGTTTCAAATGCTAAAATATATCTATCCTTCATCTATTTCTCTCTTCATGATGATGGCGTCCTCGACTGGATCATGATAGTAGGCCTTTCTCTCAGCGATGACTGCCATCTTTTCTTTCTTGTAAAATGCTTGTGCTCGGTGATTTGACTTTCTGACTTCGAGGAAAATCTCCTTATCTACCGGCAATTGAGCAAACAAAGCTGATGCAATTCCACGACCCTGATAGGTTTGTTTGACAGCGATTTGCAGAACTTCTGCCTCAAAAATATTTTCCTGAACAGCTAAAAATCCAATCACTTCGGCCCCATCATAAGCCAAAGCATACCAAGTCTGGTCTTGGGACAGGTCTGCTTGGATTTGTTCCAGCGTCCAAGGACTGACTGGGTAAACAGCTGCCATGACAGCGTAGATGGCTTGAGCCAAGTCAGGCTTCTGTTGGATTCGTTTGATTTCTATCATAAGCGTTTAATGTAAGACTCGCCAGACTCGGTGTGGTTCTTGAGCCAGTTTTCCTCAGCCTCGACTCGTTTGAGATAATTCGGCACAAAATCATGCAAGGAGTCTGCTTCCTTATCCCAAGCCAAAAGAGCAAGATTGGCTGCATTAGGCAAGGTTTCTTTGAAATTAGTCCTTGGCAAGTCTTCTTGAATCTGCTCCACAAAGGGGACAACTTCTCCGACAAAGGTAACCTGACTAGCCCCCTTGATTAACTCAATCACTCGCTCAAAGGGTAAATGCGCTTCTGGCATGACAGGTTTAGCATTTTCATAAAATCCTGCGTAAACATTGTTGCGACGCGCATCCATCAAAGAGACAAACAAGCCTTCTTGTTGGTAGGGCACCAGAGCCAAGAGGCTAGACATACCAACCAACTCGATGTTCAGAGTGTGAGCTAAGGTTTTGGCAGTTGCTACCGCAATTCGCAAACCTGTGTAGCTACCTGGCCCTTCCGCCACCACGATTCGGTCCAAGTCCTTGGGTGTCCAATCTAAACTTTCCATCAAAAAATCGATGGCAGGCATAAGGGTAATACTGTGATTTTTCTTAATATTAATCGTCGTCTCGGCAAGAACCTGCTTGTCCTCTAAAATGGCGAGAGAAAGAGCCTTGCTGGACGTATCAAAAGCTAATACTTTCATAACACATTCCTATCTTTTTGTCTGCTTACTATTATACTACAAAAGCTGGCACATGGGAATTTTCTTTATCCCCAAACAAAAATGCCCCAGCATGAGCAGGGCATCTAAGCATTTAATCCAAAGTAAAATACAAACCAAACGACATAGGTTACGAGGAGGAGAAAAAGCGAGTAGAGAGTCACAAAGGTAATTTTCCACAAGAACTTGGTTTGTCGTCGTTCCAGTTTGGCAAATAGAAGATTCCCCGCATAAACGCAAGCAACAAAAACAATAAAAGCTACCAAGCGAGCTCCGATAGCAAAAGCAAATAAGTTATACATAGGGCAACCTCCTTGACTTAAAAACTATATGGAATTATGACAAGCAATAAATTTCACTTCCGTTATCAAGATAACATATTTCCTCTATTTTTGCAAACGCTTACCAATAAGTGAGCCTATGACTTTCTCGTTTCCGTCTTTTACTAATTTTTCATTTTGTGGTATAATTGAAGTAATTGTAACGAATCAAGGTCAATCTAGACAAAAAATGGAATGAAATCAAGCAATTCTCTGCTAAAAGTTTGGAATAAGCTGACCTGTAAATAGAAAGGAACTATATGATTTACAAAGTTTTTTATCAAGAAACAAAAGAACGTAGCCCACGCCGTGAAACTACACGCGCACTTTACCTAGACATCGATGCCAGCTCAGAACTTGAGGGCCGTATCGCTGCTCGCCAACTTGTCGAAGAAAATCGCCCAGAGTACAATATCGAGTATATCGAACTCTTGTCTGACAAATTGCTAGATTACGAAAAAGAAACTGGCGCCTTCGAAATCACGGAGTTCTAATATGGCCTATACTCTTAAACCTGAAGAAGTCGGCGTTTTTGCCATCGGTGGTCTGGGAGAAATCGGGAAAAACACTTACGGAATTGAATACCAAGATGAGATTATTATCGTCGATGCTGGGATTAAATTCCCAGAAGATGACTTGCTGGGTATCGACTACGTCATTCCTGACTACTCTTACATCGTAGACAATATCGACCGCGTCAAGGCTGTTTTGATCACGCACGGACACGAGGACCACATCGGTGGGATTCCTTTCCTGCTCAAGCAAGCAAATGTCCCTATCTATGCTGGACCGCTTGCCTTGGCTTTGATCCGTGGGAAACTCGAAGAACACGGCCTCTTGCGCAACGCCAAACTTTACGAAATCAACCACAATACTGAGTTGACTTTTAAAAATCTCAAGGCAACTTTCTTTAGAACGACTCACTCTATTCCAGAGCCTTTGGGGATTGTCATTCATACACCTCAAGGAAAAATCGTTTGTACGGGTGACTTCAAGTTCGACTTCACACCAGTTGGAGAACCTGCGGACTTGCACCGTATGGCTGCTCTTGGTGAAGAAGGCGTGCTCTGTCTCCTGTCTGACTCGACAAATGCAGAAGTGCCAACCTTTACCAACTCTGAAAAAGTCGTTGGCCAGTCCATCATGAAGATTATCCAAGGCATCGAAGGACGTATCATCTTTGCATCCTTTGCCTCAAATATCTTCCGTCTCCAACAAGCAACAGAAGCTGCTGTTAAGACTGGACGTAAGATTGCGGTCTTTGGTCGTTCTATGGAAAAGGCCATTGTCAACGGAATCGATCTTGGCTACATCAAAGCTCCTAAGGGAACCTTTATCGAGCCAAATGAAATCAAAGACTACCCTGCAGGCGAGGTTCTCATCCTCTGTACAGGTAGTCAGGGGGAACCGATGGCTGCCCTCTCTCGTATCGCCAACGGAACCCACCGTCAGGTACAACTCCAACCTGGTGATACAGTTATCTTCTCTTCAAGTCCAATCCCTGGAAACACTACTAGCGTCAACAAGCTGATCAATATTATTTCAGAAGCTGGTGTCGAAGTTATCCACGGTAAGGTTAACAATATCCATACATCTGGACACGGTGGTCAGCAAGAGCAAAAACTCATGCTCCGCTTGATTAAGCCAAAATACTTCATGCCTGTCCACGGTGAATACCGCATGCAAAAAGTCCACGCTGGACTAGCAGTGGATACTGGTGTTGAGAAGGACAATATCTTTATCATGAGCAATGGTGATGTGCTTGCCCTTACTGCTGACTCAGCTCGTATTGCAGGTCATTTCAACGCCCAAGATATCTATGTCGATGGAAATCGTATCGGTGAAATCGGTGCTGCTGTCCTCAAAGATCGTCGTGATCTATCTGAAGACGGTGTTGTTCTGGCAGTCGCAACTGTTGACTTCAAGTCTCAGATGATTCTGTCTGGTCCAGACATCCTCAGCCGAGGCTTTGTCTACATGAGAGAGTCTGGCGACTTGATTCGCCAAAGCCAGCGCATCCTCTTCAATGCTATTCGTATCGCACTGAAAAACAAGGACGCTAGCGTGCAATCAGTCAATGGTGCCATTGTCAACGCAATTCGCCCCTTCCTCTATGAAAATACAGAACGTGAACCGATTATCATCCCAATGATCCTCACACCAGATGAAGAATAATACTCTTCGAAAATCAAATTCAAACCACGTCAGCTTCGCCTTGCCGTATATATGTTACTGACTTCGTCAGTTCTATCTACAACCTCAAAGCAGTGCTTTGAGCAACCTACGGCTAGCTTCCTAGTTTGCTCTTTGATTTTCATTGAGTACAAGTCAACAAAACAGCCCCGTCTTCGGAGCTGTTTTTCTCTATGCTTTCTTTTCTTGATTTTTAGAAATACTACGATTTTTACCTTCCAGATACACCATCAAAATAGAAATATCTGCTGGGTTTACTCCAGAAATACGGCTGGCTTGGCCGATGGTTTCTGGATTGATGAGTTTGAACTTCTGACGGGCTTCTGTCGCGATAGAATCAATATCATCCCAATCAATATTGGCTGGAATGCGTTTTTCTTCCATACGTTTCATCTTGGCAACCTGATCCATCGCTTTGGAAATATAGCCTTCGTACTTGATTTCTGTTTCAATCAATTCGATAATCTTGTCATCCAAGTCCTCTGCAGCTGGTCCGATGAAGGCCACCACATCTTGGTAAGAAACTTCTGGACGGCGAAGAAATTCCTTGGCTGTCACCGCATCTGTCAACGGCTTGAAGCCCATCTCCTCAACCTTAGCATTGGTTTCTTTGACTGGCTTGAGTTTGATACTGTTTAGGCGCTTCATCTCATTGTCAAATTGATTTTTCTTGATTTCAAAGCGAGCCCAGCGTTCATCATCCACAAGTCCAATCTCGCGTCCCATCTCAGTCAAACGCATATCAGCGTTGTCATGACGGAGAATGAGACGGTATTCAGCACGACTGGTCAAAAGACGATAAGGTTCGATAGTCCCCTTGGTTACCAAGTCATCAATCATCACCCCGATATAACCGTCACTGCGCTTCAAAATCAACTCAGGTTTGTCTTGGATTTTCAGAGCCGCATTGATACCCGCGATAATCCCTTGGCCAGCAGCTTCTTCGTAACCTGATGTTCCATTTGTCTGACCAGCAGTGAAAAGGCCTGAGATTTTCTTGGTTTCCAAAGTCGCACGCAACTGGTGAGGCAAGACCATGTCGTACTCGATAGCATAACCAGTTCGCATCATCTCAGCATTTTCCAGACCTTTAATGGAATGAACTAGCTCACGTTGGACATCCTCAGGCAGACTGGTTGAAAGACCTTGGACATAGACTTCTTCTGTATTGCGCCCTTCTGGTTCTAAAAATAGTTGGTGGCGTTCCTTGTCCGCAAAGCGCACAATCTTGTCCTCAATTGACGGACAGTAACGAGGGCCCACTCCCTTGACTACACCTGTGAACATAGGCGCACGGTGGAGGTTGTTTTGGATAATCTCATGACTGGTACCATTTGTATAGGTCAACCAACATGGCACCTGGTCCTTGACATAGTCCTCATCACGTGAAGTATATGAGAAGTGATTAGGCGCTTCGTCCCCTGGCTGAATCTCTGTCACGTCGTAATTGATAGAAGAAGCCTTGACACGTGGAGGTGTACCCGTCTTGAAACGACCAATTTCAAGTCCCAATTCCTTGAGATTGTCAGCTAGGTTAATCGAAGCTAGACTGTGGTTAGGACCTGACGAGTACTTGAGGTCTCCGATGATGATTTCCCCACGGAGTGCGGTTCCTGTGGTCACGATAACAGCCTTAGCAGCATACTCTTGATGGGTAGCTGTACGTACACCGACAACCTTGCCATCTTCCACCAAAATCTCATCAATCATGGTTTGACGAAGGGTCAAATTCTCTTGATTTTCAACTGTCTTGCGCATTTCCTTAGAGTAAAGCTCTTTGTCAGCTTGCGCACGAAGGGCACGGACAGCTGGCCCCTTCCCTGTGTTGAGCATCTTCATCTGGATGTAAGTCTTGTCAATGGTTTTGGCCATCTCGCCACCTAGGGCATCAACTTCACGCACGACAATCCCCTTGGCAGAACCACCGATCGAAGGGTTACAAGGCATGAAAGCCAGCATTTCAATATTGATGGTCGCAAGCAAGACCTTGCAGCCCATACGGCTGGCAGCCAAAGAAGCCTCAACCCCAGCGTGTCCCGCGCCAATTACAATAATATCGTATTCTTCAGTAAAATGATAAGTCATATTTCTCTCCTATTCCTCAAGATGAATGTGTCTTAGTTGGCCGTCCCATTCTGGTAGGGCTGTTTTTAAAAAGTCTGGAACTAGCTGGATATTCTGGAGCTGATCCAAGTCAATCCATTCACAGGGCTGCGATTTTTCATCTTCCTGCATGGTCAACGGGGCGTCCTCAAGTAAGTCCACCAAATAATGAAACTCGATATTGTGATAGAAAACACCGTCTTGTTCAAAACGATTTTCAACCACGAAAGCTAGTTGCCCAGCTTGAGCTCGGACACCTAATTCTTCCCTCACTTCACGGACTACCGCGTCTTCCGTGCTTTCATTGACTTGAATCGCACCGCCGATAGTGTAATACTTGCCCTTGTCTTTGGTGACTAGAAGTTTGCGATTTTGTAGAATCAAAGCTGTCGCCCGAACTCCAAAAACCGTATTTCCTACTTTTGTCCGAAAGTCTTGCTGAGTCATTCTTGTCCTTTCCCTTAAACGACACAAAAACAGTCAAAACTCCAAAGAAGTGCAGGACAAAAAAGCCTGCAACATCCATGAGCTTTGACCATCATTTCTATTGCTTTTATTATTGTAGCAAATTGAGAAAATTTGTCAATCTAAATGTACTGACAAACTTGTCCATCGCGGTAAGCATTGTCAATCAAACCACCACCTAGACACTCTTCGCCATCGTAAAAGACAACTGCCTGTCCTGGCGTGATGGCGCGTTGTGGTTCCGCAAAGATAACCTCTGCCTTGTCTCCTTTGACATGGACGGTCACCTTCGAATCAGGCTGACGATAGCGGAATTTAGCCGTACATTCTAGCGTAAACTCCTCTGGCATCTCACGAGTAAAGTGGACTTGGCTAGCCTCTAGGCTGGTTGACATGAGCGAGTCATGGTAGAAACCTTGGCCGACATAGAGGATATTCTTGCTTAGGTCTTTTCCGACAACGAACCAAGGAGCATTATCTCCACCGTGTTGTCCACCGATACCAAGCCCGCCACGCTGACCAATCGTATAATACATAAGACCTGCATGCTCGCCCATATCGCGACCATCCACAGTCATCATGCGGCCTGGCTGAGCTGGCAGGTAGTTGCTGAGAAAGTTTTTAAAGTTCTTTTCTCCGATAAAGCAAATCCCTGTCGAGTCTTTCTTCTTAGCAGTAGCAAGACCTGCTTCTTCTGCGAGTCTACGAACTTCAGGCTTTTCCAAATGTCCCAAGGGGAACATGGTTTTTTGGAGTTGTTCTTGCGAAAGTTGACTGAGGAAATAGGTCTGGTCCTTGCCATTATCCACGCCGCGAAGCATGTGAACTGTCCCGTCCTCATCACGCGCCACTCGGGCATAGTGCCCAGTCGCAACATAATCTGCGCCCAAGGTCATGGCATAGTCCAAAAAGGCCTTGAACTTGATTTCCTTGTTGCACATAACATCTGGATTTGGCGTGCGCCCTGCACGGTATTCCGCTAGGAAATACTCAAAAACACGGTCCCAATACTCTTTTTCAAAGTTGACAGAGTAGTAGGGAATACCAATCTGATCTGCCACCGCAGCCACATCCTTGTAATCTTCGGTCGCCGTACAGACGCCGTTTTCATCTGTGTCGTCCCAGTTCTTCATGAAGATACCGATCACATCGTAGCCCTGCTCCTTGAGAAGAAGAGCCGTCACCGACGAATCAACACCGCCACTCATCCCCACGACAACACGTGTTTTAGAGTTATCACTCATGGTAAGTCTCCCATCTATTCGTTTATTCACGATTGAAGGTCGTGTGTGCTTCACGATTGAAGGTCGCTTGAGCAGTATTCATTATAACATGCTTGGTTAGAGAAGACAAGAAAGAGGCTGATAATCTACGAAGCTCTGATATTCTCTTTCACTAACTACCTTTTATAATTTAAGTCAAGTTAGAAGATTTTTGACAACATAGCTACATCCCTTTTCACAATTCAATGACACGATGACATTGTTGGGCTACATAAGCATCGTGGGTCACAATAATAACTGTTTTCCCCTCGCGATTCATCTCTAAGAGAAACTTCAAGACCAAGTCTCTATTTTCAGGATCCAGAGAACCTGTTGGTTCATCGGCTAAAATCAGCTGGCTGGGTTTTAAGATGGCTCTAGCAACTGCAATTCGTTGTTGCTCCCCACCAGATAACTCGGAAACCTTTTGATGCAACGTAGATGACAAACCTACTCTCTCTAAAATCTCTTCCACCTTTTTGAGCTTGTCTTTCTTGGACAATTTCACATATTTTAGTGCCAGCATAAGATTGTACTCGACCGTTTCATCATCAATCAGGGCAAAATTTTGAAACAGATAAGAGATATGCTCACGGATTATTGTTTGCGACTTAGCAGAATTAACCGCTAGGTTTGTCTGGCCAAAAATCTCATACCGTCCGCTATAATCACCATCTATCAAACCTAATAAATTTAACAAGGTTGACTTTCCACTACCACTCTTACCAACAATGGCAACTAAATCCCCCTGATCAATCCTGAGAGACAAGTTATCCAAAATCACTTTTCCCCCAATGGTTTTGGTAATATTTTCCAACTCAATCATAAGATGCCCCCTTTCAATAATTCTACTAGACTTCTTTTCTCCATCCTAGAAGCCAAGCCTAGCACAAATAGTATATCCAAACATGTAAAGCCTGCAAACAGCAGGAGTGGCAAGAGCGCATGGGCAAAGAAAATCAAGACTAGAAGAGGCAGACTATAGCCCAGCAAGAGCAGAACGAGGAGAGGACGGTAGCGATCGACCAGTTTCCACCCCATAAACTTCTTGGTGATGATATCCCTGCGCTTCAACAAGAAAGTAGTAACGAGTAAAAAGTAGGAGACAATCATACTGAGAAGAGCAAATAAGGCAAAAAGAACGTTAAAATTACGAACAGAATCCCGATAGGTATCAACCATACCCTCTTGAATTGCTTGAATCGATGAAAATTTTAAATAGCTACCATCAGATAAGTTATCGACTAACTCTGTAATCACTTTTTGATTTTGTTCTGTATTTTCAACTTTCATCGGATTGTTTAAACCTGTCGTTGACAAGTGAGTCTTTTCTTCCCACATCATGTCTTGATCATTTACCAGACTAATGATTGGATTGTGGAGATTTTCCTTTCGCTCATTATTATAAGGGAAGAAAGACCAATCTCCTTCATAGTAGGCAATTTCTACATCCATATCTTCTATTGTTTTCTTTTGCTGATCTTCATACCTCATAGAAAGATAGGCGATGGATTTTCCCAAGAACTGATTCTTGCCTTCTTGTCCTTTATCACTGGCTGGCATCAAAATAACTTTTTTAGTGCCGGTATCTGGTAACTTGAATCCCTTGCTCTTTAGAAAATTGCTATTAGCATAGTAAACATCTACCTTATCAGGTAGTTGGTAGTTCTGCACTTGTTCAGCTTTGATGACTGGTTTGATAGGAAGACTCGCACTTCGAACATAATTTACTTGTATTTTTGCTAGCAAGTCTTGATAAAATTGGTAGAAATAATCTGTAGATTTCCCTGACCCTGCTAGCTCTTCTTGCCACAGGTTATCATTGAGTTTGAAGGTTTCTAAGGTCAGGTAATTGCCTTGGCTTACCCACTGTTGCTGATAAGCAAGTTCTTTGTTTTCTTGTTCTAGACTTCTGCCTACCCCAATCAGTAAGGCCGTCAGTAAAATAGTTGTCCCTATTTTCATCACATAATTGAAGATTAGACCAAGTTTGACAGATGAAAAACCTTTCAACATGGAACTGACTGTCATTTTCTGAATCATCAGGTAGGTCAGCCAACTGATGAACAAATACAACTGTAAAAGTAGAAATTGGGATAAGAGTAAACTTGGGAACAAAAGTTTTGGTCTATAGTCCAGCACTAAAAATAGTCCCAAGTCAATGACAAGACTTCCACCCAAGAGAAGATAAAAATTAGTCTTTACAAAACCAGCTAAAATCGCCCTGCTTTGAAAACCAAGTAACTTTTGAACCCCCACTCGTTTCATCTCCATCATCGGCTGATAAACTGTCATTAAAATCACAAGCAAGATTGCCAAGATAAAGATAATGATAGATAGTAACAAAGCTTGATTTAGCACTCCAACCTGACTTCGGTAAGTGGGTTCTAATAAAATCGTCTTATCTATCTGGAAAAAATCACTCCACTTTTGTAGAATGGTATCGCGATCTATCTCTTTGCTGGAGGTAATCATGTAGCGCCCATTTACAGTATGGGATTTATCCTCAATATAAGATTGGAAGGTCTGGAGTCGAATGAGTTTCACCTTTAAAAAGGTGGGAATGGTTCCTAGATTATTGGGAAGGTTCTGGTTACTGTAGACTCCCTTCTCATTCTTTGAAAAATCAAGAGAAGTCAGACCGAACTCCTGATAGGGGAAGGTTTCCTTATCAAAAACACCAGCCTTGACGGCCTCATCGCCATTATCTACTTTGATAATAGAGACCTTGTCTTGACTTGCAACCTCTTCAAAAAATTGGAGAATCGTTTCTGTCGGTTTAGTGACATCTTTCAAGTACAAGTCAAATGAATAAGTTGTCTTGCCCATCTCCTGAATCCGCACTATTTCACGTGTAACATTTACATTCAGGACAAAAAACGTAGTACACAGCAAGAGCAGGAGCATACAAAGATGACTGATTTTTTTCATAGAGATACCTCCCGTGAAGAGACGAAACTGGAAAAAAACTAACTTTCCAATAAAGCCACACAGTGATTCTCTCAGCTTAATTGTGTTCAAGGCTGAAAACACTGTGTGGTTTTTGAATGTTTAGAGGTTAGTTTTTTGAGCAATCGTCTATCAAAATGTCCGTTTATCTGTCAATAATCCGAGAAAATCTTGTCGTTTCAAGTCGGAGAAATGTTTGGTAGAAAGACTTCCTTTTTGAAGTCCATCATCTCTAACCTGCAAATAATAGCTATGTTGGCTTGTTTTAATTGTCAAAAAATCGCCAAATATAAAAACTCTTTTCCAGTTGCGAATCACAAATTCTTTTATCTCTGATTTTGGAATGCGGATAAGTCCTTGTCGCAAATCACGATGGTGCTCACTTGTGAAAGTCATCCCATTCCCAAGATTTCTTATCAGTAGTTCATCTGGAGTCACCATCACCAGCGCTATTTTAGTTAAGAAAATTTCAACTGTTGGTGGTAAAATCGCCAAATTAAACCAAGGATGTAGGTAGCGATACGCTAAGAAATACTGAGGCTCCTCACTCAATCCTAGTTGTTTATATAAGGTCTTGACTTCACTATCTAACCTCGCTTCAAAAGACACATCTGAATGCTCTTCTTCCTTCTTCTGATTAAAATAACGCATCCAAACTAGGAAACCTATAAAGACTAGGACAAATATTCCTGATAAGATATATTTTAAATTGTAGTTCATCATTTAACCTCCTGATTAACTTTTCTGCCTAAAACAGAGACCTATTTATTTTGAAAATAGTTCCATAACAACCTTAAATAAGACGGGTGTCATTAAAATTAGGATAATTCCTATCACAAATATCATAACTACTCGAAAAAGCTCCTTATTTTTAAACATTTTTCCACCCCTTTTCTAGTTACATCATAGTACTCATTAACCCTATATTAAAATTACACCAAACTTATTTTAGCTTTCTTTTTTACTTTTTATATTACTATGATACAATATTTTTAATAGGATTTTATTGTTTGTTAACTTTTTTCACGAAAAGGAGAAAATCATGCGTTATGATTTCGGAAAAGTATATTGAAAGACCTATAATAAAGTTAGCCAGCTACCATTACTAAAAGTTAGATGTCTTAACTAATTTACCGTTTTTCAATTCAAGAACAATATCAGATAATACTTCAATATCCTCTTTATTGTGAGATGTGACCAACATAGTAATATTATTCTTTCGAGCATAACTCTTAATTATTTTTCTAAGTTCTTCTACACCTTCATAGTCCATACTATTAAATGGTTCATCTAGGAGTAAAATCTTAGGATTTTCCATCAATGCTTGGGCAATCCCTAATCTTTGTAGCATGCCTAATGAATAATTTTTTACTTTTACATCTTTATCCTGATATAAATCTACCTTATTCAATACTTCCTCAATCTCTTTCTTAGTAATTTTATTTTTGATTGCAGCTAATTGCTCTAAATTCTCTAATGCAGTTAGACTAGGCAAAAATCCCGGATGTTCAATAAGTAACCCTACATCAAGTGGCATAGAACCATTTTCCCCAACAATTACACTCCCAACTGTAATCTTACCAGTAGTAGGTTTCATTAATCCTGAAAGCATTTTAAATAATACACTTTTACCGCATCCATTGGTTCCTACAATTCCATATATTTTACCTGATTCAAAAACATAACTAACATCATCTATAACATACTTTTTCCCAAATATTTTTGAAAGATGATCTACTTTTATATAATTCATACGTTTCAACTCCTTACTCATTTTGATACTGCTTACTTCCTTTAGGTAATGCAATATCTTTATTTTCAAATATTTTAAAATTTAATAGAAGCAACATTGCATCAACAAATACCAATATCCCACATCTACCAATGAAATTTATGCCGTAACCATACACTGAACCAGAAATGGAAAACAATGAAAATGCTCTCAGATGTTCTCCTAAAAAGCCCAATGTTGAACCCGCCATTATAATCAAAATGCCCGTATAGATAACAAATACTAACGATTGTGATATTCTAAACTGTGTTAAAAGTGCATGGAGCAGGGAAAAGAAATATAGCAATAATCCTTGTAAAATTATTATCTTTACTATCTCATAAATTACTATATTCGTTTCAAAATTTCCAAATAAATACGTTTCTGAAAATTTTTTTGTGGCTGTTGAAATGCCAATGCCAAAGTTAGAATCTCCTATTCCTACTATAGTGGAAAATATACAAATACTAACCACATAATAAATCACACTTTTCAAAATTTTAAAATGCTTATTTCTATAAAAATCATTTCTACTTGAATACCTACTTAGTACAAAAAATATATTTTGCTCAACTGGGCTTTGTAGCATCATTATGAAAGCTAATAAAAACGGAAATGTGAAATATCCAGTATAGGAATCATTAAACATGATAAGAATCAGCTCACCAAAATGAAAATTCCCAAATTTATATTTCAATACTATCAGCTGACTAAAATTTGCTAATATAGCAAAAGCAACTAATAAATATATAAAACCTATATAAAAATCTTCTTTATTTTTTAATTCTTTAAATTTCTTCATCGGTTTCTATATCCCTTTTAAATTTTTTATACGACATCCAATATGATATTACTACTATAAGGATTAAGTATACAAAAACAAATATTACGCTTATTCCTTTTACTCTTGAAACATCAAAAATTGCCATTGGTTCAATTTTGGTAAGACCTAGAAACATAGCAAACAATGATCCTATTGTCGTTAAAATAAATGGGGATAACCATGCAACAAATTTGCTCTTAATAAAATATGACATCGCCAATCCAACACTACTATATGCAACGCCAACAAAGGAACAATGTAAAATGATTATTCCTACATAAAATAACGGGGATGTCCTCACTGCTGATTCATAAATAGAAACTTTTGTTATTGCATAATAAGCATCCATATTTATACTTCTATTAAAAAATAAAATTGTCATTATCAAGAATAATAACATTCCAAAAATAAATGTTGTAAATGATATGAATCCATTAATTATAAAAATAGAATTAAAATACTGTTTATATCCCATCCTTGATATAATATATTTCATTGTTCCACTTTTTCTATTTTCGATATGCTGTGACGCAAAAGGAATTGTTGCAATAAGAGGTGCCAAAACTATTAACAACGACCTGTCACCATTATAACCTTGTAAAAATGCCACAATATAATCATGATTAAAAAAATACTCCGTCCCCTCTTCAATAAATGCACTTACAGAAAATATCATAGAAGTTAAAATAATTAATATTGCTAAAAAGAATTGCTTATTTTTCATCCCTTTTAAAAAAATATTGACCTTGTAATCCATACTTCTCTCCTATAAAACAAATGGGATGAGCGAACATTCTCACCCCCAAATATACAAATCTATATTCTAGCTCTTAATACTCATCAGGACTCCATAACCGCTGGTTTGAACTTTAACATATGTTGCGAACCCTGTCCATCTACCCAATCTAAGATTAGATCCTTCTGCATCTTTACTTTTTATATTACTATGATACAATATTTTTAATAGGATTTTATTGTTTGTTAACTTTTTTCACGAAAAGGAGAAAATCATGCGTTATGATTTTGGAAAGGTCTATAAAGAAATAAGAGAGTCAAAAGGATTGACCCAAGAAGATATCTGTGGAAATGTTCTCTCAAGAACTAGCCTATCAAAGATTGAAAGTGGCAAGGTAACTCCCAAATATGAAAATATGGAATTTCTTCTCCGGCAAATGAATATGAGTTTTGAAGAATTTGACTACATCTGCCATCTCTATCAACCTAGCCAACGGACAGAAATCATTCAAACTTATCTCAATATGAATTCCATCATTGGTGGCAGTGGTCTAGTTCATTTTTTTGAGATATGCCAAAACTATCTCAAAACCCACCACGATTTGCCTATAGAAGAAATCCGAGATATGCTGGAAATTGTCATTCATATCCGCCAACATGGTACAGAGCAACTGTCAGACCAAGTGAAACAGACTGTCAAAAAACTTTGGGAAAAAATTGAAAAACAAGATACATGGTATGAAAGTGACCTAAAAATCCTCAATACCATCCTTTTCAGCTTTCCAATTGAACACCTCCATCTCATCACTGGAAAAATCTTGCAACGCTTAGAAGTCTATAAAAACTACCAACATTTATATGACTTGCGAATGGCAATCCTACTCAACCTTTCCACCATTTACTTATACCATCAAGACAAAAACATGTGTCAACAAATCTGCTATACTTTACTAGAGGATGCCAAGAACAAGAAAAGCTACGATATGCTTGCTATCTGCTATGTCCGTATTGGGATTTGTAGGGATGATGCTAAACTTATCCAAAAAGGGTTCTCCCTTCTAGAGCTGACCGATGAAACTTCCATTCTAGCCTTTCTCAAAAAAGAAGTGGAGATCTATTATCAACCGAAAGAAATATAAAAAAGTCGAGGGATTTCCTCGACTTTTTCAAATTATTCTGTTCGTTATTTCTTAATACCAGCCGTTGTTAAGCCAGAAGTTTTTAGCGGCTGACCATGAACCGTAACGTCCTGCAACGTAGGCATCTGCTACACGTTCTTGGTTTTCAGCTGAGTAGTCACCGTTCAAGTATGAATCTGTCAATTGGTAACGTCCGATGTATTGTCCGTTTGTAGCTGTGTAGCTACCACCTGATTCTTTTTGAGCGATCCATTCTTTAGCTTCTGCTTCAGATCCGCTTACAGTTGCAGCTGGTGCTGAAGCTTCTGTTGTAGCAACATTTTCTTCTGCTGCAGGTGCGCTTGCCACTGGGGCTGCTTCTTCTACTACTTCTGTAGTTTCTGCTACTGGAGCTGAAACAGTTTCATCTTGAGCTGCTGGTGCTGCATAAGTAGTTTGCGCTGGTGTTGCAACAGGTGCTACAGGGCCATCGATAACCAACTCTTGACCAACATAAATCAAATGAACGTTGTCGATGTGGTTGTTTTCTGCCAATTTCTCAACAGTTGTGTTGTGAGTTTCAGCGATTTCTGAAAGTGTATCACCTTCTTTAACAGTGTAAGTTGATGATTCTTGAGCAGATACAAATGATGGAGCAAATACTGCAAACAAGGCAGCTACTCCTGCAAGAGTTGTTTTAATCTTTTTAGTTGTTGATTTCATATTTGAAAATTCTCCTTCTTTCTATAGTTCTATCATACCCTTTAAATATTACCGTTTCTTGACACTTTTATGTAGAAATATTACAAAATTATTTTTTATTTCTCTAAATAAGCCATTTTTTGTTACAAAAGATGCTTTTTTATGCTATTTGTAGTGTAAAAAGGTTTTCATCCACAATTAAAGCCAAGACCTTCATTCTTTGATATAATAGAGATAAGAATTTTTATAAGGGGAAACTGATGAAATCACTTCGTTTTCAATCTGTCTTTGATATCATCGGACCAGTTATGATTGGCCCATCTAGTAGCCATACAGCTGGTGCTGTTCGTATTGGGAAGATTGTCTCTTCCATTTTTGATGATACTCCGACAGAAGTCGAATTCCAACTATTTAACTCATTTGCCAAGACCTATCGTGGTCACGGAACAGACCTAGCCCTTGTTGCAGGTATTTTGGGCATGGATACAGATGATCCTGAAATCCCAAACAGCCTGGAAATTGCCCACAAGCGTGGCATCAAGATTGTCTGGACCATTCAGAAAGACAGCAATGCCCCTCACCCAAACACCACTAAAATTACCGTCAAAAATGCTCATAAGACCATTAGCGTGACTGGTATTTCTATCGGGGGAGGAAATATTCAGGTAACCGAACTCAATGGCTTTGCCGTCTCTCTCAATATGAATACACCGACTATCATCATTGTTCATCAAGATATTCCAGGTATGATTGCCCTCGTAACAGAGGCCCTTTCCCGCTATGGTATCAATATCGCCCAGATGAATGTTACTCGTGAAAAAGCTGGTGAAAAAGCTATTATGATTATCGAAGTTGACAGTCGCAACTGTGATGAGGCCATCGAAGAAATTCGAAAAATCCCTCATCTCCACAATGTCAATTTCTTTAAATAGGAGGAAGCATGTTTTATTCTATCAAAGAATTGGTCGAGCAAGCAGATCTGGACTTTCAAGGAAATGTCGCAGAACTCATGATTACAACAGAGTTTGAATTGACCGGTCGCGAACGTGAAGAAGTCTTCCTTCTCATGGAACGCAATCTGGAAGTCATGAAAGCCTCTGTCCAACTTGGTCTCAATGAAAATAAATCTCGTAGTGGCCTGACAGGTGGAGATGCTGCCAAATTGGATCACTACATCAAAAACGGTAAAACTCTGTCAGATTACACAATTCTCTCTGCTGCCCGAAATGCCATTGCAGTCAATGAACACAATGCTAAAATGGGCTTGGTTTGTGCCACTCCGACCGCAGGAAGTGCTGGCTGTCTGCCTTCCGTTCTCACTGCTGCTATTGAAAAATTAGACCTCAGCCACGAGCAACAGCTAGATTTCCTCTTTGCTGCGGGTGCCTTTGGATTAGTCATCGCAAACAACGCCTCTATCTCAGGTGCTGAAGGTGGCTGTCAGGCCGAGGTAGGTTCAGCCTCTGCTATGAGTGCTGCAGCCTTGACTCTGGCTGCAGGTGGGACACCTTATCAGGCCAGTCAGGCCATTGCCTTTGTCATTAAAAATATGCTAGGCCTCATCTGTGACCCTGTTGCCGGCTTGGTTGAAGTTCCCTGTGTTAAACGTAATGCCATGGGAGCTAGCTTTGCCTTCATCGCAGCAGACATGGCCTTGGCAGGTATCGAATCTAAAATTCCTGTGGATGAAGTTATCGATGCCATGTACCAAGTAGGAGCAAGCATGCCAACTGCCTTCCGTGAAACAGCTGAAGGTGGACTCGCTGCCACCCCAACTGGTCGTCGCCTCCAAAAAGAAATTTTCGGAGAATAAGTTTATCAAATAGGAGAAACCATGACCTCTATCACAGCGATTTTTTTCGATCTGGATGGAACCCTCGTTGACAGTTCTATCGGGATTCACAATGCCTTTACCCATACTTTTAAGGAACTGGGGGTGCCTAGTCCTGATGCCGAAACTATTCGTGGTTTTATGGGACCACCTCTCGAAAGTAGTTTTGCGACCTGCCTTCCCAAAGAACAAATTTCTGAAGCCGTGCAGATATACCGTTCGTACTATAAGGAGAAAGGCATCCATGAAGCTCAGCTCTTCCCTCATATTGTAGGCTTGCTTGAGAAGTTATCGAGCAATTACCCTCTTTATATCACCACTACAAAGAATACTCCAACCGCTCAAGACATGACTAAAAACTTGGGAATCTATCATTTCTTTGATGGCATTTATGGTTCCAGTCCTGAAGCACCCCATAAGGCAGATGTCATTCGCCAAGCCTTACAAACACATCAACTAGCACCAGAACAAGCCATCATCATCGGTGATACCAAGTTTGATATGCTTGGAGCCCAAGAAACAGGCATTCAGAAATTGGCCGTCACTTGGGGATTTGGAGAACAAGCAGACTTGCTAAACTATCATCCTGATTTTATCGCTCACAAACCCATAGAAGTTTTGGAGTATTTTCAATAACATAGACTGGGCAACAACTCCATTTCAGAAGAAAATAAAGTAATACTCAATGAAAATAAAAGAGCAAACTAGGAAAGTAGCCGCAGACTGCTCAAAACACCGTTTTGAGGTTGTAGATAGAACTGACGAAGTCAGTAACATCTATACGGCAAGGCGACGTTGACGTGGTTTGAAGAGATTTTCGAAGAGTATAAGTCTCTATATAACAAAACGCATATTACCAAGGTTCTTCAGACCTGATAATATGCGTTTTTCTGATTTTAAAGATTTTTTATTCAACGTGGGTTGTTTGATTGGCAAAGGCGATAATGGCTTGCTTCAACTCATCTCCACTAAGAGTGCGGAACTCTTCAATCTTTTGATCGATGGCTTCTAGAGGCATGACATTAACCTTACCAACGAAAATCTTATCCATAACTTGGTTATCAACAAGTTCGGTTGACACCAAGAGTTCTTCGTAGAGTTTTTCACCTGGGCGGATTCCAACTTCAACAATTGGAATTTCGCTTTCGGTGTGGCCACTTAGAAGGACCATTTTCTTGGCCAAGTCATAAATCTTGACTGGTTTGCCCATATCAAGGATAAAGACTTCTCCATCCTTGGCATAGGCACCAGCATGGATAACCAAACGGCTAGCTTCTGGAATGGTCATGAAGTAACGGGTCATGCGGAAGTCTGTCACCGTTACAGGACCACCTTCAGCAATCTGACGTTCAAAGACTGGAATAACACTACCACGGCTACCAAGAACATTCCCAAAACGAACTGCACAGTAGGTTGATTGGCTACGTTGATTAAAGCCAGTGACAATCAACTCCGCCACGCGCTTGGTTGCTCCCATAACATTTGGTGGATTAACTGCCTTATCTGTCGAAATCATAACCATCTTAGACACTTTGGCTTCATCAACAGCCTTAGCAACATTATAAGTTCCACGAATATTGTTTTTGAAGGCTTCTTTTGGATTGCGCTCCATCATAGGAACGTGCTTGTGGGCAGCCGCATGATAAACAATAGCTGGCTTGTACTGTTCAAAGACTTGCAAGAGACGCTCATAGTCTTGAATATCTGCGATAACTGGTACATAATCAATCCCTTGGAACTTGCGAATCAATTCATGATAAACAAGGTAGATTGAGTTTTCCCCATGACCGAGCAAGACGATGCGTTCAGGATTGAAGCGACTAACTTGGCGACAGATTTCAGAACCGATTGAACCTCCAGCACCTGTAACCAAGATTGTCTTACCTGTCAGTTCTGCGCCCAGACGCGATTCGTCAAGACGAATTTCCTGACGTCCCAAAAGGTCCGTAATATCAATTTTTTGGAAGCCAGTACCTGCTTGGTGAAGTCCCTGAACAACGGTTTCAACCTTAGGCATCTTGTAACATTTGACACCCAGCTTATTACACATCTGCAAGATACGTTCATATTCTGACGGGTCAAGCGACGGAATCGCAACGATAACACGCTCGATTTGATGGCGTTTGGCTAATTCAGGCAGATCATCATATGAACCCAAAACAGGGATTCCACCAAGTTTTTGGCCCTTTTTCTTAGAATCCTTGTCCAAAATACCGACAAGTTCTAATTCACTAGTTGGATGTTGGTAACTATCCATAAAGAGAGCTCCACCATCACCGGCACCAATCAAGAAGGTTCGACGGTGTTCTCCATCGCCACTTCCCTTTTTGCGTTTAGAGTAGATTAACTGCCAAGTAATCCGTGGCAATAAAATCAAGAAGGTACTCAACAAGATAAAGAGGAAGATAAAACGGATGGAGAAGAGGGGCAAGAAAGCATAGCAGATACTATATGACAAGATACTGCTAGCAGTCACACCAAAAAAGATTTTCATGAAATCCGTAATCTTGCTGTAACGACTGATACTAGCGTTCAATCCCCAAAATCCAATCATCAATTGATAGAACAGGAAGGCCAAACTCGTATAGATGATGTAGTCAACAGGTGCTGGATTAATCAAGCCGTAGAATAAGATATAAGATACAATGATGGAAACCACCATACTCAAAATATCAAATATTCCCCAGAAAACCTGTTTTTGTTGTTTATTTAAAATTTCCACCAGATCAATCACATAATCTGTGAGTTTTTTGTTCATAGAAATTTACTCCTCCTTAAAAGGGTCTTGCTATATTGTAATTGTAACATATTTTGATTTATTTAGCTTATTTTTCCAAATAAAGAACTGTTTCCTTGTACTCCTTCTTCCATCTAACTCCTCTAATTAAACCTACAATCGTCCCAAGACCATAAGCAAAGTGAATGAAAAATAAAAGAAAGGGCATCACAATTAGAAATCCATTTCTATGTTTCAATAAAGTCAGCAAAGTGAGTAATGACAAAAGTAGAAAATAGGCACCTAATAGTAAACTTATGAATACGGATGTGATCGGTAACAATGCTAGACTAAACACAAGACTCAAAACAAATAAACAAGGAACATAGTGAAATAATGATAAACACTTAGGCTGAACATGAGTTGTCAAACCAATCCACAAACCATTTGAATACTTTTGATGCAGCATTTTCTTGAGCGTTGGTCGAATATACTGATAAGATAAAATACTTGGGCTATAGCGTATTTTATAACCCTGCTCTCGAATTCTATAATGAATATCATTATCTTCAGTTCGGCCAAGTTGCTCATTTACTAAACCAACCTTCTGGAAAACCTCTCGTTTATACATCCCATGAAAAATAGAAGAAACATATCTATCCTCGGAACTATTTCGATAATTGGCAATGCTACTGCCAAACATATTTTCCTCAACAAGATGCAAGGTCTCTGCCCATTTTCCCTTTCCTTCAACAATCGTCGGTCTAGGTCCCCCACAGACAGATTCACCGTGTTGAATAACAGCCACATTATTCATTACAAAACTCTCAGTAACTTTTGAATGAGCATCAATTTTTAAAATAAGATCCCCTACAGAATGTTTAACTCCCAGGTTAAAACCACTAGCTTGATTTTTCTTAGGATTGTTATACAATCTAATTGAGTTAAACTCTGTGTCTTCTTTTATAAATTGCTGAATGATGGCTGTTGTCCCATCTGTAGACATAGCATTTATAAATAGAATTTCAATATTTTCTTTAGGATAGGTTTGATTTTTTAAGTCTTCAATTAGACCAGGCAGATATTTTTCTTCATTGTATGCACTGATTACAATGGATACGAGAAGACTGTCAACATTTTGAGTCACTACTATTCTCCTGAATTTTTCCTTCCACTATTTTATCATAATTTTCAAGACTTTCCCATTTTTATCTTGAAAGCCCAAAACCTTACTTGACATTATAGGGAAAAAACCTTAAAATAAGCTGTTATTAAAATCAGCTAGAAGAGGTATTTTATGAAAAAGCAATCACTCTTTTTTGTTCCAGGTATTATCCTGATTGGTGTTTCCTTGCGGACTCCTTTTACTGTTTTACCCATTATTTTGGGAGATATTTCGCAAGGGCTGGGAGTAGAAGTTAGTTCGCTTGGTGTCTTGACCAGCCTTCCCCTCCTCATGTTTACCCTCTTCTCGCTCTTTTCTACCCGACTGGCTCAAAAAATCGGCTTGGAACATCTCTTTACCTATAGCCTTTTCTTCTTGACCATCGGTTCTCTCATTCGACTAATCAATCTGCCCCTGCTCTATCTAGGAACCTTGATGGTTGGGGCAAGTATCGCAGTCATCAATGTGCTGCTTCCTAGTCTTATCCAAGCCAATCAACCAAAGAAGATTGGTTTTCTGACCACCTTATATGTAACGTCTATGGGGATTGCGACGGCTCTGGCCTCCTATCTGGCTGTGCCTATTACACAAGCCAGTTCTTGGAAAGGACTTATCATCCTCCTCACCCTGCTCTGTCTAGCAACTTTTTTAGTATGGCTCCCAAATCACCGCTACAATCACAAACTGGCTCCGCAAACCAAACAAAAAAGCAAAGCAAAGGTCATGCGTAATAAACAGGTCTGGGCAGTTATTGTCTTTGCAGGTTTTCAATCCTTGCTCTTTTACACAGCTATGACCTGGCTACCTACCATGGCCATCCATGCAGGCCTATCCAGTCACGAAGCGGGCTTGCTAACCTCTATCTTCTCCCTGATTAGCATTCCTTTTTCAATGACTATCCCAAGCCTAACAACCAGCTTATCAACTCGTAACCGTCAGCTCATGCTCACTCTGGTCTCACTGGCTGGTGTGGTCGGTATTTCCATGCTCTTTTTCCCAATCGGTAATTTCTTTTACTGGCTTGCCATCCATCTCCTCATCGGAACTGCAACCAGCGCCCTCTTCCCTTATCTCATGGTCAATTTTTCACTCAAGACAAGCGCTCCTGAAAAGACAGCCCAATTGTCCGGTCTATCTCAAACAGGAGGCTATATCCTAGCAGCCTTTGGGCCAACCCTATTTGGTTACAGTTTTGACCTTTTCCACTCTTGGGTGCCAGCTGTTGCTGCCCTCTTACTCGTCGATATCCTGATGACTGTGGCCCTCTTTACAGTGGACAGAGCTGATAAAATCCTCTAAACTTCTAGTTTTGGCTAGAAGTTTTTTATATATAAAAATTTTACACATATTTCTTGACAGGGCTTTCTTTTAGATGTACAATGTATGTGTAGAAAAATTATATATAAAAATCTTACACATTAGAAAAGGAGGTTTCCCATGTACTTTCCAACATCCTCTGCCTTGATTGAATTTCTCATCTTGGCCGTACTGGAGCAGGATGATTCTTATGGTTATGAGATTAGCCAGACCATTAAGCTTATCGCTAACATCAAAGAATCTACGCTCTATCCCATTCTCAAAAAATTGGAAGGCAATAGCTTTCTGACAACCTATTCTAGAGAGTTCCAAGGTCGCATGCGCAAATACTACTCCTTGACAAATGGTGGTATGGAACAGCTCGTGACCCTAAAAGATGAATGGGCACTCTATACAGACACCATTAATGGCATCATAGAAGGGAGTATCCGCCATGACAAGAACTGAATACCTGACTCAGCTAGAACTCTATCTCAAAAAACTGCCTCAGGCTGACCAAATTGAAGCCATGGACTATTTCAGGGAACTCTTTGACGATGCTGGAGTCGAAGGAGAAGAAGAACTCATCGCTAGCTTAGGAACTCCTAAGGAAGCAGCCCACGAAGTCCTCTCCAATCTTCTCGATAAAAAAATTAATGAGGCACCCGCTCAAAAGAATAACCGACAAATTTTGCATATCGCCTTGTTAGCTCTCCTTGCAGCCCCCATCGGTATTCCTCTGGGAATCGCCATCCTCGTGTCCCTGTTCGCAATCCTTGTGGCAGCCTTGACTGTCATTCTAGCTTTCTTTGCGGTTTCCATACTTGGTATCATCGGCGGATTCCTATTTTTAGTTGAAAGTTTCACTGTCTTAGCCCAAGCTAAATCAGCCTTTATCTTGATTTTTGGTGCTGGTTTACTGGCTATCGGTGCTTCTTCGCTAGTCTTACTAGGTATTTCCTATGTAGCCCGCTTCTTCGGCCTACTCATTGTTCGCCTGGTGCAATTTGTTCTCAAAAAAGGAAAGAGAGGTGACCAGCATGCGTAAATGGACAAAAGGATTTCTCATTTTTGGTGTGGTGACTACCATTATCGGATTTATCCTGCTCTTTGTAGGCATTCAATCTGACGGAATCAAGAGCCTACTTTCCATGTCCAAAGAGCCTGTCTATGATAGCCGTACGGAAGAACTGACCTTTGGCAAGGAAGTCGAAAACCTAGAGATCACTCTCCACCAACACGCGCTGACCATCACAGACTCTTTCGATGATCAAATCCACATTTCTTATCATCCATCTATTTCTGCTAACCATGATCTTGTTACGAATCAAAACGACAAAACTCTAAGCCTAACGGATAAAAAACTGTCTGAAACTCCGTTTCTCTCTTCTGGAATTGGCGAAATTCTCCATATCGCAAGTGGCTACTCTCGTCGTTTTGAAGAAGTTATTCTCCAAGTTCCAAAAGGAAGAAGTCTAAAAGGGATCAACGTGTCAGCCAATCGTGGACAAACCACCATCATAAATGCTAGCCTTGAAAATGCAACTCTCAATACAAATGGTTATCTCCTCCGAATTGAAGGAAGTCGTATCAAAAACAGCAAATTCAAAACACCAAATATCATCAATATCTTTAGCACAGAACTGACAGATAGTCAGCTAGAGTCAACAGAAAATCACTTCCATGCTGAAAATATCCAAGTACACGGTAAGGTGGAATTGATGGCGAAAACAGACCTACAACTGCTACTTTCCGAAGAAGAAAAACAAAGAATCAACTTAGATCTTTCAACAAAACATGGTTCTATTCTTCATTTTTTAAGAGAAGGAAGGCGTTCGTTTAACAACGAAGAAAACAAAGCTGAACGATTAAGCAATCCTTATAAAACAGAAAAAGCAGATGCAAAAGATCAACTCATCGCAAGGGCAGAACAGGATATCTATCTACTCAAATCAGAGGAACACGAGTCTTCTTCTAGAAATCGTTGACAAAAGCGCTTACATCTGCTACTATGGAAGCATATTTATCTAACTAAAAAGGAGGTTCTACCATGAAACAAGAATGGTTTGAAAGTAATGATTTTGTAAAAGCAACAAGCAAGAACAAACCTGAAGAGCAAGCTCAAGAGGTTGCAGACAAGACTGAAGAAACGATAGCCGATCTCGATACACCAATTGAAAAAAATACTCAAGTAGAGGAGGAAGTCTCTCAAGCTGAAGTCAAACTGGAAAGCCAGCAAAAAGAGAAAATTGAAACTCCTGAAGACAGTGAAGCGAGAACAGAAATAGAAGAAAAGAAAGCATTAGATTCTACTGAAGAAGAGCAAGATCTTTCTAAAGAAACAGAAAAAGTCACTATAGCTGAAGAGAGTCAAGAAGCACTTCCTCAGCAAAAACCAACCACGAAAGAGCCCCTTCTTATCAGTCAATCCTTAGAAAGTCCCTACATCCCCGACCAAGCTCCAAAATCTACGGATAGATGGAAAGAGCAAGCGCTTGATTTTTGGTCTTGGCTAGTGGAAGCAATCAAATCTCCTACAAGCAGTCTTGAAACAAGTAGCACACACAGTTACACAGCCTTTCTTTTGCTCATTCTGTTTTCTGCATCTTCCTTTTTCTTTAGTATCTACCATATCAAACATGCTTACTATGGACATATAGCAACTATGCATAATCACTTCCCTGAACAATTTGCTTCATTAAATCTCTTTTCGATTATCTCTATCCTAGTAGCAACAACACTCTTCTTCTTTTCATTCCTCTTGGGTAGTTTCGTCGTGAGACGATTTATCCACCAGGAAAAGGACTGGACGCTAGAAAAGGTTCTCCAACAATATAGTCAACTCTTGGCAATTCCAATCTTCCTCACTGCTATTGCTAGTTTCTTTGCCTTCTTTGACAGCCTGCGATTTACAGCCCTCTTGTGTGTGATTAGCATTGGAATCATTCTGCTTGCTAGCCTCCATATCATTACGAGACCTAGTCAATCAAGTGAAACCGACTCCTTCTATCAGTTATTCTTGTCTGTCCTTGTGAACGGAGTCATTATCCTCCTCTTCTTTGTAGCTGAAGTCGCACTGATTGGGGATTATCTTCGTATCTTGGCCTTTCTTTAAACTTCAATCCTGTCTTTCACGGCAGGATTTTTTATATGCTAAAAAGCAAGTCGATTGACCTGCTTCTACTTTACTTTTCTTGTGCTAATGTTTTAAAATCTTGTCCTAGGATGGGTTGTATTTCTAATTGATTGGCATCTAGTTGGTGGTAAGATGCTGATGGTAGTGACTCTAGGAATTTTGCATAGTCCAAGCGAGCGATAGCTTCATAGTCTTCTGGTTTAGAGCCATCTCCTGTAATTTGAACCAAGTCAATCTCCCACTGAACTTCCTTATCCACCAATTGCTCAATATAGGCAGCAGGTACAAATGGTTCTCTCGGTAAAACAGTCTTAACCCCTTGAGCCAGATGGTAAACACCGTGCACTTGGCCTTCTCCATCCTGATAGAAGGAAACTCTTGCAAAGTAGGCATCTGTCTCTTGAACCGCACGTACACGTGCTTCAAACTGAGCCAAGCCATCTTCCCCTAAAAAGCTTTTCAAATCCTCATGACTAAAGAAAACAGGATTAAAAATTCCTTGGCAAATCGTAAAGCGGGCTGCACTATCAGCCAGATGGGCTTGAATACTTGCTTGGAAATAAGCTTCAAAGTCAAAACCATCTAATCCTTCAATCTCAGTTCCTGTGTAAGCAAGCAGAGCATCTAAAAATGATTTGATAATCTGCCAGTCTGTCTGCGTTAGTAGGTCAGGAAGATCAACACGATAAGCCTTTTGACCATCAGCATAACTGACTTTAAAGAGAAATTGTGATTGCCCCACTATCGCACACTCAATATACTCAAGACGGCTAAGAGGCTGACGAAGATAAACCGCATCATAACTATGCGACTCCAAACCATCCACCAAGGCCAAGATAGACTTGGCAGTCAAAATTTCCTGTTCTCCTAAAATGCTCTGTTTATTTGGAATAAAAAATGTTTTCGTCATAACTGGACTCCTTTGAAATCGTTTACATATAGTATACCCTATTTTCCTGAAAGATACAGAAACAAACTTTAGATTTTTGAGTAAAAAGAATAGAAAAACAGCCCCTAAGGACTGTTTAATCTTATACAGTAGCTGCTTGATCCAAGCTTTCACCGATAGCGGCTAGGCGCTCGATCACTTCTGCTTGTGTCAATTCATTTTCTGAAACATAGCGGTTACGTGGGTGAACACGACACTCGTGTGAGCATCCACGAAGGTACTTGTCTTCATTTTCTTCTGATGTCAAGATACGACGGTTACAGAATGGATTTCCACAGTTGACATAACGTTCACATGGTGTTCCATCAAACCAGTCTTTTCCTACGATGGTTGGGTTGACATGGTTGACATCTACGGCAATACGCTCGTCAAAGACATACATTTTCCCATCCCAAAGTTCACCTTGGACTTCTGGGTCTTTACCATAAGTTGCAATTCCTCCGTGCAATTGACCAACATCTTTGTAGCCTTCACGGACCATCCAGCCTGAGAATTTCTCACAGCGAACCCCACCTGTACAGTAAACCACGACACGCTTGTCCATGAATTTTTCCTTGTTATCACGAACCCATTGTGGCAACTCACGGAAGTTGCGGATATCTGGGCGGATAGCCCCACGGAAGTGTCCTAGGTCGTACTCATAATCGTTACGTGTGTCAAGGACAACGGTATCTTCGTCAAGAAGAGCTTCTTTGAACTCTTTTGGAGACAAGTAAGCACCTGTTGTTTCAAGTGGGTTGATGTCGTTGTCAAAGTCGTTGTCTTCCAAACCAAGGTGGACAATCTCTTTCTTGTAGCGAACAAACATCTTCTTGAAGGCTTGTTCACTTTCTTCGTCAATCTTGAACCAGAGGTCTTCCATACCTGGGAGGCTGTGAACGTAGTCCATGTATTTTTGAGTTGTTTCATAATCACCTGAAACTGTTCCGTTAATTCCTTCGTCAGCGACTAGGATACGGCCTTTAAGGCCGATTGATTTACAGAAAGCCAAGTGGTCTGCAGCAAATTGCTCTGCATTTTCAATTGGAGTGTAAAGGTAGTAAAGTAAGACACGAATATCTTTTGCCATAAGATTTGTTCTCTTTTCTATTCTTAAATTTTCAGAATTTTTCATCTAACTATACTAGTATACCTGCTTGAGAAAACGAATGCAATTTATTTGACTGGAAATTGTAGAAAGATGCTTATCCCTGCACTTCATCAGTAACCATAGCGAATAGCAGATAATTCTCTCAATTTTTTGATCTGCTCGGATTGACTTTCTGATAACATCAGCTTATTGTCAATCAATACACGTGAGATGTCAACATTCATTTGACTCAATATAAATGGGGTAGAGGTCCCATCGTCCTCTAATCGCCTTTTATAACTTACTAACAGATTTTTCAAAGGAGTCAGTTGAGGCGTATCCTTTATATCTTCCAATAGATAATCTATGATAATCATGGCTTCACAACGTCTTTCGCTTCCTCCAGCAAACCATTTTAATGGTGTCATACTCATTTACCTCCTTAAGTTGAAAAGCTGTCATTCCTAACTCTCGCGCCAGTATTTACCCAAACACCCTCTGTAAAAAAGTCAGCAAAAATGGTAATGTTGCGAAAATATTATTCATCACATGCACCGCATAGGATGGATAAATGCTCTTGGTATAGCGGGTCAAACTAGCAAAGATGATGCCAGATGTTGCAAAGATGAAGATATCTAACAAACTAGGCAGGCTTGAAAAATGAGGAAGAGCAAATAAAATTGACGGAAGAAGCAAATCAAGGCCAAATCTCGAATGCTTAAAAAAGGCGTGTTGCAGTAATCCTCTATAGATTAGCTCTTCCATAAGTGGAGTCAGAAAGAACAAAGTTATATAGATACCTAGCTCAGCAAAGTTGGTCCCACTATAACCGATCAATACAGCCCAACCTTCAGCAGTTGATTGAACATGTTTAGCTGTCTGAACGTTAAAAGAGATCTGGAGCACTACCACTAATACTGTCAAAATCGAATACCAAAGCCATTTTTTTCTCGGAATGCGAAAAAGATAGCCGTGCCCTGTCTTAACCAGAATCCAAATCATGACTCCACTAAATAGCAAACTCAAAAGATTTTGAATCCAGACGAAATTGCCAATCTGGGAAGAAAATTGCCAATAATTTTGGACGATAAGCGTTAGCTGAGAAAGGCCAAATACGAAAAATAAGTAAGACAAGACTGCACTTATTTTGAATAGAAGTTGATACTTTTTCATGTGAACCCTCCTTTGTAAACTTGGAACATCTCTAATATAAGCCATAATTTCCTAAATCCTTACTCTAAATCCTAAATGGTGCTTAAGATTTCCTGAATGGTTAAAATAAGGGAAATGAGAAACAGAAATATCTATGTCTTTATTTCAAAAAATCACTGCCTTCCCCAGACAAACCTGAGGAAAACAGTGATTTAATTTTTAGGAATTAGGAATGAATACACGAAATCAATTGATCTTATGATTTTTTGTTTTTCAAGAATTCATCGTATTGTTTTTGCATTTCGTTCAATACTTTATCGTAGGCACCTTCAGATTTCAATTTTTCCATCAATTCTGGAATAGCTTTATCTGGGTCTACAGTACCAGTGTTGATAGCTGTATCGAATTGTTGCATTGTGTTAGAGATCGCAGAGATTTCAGATTTCACATTGTCAGTGTTAAAGATGAATCCAAGAGCTGGAGATTCTTTAGCTTCTGCCAATTGTTTCTTAGAATCTTCGATTTGTTGGTCTGTAACGTTTTCGTTGATGTAAAGGATCCAGTTGTTACCAGTGTTCCATCCACCCATGTGAGTGTTTCCTTTGTAGCCATCAAGGACTTTAACACGGTTTTCTTTACCTGGAATTTTTTCCCAGTTCTTGCCTTCTGGACCATAAACAAGACCATTCAAGAGTTCTGGGTTAGTGTTCAAGAGGTTCAACACTTCCATTGATTTTTCTTTGTTCTTAGAGTTGTTTGAGATAACAAAGTTAGCAACTTGTGTTGTTTGGTTTTTCTTGATGAAGTTAGTGATTGGTTTGATTTGGATGTCTTTGTTTGCAACACGTGAAAGCAAGCTGTTACCGTAGTCAGCTGGTCCTACTGTTTCTTCACGAACGAACCAAGTATCTTGTTGAAGGTCAAATGAAGTATCGCTTGTTGCTACGTCTTTTGGAATGTATCCAGCTTCATAGAATTTGTGAAGAGTCTTCAAGTGTTCTTTAAAGCGAGGCACTTCGTAACGGTTTACGATCTTAGTAGTGTCCCCTTCAAGGTCGATAACGAATGGAAGTCCATTTGGAACTGGGTAGTCAAAGTTATCAGATGGGATAAAGTTCTTAGTAACCGCAAATGGCACTACATCTGGAGCTTTTTCTTTGATTTGTTTCAAGACTGGTTCAAGTGTTTCATATGAAGTGACACCTGAAATATCGATACCGTATTTAGCAAGAAGAGTTCCGTTGAAGGCGAAGTTTTGAGATGATGCAACGTTGGCTGCAACTGGAACTGCGTAAATTTTACCGTTAATGCTGTTACCTTTGATGTAAGCTGGGTCAAGTGCTTTATAAAGCTCTGCTCCTTCTTTCTTATACAAGTCAGTCAAGTCAGCATAGGCACCTTTTTGAGCATTTACAACATAGTTAGATGCAAAGGCGATATCGTAGTTTTCACCAGATGATGTGATAACTGACATTTTCTTATCATAGTCACCCCATCCAAGATATTGGATATCCAATTTAGCACCAACTTTTTCACCGATGATTTTGTTAGCATTTTCTAGCAATTCATCTAAGTTATCTGGTTTGTCACCGATTTGGTACATTTTGATAACAGTTTTTTCACCTGAAGCTGAGTCAGCAGCTTTTTTGCTGTTACCTGAAAGGTTTCCACAAGCAGCGAGACCAGCAGCCAAAGCGACTACGCTAGCAGATGCAAAAGCATATTTTTTCCAGTTTTTCATGACAAAAACTCCTTTTTTTATTTTTAAACTTATAAACAATGTAATGATCTTAACTTCACGCAAGGGAAGTTTGGAAATGAGAAATGATTTTTCTCAACAAGCACTATTCTTTCACGCCACCGATAGTCAAACCTTTTACAAAGTAGCGTTGGAAGAATGGATACAAAATCGCGATTGGGAGGGTTGCCACCACAACCATGGCCATACGTCCTGTTTCTTTCGGTAGAGCAACTCCCAGTTGACCAGATAGGCCGACTGCTTTGGCGATGTAGTCCATATTTTGCTGGATTTGCATGAGCAAATATTGCAATGGATACAAGTTGTCACTCTTGATATAAAGAAGGGCGTTGAACCAGTCATTCCAGAAACCAAGAGCTGTTAAGAGCGTAATGGTTGCGATACCTGGTAGTGACAATGGTAAACAGATTTGGAAGAAGATCCGGGCCTCACTAGCACCATCGATACGAGCGGATTCTAGAATGGCTTCTGGAATGGTCTTCTTGAAGAAGGAACGCATCAAGATGATGTTAAATGGTGAGAGAAGCATTGGAACAATCAAGGCCCAAACTGTATCACCAAGTTGAAGTAAACGAGTTACCACGATATAGCCCGGTACCAAACCAGCATTGAACAACATACTAAGAAGGGCAAAGATTGTAAAGAATCTGCGATACTTAAAGGTTGTCCGTGAGATAGCGTAGGCATAGGTTGTTGTGATAAAAACGTTTGTGATAGTCCCCACCACTGTTACAAAGACTGAGATGAAGAGGGCTTGGAGGATTTTATCCTTAAACTGTGCCAAAAATTCAAAACCGTCTAATCCAAATTGAGATGGGAAGAAGCTATATCCATTTTGGAGGATACTCTTTTCATCTGTCACCGAAATAACGATAACGAATACAAAGGGTAGGATACAAGAGAGGGCAACCAAACCAGAAATGGTACTAAAGAAGATATCTGCTTTCTTACTGAAGGAGTGAATGCCGACATTATCAATTTTTTCTTTTTTAATTTTCTTTTCTGCCATATTCTCCTCCTTTCTAGAACAAGGCTGAGTTTGGATCAACTCGTCTTGCAAGTAAGTTTGATAGGATAACCAGAATCAAGCCGACAACTGATTGGTAGAGACCTGCTGCTGAAGCCATCCCGATATCCGCTGTCTGAGTCAAACCGTTATAAACATATACATCCAAGACGTTGGTTACGTTATAAAGCTGACCAGCATTGTGGGGGATTTGGTAGAAGAGACCAAAGTCTGCACGGAAGATGTTTCCGACTGCAAGGATGGTCAATACAGTTACCAATGGTGTCAACTGCGGAATGGTTACATTGCGAATTCGTTGCCATTTGCTGGCCCCATCCACTGTCGCTGCTTCGTAGTAGGTTGGATCAATTCCCATGATTGTCGCATAGTACATGACACTGCTATATCCAAAGCCTTTCCAAATACCAAGGAAAAGTAGGAGATAAGGCCAAATACCCAAGTCAGCGTAGAAATTGATTTCCTTCATTCCGATAGATTCTAGGAAATGGTTGAACACACCTTTATCGATGTTTAGGAAAGCATCTGTAAAGAAACTGATGATAACCCAAGACAAGAAGTAAGGGAACAACATGGAAGTTTGGAAGATCTTAACCATTCTCTTAGAACGAAGTTCACTGAGGATGATGGCAATCCCTACTGATACAATCAAGCCAATAAAGATAAAGCCGAGATTGTAGAGGACAGTATTTCGTGTGATAATAAAGGCGTCTTTTGAACTAAACAAGAATCTGAAATTATCGAGTCCGACCCATTTACTATTCACGATACTATCTATAAATCCATTACTGGTCATGTGGTAGTCTTTAAAGGCAACCACGTTCCCAAATACTGGAATGTAGAAGAATAGAATCAACCAGAGCGCCCCTGGCAAAACCATCAAGAGAAAGATCCAGTTGTCTCTCAAGGTTTTTGAAAACTTATTCATAATTTCCTCCCTTTTTTATTTTGATATCCATCTAAAAATTCCTTTTTAGACTTTTGATAACGATTACATTATTAGTATACTCCTATTTGCAGGTTAGGTTAAACTACTAATTATAGAAAAAACTCCACAAATTATTTTATGTGGAGTACTTTTTAAGAAAGGGATGTTTCACGAGAAACACCCTGTATAAGACACAATGTTCTTGTTTTTAGGTCGTGTAAATCGTTGAAGCTGTCGCAATGGTATGCCACTGATTAGCTGTTGTGGCTGCGAAGTCTTTGTCTGCGTAAAAGTCAGTAAATGGCAGAATTTCCACTTCTAACTCGTCGATGCGGTCAATCTGACTAGCCAGGTAAGCCTCGATACGGCTTTCTGCCCGCTTGATACGCTGCAAAAGTCCGCCCATACGGATATCAACTGTATCCAAGCCAAAGACCTTGTTTTCCTTCAACCATTGGTGGCTAAAGAGCTTGTGGAAGTTTTCAAACTCACTTCTGAGTTTTGGCAATTCTTCTCTGGCAATTTGTTTCAAGCTGTCTTTGTCATCCGCTTGATAGGCTTGGCGAATGCGTCGTCCTACATCGACTTTGCTACTTAAAATAGCATTCAACTGGGCCTGAGTTTCAAAGAGATAGGCATAGTTGCCAGCTTTTTCTTTAATGTTAGCAAGCGTCTCAGCAGCCTGAGCGAAGTGCGGTTTGTCCTGCTCAGGTGTCATGTGTCGGTCAAGGATCGGACAGAGAACATCCTGATAAAAGACATAGCGGTTGGGATTGATGCCACTGAGATTGCCTGGTAGGTCTGGCAAGAGGTTAGCAAGGTCAATCTGCATAAAATCCTCAACGGATAGACCTGTATTGGTCTGGAAGTGAGCAGATAAACGGTCTAGATCATTGCGATAGCTGAGTTCTGCCCAGATTTGCAAGCTTGGGAGAATAGAAAACTGGGCTGTTTCCCCACCATTGTCTCCCCAACCCGTCACGATGACTTCTTTTATATCATTGGCACGACAGGCCTTGTTCGCTTCAAGAGCGATGAGACGGCTGAAATGGTTATTGGGTGTGAAACCAATCCACTTCCACGCTCCCCCTGCAAAGGCAAGATCATGGCTAATTTTATGATGATTGCGGAAATTGCGGTTGTATTTTTCCTCGCTATCCTGATAATAGTCCCAGTAAACCAAGGTCACACGATCTTTGAGACGGTCTAGGTAGACACGCGTTTCCTCTGGAATTTCCACATCACGGTCGTACTGGCCATCTGCTGACATAAGTTTAAAGAACATATCGCTCCACATCTGGCAGTGGAAACCATATTTGTCTGCAATATCCAGCACGCGCTCCAAGTGTTGGCACATGAGGAGACTACGATCCACAACACCGTTCAGAATCAAGTAGCGTCCCAAACCAACCAAGTGGGCTTCGTCCATCCCGATATTGACCTTGCGAGTTTGTAGTTTAGACAGAGTAGCAAACATGCCATCAATCAGGTCATAAACCTTTTCTTCGCCAATAAGAAGAATATCCTCCACATCACGGAGCTCCTGGACTTCTTTGACACCCCATTTGACGAAGGCTGACAAGTGAGCCAAGGTCTGGATACATGGCACAAAGATCATGTCAAACTGCTGGGCATAGGTTTCAATTTCCTGCAATTCCTCAGCTGAGTAGGCTCCACGGAAATAGCCAAAGTAAGGCTGCCCTTCAATCTGGTAGGTGTCTTCCATGTAGAGCTCAAAGGTTGAGTAGCCCATGAGAGCCAAGACCTCAATCATCTGCTTGGCAGCAGCCACATTCAGCACTGCATTTCGAGAACAGTCAGCCATGTAGGCTAAATCTTCATAAGCCGCCTGTTCCTCAATCTCTACCTTGTCACCTTCTGCTAGGGATGTTGCCAACAGGGACAAGGCACGATAAAGTTGGTGGGGTTTGCGATAGGTTAGTTGATAGTGGCCACCCTCACCCTTGATAGAGATAGAGGCTTGATCAGACTGAGTGACAGCTACTTCGACATCTGGTAGAGAAATGTGCTTTTGAAGCAACTCTATAGCTTGATGTTGTTTACTGCTAATTCCTGTAAATCTTACCATTGATTTTCCTCCTGTAACCAGTTGACAAGGGCACCGTAGAGATTGGCATCTGCATGATAGGTGCAGGCTTGGATAACTGGTGCGACTGTGTATTCTTCGTAGGTTTCGACAAAGTCATCGACAGCTTTTTTGACCCCTTGGATAAAGTCGGGATTTTGACTGATAGAGCCACCCAGACTGATGACATCTGGATCAATGAGATACTGGATATTGAGTAAACCTTGAGCCAGATTGCGGTTCATGCGCTCAATAGCTTCTTTGCAAAGGATATTTCCTGCTGCAGCCTCTTGGTAAATCTTGCGACCGTCCCAGTCAGTCTGATCAGATTTTTCAATCACGTAGCGCACCATATTCCCAGTTGACGCTAGTTGCGACCAGTTGTTGAGTTTTTTAGCAGGGGCAAGGGTTGTCATATAGCCAAATTCCCCACCCAGACCATGGCGACCTCGGTGAAGTCTGCCATTGATAATCATGGCTCCACCAATTCCTGTCCCAATCACGACACAGGCAGCATTTTCAAGTTCTGGATGTGCTAGTAATTCACTGAGTCCAACGCAGTTGGCATCATTTTCTAGATGGACAGGAATCTGATAAGAGCTAAGCGCCTCATACCAAGAAAATCCGTGGATGTAGGGCACGGCACTGAAGCCATCAATCACACCGGTCTCTTGATTGACCGCGCCTGGAACGCTCATAGCAATCCCGCTATAATCCTGTTCTGACAAGCGCTGGTCTAGCCAAGTTACTAAATCTTCCAAACTTTCTGGCGTTGGAATGCTTGTCTTATTCAGTATTTTCCCATCAGGAGTCAGACTAGCAAACTTAATCCCAGTCCCTCCGATATCAATCGTTGCAATGGTCATTGTTTTTACCATAAAAAGGGGCGAATCAGCAGTTAGTTCTTACCTTTTCGCCCCTCCTTTCTTTTATGTTTACTTTTTGAAATTAAATTTCTTCTTTTTTGATGAATTCTGTACGAATCTCTTGTGGTGAAATGAGGCCTCTATGAACTGGATATGGTCGTTCAAGTAGGTCAAGGAAGAGATGTTGACTTTCCGGTACACGTACATTTTCACTACACATATTGTAGTAGCGAAGCACATAGCCTTCTTCATTTTCAGCTACCTTAAAGGCTGTTGGACAGATTTGCGGTATGCTGAGAACAGAATGGCTCAAGAGGCTACCAGTCGCAGCCACGCTTCCTTCCTGTCTAGCAAGCTGAAGGCTGGTAAATGGTGTCTGCAAGGCCTTAGCACGACGGAAAGCTGAGAAGCGTTCTTGGGCTTGGTGGCATTCAAGCGCAAACTCAACTTCAAACTCACGCAAACACTGAGCTTCTGGTGTTGGGAAGTAGCCCCAGTCACCCAGCTCACCTGATGCACGCAAAATAGTCACTGCAATGGTGTCGTCCCCAAGGATTTCGTATTCATTCAATCCCTTGTTGGATACAGTCACCCCTTTTTCATCGTCATACAGACTGACAAAGGCCTGTTGGTGTTGAGGATTTTCAGGATTTTCCCATGAAGCAGCTGGTTTGTTTGGTCGTGTCACCACCTCATAGATGCTTTCAGAATCATTGCTTGGACGCGTGTTATGAGTCTTGACCAAGAGACGGATACGGTGATCTTTGGCAGTGTTGGTAAAGCGAGTCTTGCAACGGATTTGTGGATTGTCAACAAAGACAGTCATCTCAGTTTCCAGAGGAATGCTTGTCAACTCTTCTGAACGTCCAGCTTCACGCTTCATAAACTCGATGATACCTTTTTGCTCTTCTTCTAGTTTTTCATCTGCGCTGACAGGCACGGTCAACTCATGTTTGAGCAAAATCTTAGCATAGCGAGCTGTGTTTTCCAAGACCTCGTAACCCTGAAGCTCTGCATAGATTGGCTCTGTTCCTTTTGGTTGGAAATAGATATACTCGTTTCCGATGTCACCACGGTCTTCGAAGCGGATAAAATCTTCATAGGCTTCGTGAGTTGTCTTGTCATAGACTGTGATATTGTCATCCACACTTACCGTTACAAACGGTGTATCAATCACCCCGTTTTGGTAAATGCCTTCGCGGTGTTCTTGTTCTCCTTCCAGCAATTGGAAGGTTGTCCAAGAAAGTGGCGCTAGGTGAACTGGAATGGTCACGCGCACTTGACGAGCAATACGAGCTTGGCGGAACTTATCTTTTGGTAAATCATACTCAAAATTAGCTCCGAGATCTTCGATTTTAGCCTCTACAGGACGACCATCCAAGTCCTCCACACGGTAGCTTGGCAAGGTAAGAGCAGCCATCTTCTTGTAACCCTCTGTTGGGTGCAATTCCTTGAAATCACAAGTCGCTACATCAATCACTGTGCTGACAGTATCAACCTTATCATGCAAGCCTGTGTTAATGACAGTAAAGAGATAGTCACTTTGAGCCTTAGCTGTAGCTATTTTGCCCTTCCACTCGTTGAGAAGGTTAGTCTTGACAAAGTTTCCGACTTGATTGACCTTGGCAAAACGAGTTTCCATCTCGCGGTGAACTTCATCCACGCTACAACCACAGATGCTATCATGTGGCGCATTTTGCAAAAGAGTTTTCCAAGCATAGGTCAACTGGTCCTTGTGGTTGTGGCCACCAGTGATAATAGTCAGTGGTTCTACAATTTGCTCTAGGAGGTTGCTATTTTCTTGGAAGGCTTGTTTGAGGTAAATGCGAGATGAAGAAGTGTTGGCAAGTGTGTACCAGCCGTCTGTTTCCTGACTGGTCAACTCGCCTGTAACCGTTGACAATTGCTCTGGTAGGGCACTTTCCACGGCTTGAACATATTCATCAAAAGAACTATGCACAAAGGTTACATCTGGGAAGAGTTCATTTGCCACACGAATGGCTTCGCTCAGATTTTTCTGGACAGGCTGGTGGTCACAACCGTTCATCATCAACCATTGGTTGGTAGAAGCGTAGTCACGCACGTCTGCCAGTTTTTGTTTCCAGAAGGCCAAGGCCTCGTCTTTATCCACTGGAATTTCATTCCCGTTACTGTACCAGTTGGCAAAGAGAATCCCCAGGACACGACTACCATCCGCACCCTGCCAGTACATTTCTGAAAACTGGGAAGTAAACTGCTCATCTTCAAGAACTTGGTTGTCAAACCCAATCGGCTTCACACCACGGCCAAAAGCGGCCACGTGAATGCCTGATTTTTGAAGGATTTGAGGCGCTTGTCCCATATTTCCAAAGGTATCTGGGAAGTAACCAATCTGAGTGGATTTGCCCCACTTTGCAGCTTCCTGCTGACCAATCAAGGTATTGCGGACATTGGCTTCACTTGAAATCAAGTAATCATCCTGCAAGATATAAAAGGGACCAATTTTCAATTTTCCTTCGTCGATGTACTGTTGAACTTTGTCGCGATTTTCAGGACGAATCTCCAAGTAGTCATCAAGGACAATAGTTTGCCCGTCTAAATGGAAACTCTTGAACTCAGGGTCATTTTCAAAAAGATCAAAGAGATTGTCAAATAATTCCACCAACTGCATACGGTGGCTTTCAAAAGGTAAGTACCACTCACGATCCCAGTGACTATGTGAGATAATATGTACGACAACATTTTCCATGAAGTAAAACCTCATTCTAAATTTAAATTTTTATTGTTAACGTTTTTGGATGTAAATTTATGATTCTTTCCAAGAATCAGTTGCGCTAAAGCATGTTCCTTAGCGGATATCCAAGTAATCCAAGACCAATTCACAGAACATCATGTTAGCCCAAGAGAACCATTCACGAGAGTAGAGAGTTGGGTCGTCCACGTGGAAGCTTTCGTGCATGACACCTGTACCACCATCGCAAGCAACCAGCTGATCCAACAAGAATTTCTTCTCTGCCTTATCTCTTGTTGTCAAACCTTGGATAGAAAGGGCGATTGGCCAGATATAGCGATAGAAGGTATGAGAACTTCCGAGACCGCTAGCGTATTCTCCTTGGTAGAAGTATGGATTTTCAGGGCTCAGAATGGTACGACGAGTTGCTTGATAGACTTCGTCGTTGATATCGCAGTAGCCCAGATAAGGCGCAGCCAACAAACTTGGTACGTTTGGATCATCCATGATGCTGGCATTTCCTAGGCCATCCACTTCAAAGGCATAAATCTTTTCGCCCTTGCTGTTGCTTGTGTAGGCGTAGTTTTCGATACCTTCTTGGATTTCCGCTTTGAGACGCTTAGCATCAGCAATAACACTCTCGCTATCAGCTAAGTCTAGTTCTGCAAAGATTTCTTGAACATACCCCAAAACAACAACTGCAAACATATTTGACGGAATCAAGTAACTATACTGACAACAGTCATCACTCGGACGAAAGGCTGACCAAGTCATACCTGTCACTGCAAAGTCAGGGCCAAATCCATCATTTACCAAGGTGTCTTCCTTACGGTCCGTATCTCGGACAAAACGATAAGGAGAGTTCTTGTGGTCTTGTTCCACTGTCCACAGATGGAGAATTTCCTTAGTCGCTGCGACAAAAGTCTCATCAAACTGGCTAGTCTCGCCAGTCTCTTTCCAGAGGAGATAAGCCAACTGCAAAGGATAGCAAAGCGAGTCCACCTCGTACTTGCGTTCCCAAATCCAGCCATTAAGGTCTGTATGGTCGGTCTCGTGGTGCCCCTTCCAGTTTTCCTCAATATTAAAGGAATTGGCATAAGGATCCTTGAGTACCAAGGTCATCTGACGCTTGACCAAACCTGCAATGGTCTGACGCAGGAGGGCATCTCTTTTAGCCACATGAAGGTAGGGTCTGAGTTGAGCTGTTGAATCCCGAAGCCACATAGCAGGAATATCACCAGTGAGTACAAAGGTTGAACCATCTTCTAGGATTGCAACCGTATTGTCCAAGGTGTCTGTATAGCAACGCTCGAAAACATCCACCCACTCTGGATGGTCCTTAGCCCGCTCTGCCACTTCATCTAGCCATTCTCGAACAATTTCTTTTGAATAAATCATCGTGCAGTATCCTCTTTCAAACAAGTTTCATTTTCAGTATATAGCTTTTGAGACAGAAAATACATACACAAATGATAGTCATTTTTCTACAAAATAGTTATCTTTGAAGCTCCTTTTCTAAAGGCCCCATTTTTCTGATATAATGTAGAAAAACAGCGAAAGGAAAGACTATGAAACCACTACTCGAAACCATCGATACCCGCTTTGGAACTGCCAGCAAGCATGCCTTCTCTCGGGGAAATACCCTGCCATACACAGGCGTGCCTTTTGGGATGAATTACTTTGTACCCCAGACCAGTGACCAGGAGGGCTCTTGGTTTTTCGATCCGCATCTGCCTATCTTTCAGGGGATTCGACTAACCCACCAACCAAGTCCTTGGATTGGGGACTACTCTTGGATCCTTCTGACACCTGTCACAGGTCAACTGGGTGGAGACAGCCTCTTTCACCGCCAGTCTTCCTATGATATCGAAAAAGCTTCTTTCCAACCTCATTATCTGAAAATTTTCTCCCTGCGCTATCAGATTGAAAGCCAGCTCACACCGACTTGCTATGGTGCTTCTATTCGTTTGGAACAAAAGCAAGGCAAAGCCCTCTCTCTATATCTTCACGCAGCAGATGAACTGACCGTGGAGCAAGTAGATAAGCGAATTCTTGCCCTGCGACAAGAAGGTAAAACTGAAACCAACAAAAATCCACTGATACTGTTCACTACCCTGCAAATGAATACGGATATCCTTGCTATCAACCAAGAAGGTGGAGACTGGCGAATTGACTTAGCAGATAGTCATGCTGAAATTCAGCTAGCGACTTCTTTCATCTCGCACTCTCAGGCTCTGCTTAATCTACCTCAAGAAGATTTTGATAACTGTAAAGCAAATGCCCAAGCGGACTGGGAAAATCTCCTCCATCGTTTTGATGTTATAAAGACAGGAGAGGCTGACCGGACCTTCTTTGATCACTGTCTCTACAGACTCTTCCTCTTTCCTCAGACTTTTTATGAGGTTGATGAATCAGGACAAGCCATCCACATAGATTTGGCTACTGGAACTGTCAAGCCTGGTGTCCTCTTCAGCAACAATGGTTTCTGGGATACCTTCCGCACCACCTTCCCCCTCTTTGCCCTTATCATACCGGAGCACTATCACCGCTTTTTAGAAGGTTTTCTCAATAGCTACCGCGATACTGGTTTCCTTCCAAAATGGCTAGCCCCAGATGAACGTGGTATGATGCCCGGTACCCTACTAGACGGTATTATCGCAGATAGCGCCTGCAAGGACATGACCCCTGACCTAGAAGAAGAACTCCTCCAAGCCATGCTTGAAACAGCCAGCAAGGCCGACCCTCTCGGCATCAATGGTCGTCACGGACTAGCCCAATACCAAGAACTAGGCTACCTCTCTACCGACCACCACGAAAGCGTCAGCCACACCCTAGACTATGCCTATAGTGACTTTTGTATCGCCAGCTGTGCCGAAAAACAAGGGAAAATAGAAATCGCTGAAACCTACAAGACTGCATCACAAAATTACCGCCATCTATTTGACGCTGAGACAGGTTACATGCGAGCGCGTGATAGTCAAGGCAACTTCCGCCCTGACTTCTCTCCTTATAGTTGGGGACGCGACTATGCCGAATGTTCAGCCATCCAAGCAACCTTAGGCGTCCTCCACGACATCCCAGGCTTAATCCAACTTATGGGTGGAAAAGAAGCCTTTAGCAACTATCTTTTGAAAACCTGTCAAGATGCTCCCCTCTTTGAGACAACAGGCTATGGTTACGAGATTCATGAAATGAGCGAAATGGCTACAGCTCCGTTTGGACAAGTCGCTATTTCCAACCAGCCGAGCTTCCACATTCCTTATCTCTTCCGCTACAGCGACTATCCTGACTACACTGCCCTTCTCATCAAGACTCTCCGTCAGAAAGCCTTTCACGCAAACTGGCAAGCCTATCCTGGTGATGAGGATAACGGTAGTCTCTCGGCTTGGTATATCTGGTCAGCTCTCGGATTTTATCCGACCTGTCCAGGAAAACCAAGCTATGACCTCGGAATCCCTCTCTTTGGCCATCTCCGAGTCTATCTGGCTAAAGAAGGTAAATGGCTGGATATCCATTCTAAACAAAACCACAGCCATTTTAACTTTGTAAAAGAATGCCGACTGGATAAAACACTCGTATCAACTATTCAACACCAAGACCTCCTAAAAGCTGAACAGCTAACCTTTACCCTCAGCTGGTTGCCAAGTCATCCGTCCACTTTCTGAAATGCAAAAATCTCCTAGCAGACTTTACTGCTAGGAGATTTTCTTATGAGAGGTACTTGTTTAAGCTTTGAAAATCGGACTTATCATCTGATAATTATCCAACAATCTACCAATTAAGCTTCTTCGTCTTCTTTACGACGACGGCCTGCAAGACCAAGACCAAGTACTGCACTTGCGGCAGCTGCTACCATAGCTACAGTAGAATCTGCTGTACCTGTATTTGGCAATTCTTTAGCTGCTTTACGCGCATTTGTTGCTGCTTCTTGGCTAGCATTAGCTGCTGCTTGAGTAGTAGCTGGAGTTGCATGATCAGTTGATGAAGCAACTTTCGCCATGAAGTCTTCGATACGTTTAACCATTGCATCCACTTCTGCTTGACTTGCGTCTGCATTAGCAAATACTTTCTTAGCATCTGCTGATAATGCATTCGCTTCTTTTGCAGTTTCTGCATCAAGCTTAGCTGATTCTTTAATGATCAATTCATCTAATTGATGGATAGCACCTTCTAACTTAGCTTTATTCACTTTTGCATCAGTGTTATTAGCTGCGTTATTGCCAGAAGTTCCATTTCCACCATTGTTTGGAGCTGAAGGACGTTGTTTAAAGATATCTTCAGCGGCAATTGCTAAAACTTTACCATCTTTAGTTACAACAGTTGCATTTCCTGCTTTATCGAAAATAACTTCTACCACATCAGCATTTGCTCCTTTAATCTTAACTTTTGCAGCTTCTTTTTCTGCATCTGTTAAGTTATTGAGGTCTGCTACTGTTTCTTTTTCGAAGTCAAGGTTGATGTTATCTCCGCTATTCTTAACTGTTACATCACTTGCTGTTTTCACTAATTGGTCTTTTGCAATTGATACTGTATTTCCATCTAATGTGACTGTTGCGTTCCCTTTATCGTCTACTACTACAGTCGCTCCTGGATTTACTGCTTCAATTGCTTTCTTAACTGCTGCTTTTTCAGCATCTGTTAATTTTTCCTTATCAGCTACTAATGTGCGAATAGCAGGAGTTTTAACAGCTGTATTCTTAGCTGCATCTGCCAAATCATCTGCTGGAATGACTAGGTCTAAAGCTGGAATGTTAAGAACTGTACCATCACCTTTAGCTACTGTTGCATTACCCTTATCATCCACTACTACAGTTGAACCTGGGTTGACTGCTTTAACCTTATCTTCGATGGCTTTCTTCTCAGCGTCTGTAAGTTTATCTGGGTTAGCTACTACAGTTTTAGCTGCTGGTGTATTTACATCATTACCTGCATTTTCTTTAGTGATATCATCTTGTGTTTTCACCAAATCAGTTGCTGGAATGACCGCTGTCTTACCTTCTGGAGTTGTAACTGTCGCGTTGCCCTTATCGTCTACTACTACAGTCGCTCCTGGATTTACTGCTTTAACCTTATCTTCGATGGCTTTCTTCTCAGCATCTGTAAGTTTATCTGGGTTAGCTACTACAGTTTTAGCTGCTGGTGTATTCACATCGTTACCTGCATTTGGTTTAGCTTCATCCGCTTCTGACTTAGTCAAGTCTGACGCTGGAATTACCGCTGTCTTACCTTCTGGAGTTGTAACTGTCGCGTTGCCTTTGTCGTCCACTACTACAGTTGAACCTGGGTTGACTGCTTTAACCTTATCTTCGATGGCTTTCTTCTCAGCATCTGTAAGTTTGTCTGGGTTAGCTACTACAGTTTTGTCCGCTGGTTTAACGATGTCGTTGCCTGCGTTTGGTTTAGCTGCATCCGCTTCTGACTTAGTCAAGTCTGACGCTGGAATTACTGCTGTCTTACCTTCTGGAGTTGTAACTGTCGCATTTCCTTTATCGTCTACTACTACAGTCGCACCTGGATTCACTGCTTTAACTTTGTCTTCGATGGCTTTCTTCTCAGCATCTGTAAGTTTTTCTGGGTTCGCTACCACAGTCTTATCTGCTGGTTTAACGATATCATTGCCTGCGTTTGGTTTAGCTGCATCCGCTTCTGACTTAGTCAAGTCTGACGCTGGGATAACCGCTGTCTTCCCTTCTGGAGTTGTGACTGTGGCGTTGCCTTTATCGTCTACTACTACAGTTGAACCTGGGTTGACTGCTTTAACCTTATCTTCGATTGCTTTCTTCTCTTCTGGAGTGAGAGCATCTGGATTCGCTACTAC
>NZ_CAMHZD010000014.1 GCF_946190065.1 Streptococcus mitis
ATGGGACTTTTTTTCTACACAAAAATAGGCTCCATAATATCTATAGGGGATTTACCCACTACAAATATTATAGAGCCTAAAAACGCATCCTATCAGGTTTGAGTGAGCTTGATAGGATGCGTTTTATCATGTAAAGATGTGATTGAGTTTAAAGTAGCTTATTTCAAGGCTTTTTGTGCGTCTTCAATCATGAGTTTTGTTGATTCAAGTCCGCCTCCACTTAGATACCAGAGGTCTGGTGTTAGTTGGATAATCTTACCATTTTTAGCGGCAGGTGTTTCAGCGATGAGGGCATTTTCTAGGATCCCGTCGTTGCTAGAGTTGTCCCCACCGATGGCAAGGGTACGGTTGATGACAAAGAGGATGTCAGGATTGATTTCTTTGACACTTTCAAAGCTGACTTCTTGTCCGTGGCGAGAGTCTTCAAATTGAGTGTCAGTTGACTTGAATTTCAAGGTTTGGTACAAGAAAGAGAAACGAGATTGGGCACCAAAGGCTGCCATTTTTCCCTCGTTGAGGAGGATGGCAAGGGCTTTTTGGTCAGAACTTTCATTTTTAGTTGCGACTTCTTGAATGCTCTTGTCAAGCTTGGCCAATTCTTCCTTGGCTTTCTGTGTACCTGTTTCGCTGAAGGCGCTTGCTAGGGATTCGATATTAGTCTTGGTAGAAGTCCAGTAGTCATCTTTGCCTGCTTGGAAGAGAACAGTCGGAGCGATTTCGTTGAACTTATCTACGAATTTTTGGGTACGTGGTGAAGCGATAATTAGGTCTGGTTCAAGAGCAGCAAGGGCTTCTAGGTCTGGCTCAACCATAGAACCAACATTTTTAATTTTTCCAGCTAGGTCTTTAAGATAAGTCGGAACAGTTTTTGTAGGCATTCCGACGATATTCTTTTCAAAACCTAAAGCGCGAATAGTATCCGCAGCACCGAGGTCAAAGGTCACAATCTTTTCAGGGACTTTTGAAAGTGTGACTACACCTAGTGAACTTTTAATGGTTACCTCTGTTGGAGCAGAACTGCTTGTTTCTGACTGACTAGTGCTTGAGTTTGTGTTTGTACTACATGCACCAAGTAGGAGCAAGAAGCTGGTTGCTAGGGCAGTAAGGTAAAGTTTAAGGGATGTTTTCATAATTTCTCCTTTTTAAAATGTGATAACGATTTAGAGAATCTCTTGGTCTTATTGACTAAGAGACAAAGTTTCTTCTAACACGAGTTTCTATGTTACTAGCTATAAATACAGATCTTCTTGCCATTGATATCAGCTAGCGTGATGGGAATCTCATAAAGTTGACTGAGGAGGTCAGCCTGCATGATTTGATTGGTTGTTCCCTTGCTAAAGACTTGGCCATCTTTGAAGGCAACAATTTCATCTGCATACTGACTGGCCATGTTGATATCGTGGAGGACGATAATAATGGTCTTGCCGAGTTCTTCCACCAGTCTCCGAAGAATCTGCATCATACTGACACTTTGCTTGATATCGAGATTGTTGAGTGGTTCGTCCAGCAAGATAAAGTCTGTATCCTGGGCCAGTACCATAGCGATAAAGACCCGCTGGAGTTGTCCTCCAGACAGGCTATCGATGTAGCGGTCTTTTAAGTTGGTCAGTTCTAAATAGTCCAGAGTTTCTCGGATTTTTTCCCAGTCTTCTTGTCTCAGTCGACCTCGACTGTAGGGAAAACGTCCAAAACTGACCAGTTCTTCAACAGTCAATTTGGCTTGGTAATTGATTTTCTGCTTTAGGATAGTCAGTTCTTGAGCCAGTTCTTGCGAATTCCAGCTCTCGATTTCACGGCCTTTGATACTGAGAATTCCCTGATCTTTCTTGGTAAGTCTGCTCATGATGGAGAGGAGAGTCGATTTTCCAGCACCATTTGGACCAATAAAGGCTGTCAGTTTTTGAGGACTGACTTTAAGCGAAATGCCTTGCAAAATATCCTGTTTTTGAATGGATTTGCCAATGTTTTCCAGTTTCACTGACGCGCCCTCCTGTATAGTAAGATAAAGAATAAAAGGCCACCCACGCTCTCGATGATCATGCTGATGCGAATTTCCAGCGCAAAGACTCGTTCGATGAGGGTTTGCCCCAAGGTCAAACTGATAAATCCAATCAGAATGGCTACGATAAAGAGTAACTTGTGTCGATAGTCTTTGACGATTAAGTAGGTGAGGTTAGCCAGCATAAAGCCGAAGAAGGCCATAGGTCCTACCAAGGCAGTGGCAGTTGAGGTCAAAAGCACGATACCCCAGAGGAGTTCTCTCTGTTCTTTTTCAACATCGAGGCCCAGTATGTGAGCCGTTTCTCTTTGTAGGTGCAAGACATCCAGAGTGACTGCTTTCCGGAAGAAAAAGACTGTCAAAGCAAGGATGATTAGAGAGCCGATGGCTAGGATGGAAGTGTTGAGATGTTGAAAGGAGGCAAAGAGACTGTTCTGCAGTTTATCGTATTCGTTTGGATCCATCAGGACCTGAAGGAAGGTACTGATATTTCGAAAGAGACTTCCGAGGGCTAGACAGATTAGCAGGATGAAGACCAGGTCTTGTTTCATCAGTGTCTTCAAGTAGCCTTGTAAGGCAAGAAAGAAGAGGGATTGAAGCAGAAGCAAAACTAGGAATTCTAAGATGGGATACTTGCCAAGTTGAAGAAACTTGCTTTCAAAAACCAGTAGCAGAGTTTGCAGTAGGACATAGAAGGATTCGATTCCTAAAATACTAGGTGTCAGGAAGCGATTTTCTGTCAAGGTTTGAAAACTAATAGTCGAAATCCCAGTCGCGATGGCTACCAAGAGATAAACGATGATCTTTTGGGAACGCAACTTCCAAGCAAAGGCTGACAAGTGAGTGATGGGCCAAAAATAGAGGAGACAAGCTCCGATGGCCAGAATAATGAGAAGACCGAAGAGTTTGGTATGTTTGCTTTTAAACTGCATCTTTTCGTCCCCCTCTCCATAGAAGTAGGATAAAGACGAGGCTACCAATGATTCCTAGTAGAAGACTGACAGACAACTCATAGGGTCGAATTAGAACTCGGGATAGGATATCACAGACCAGAACTAGATTGGCACCTACCAGTGCGACCATGAGTTTGGTTTGACTTAGATTATCTCCATAGTGCTTGCGAACAAGATTGGGAACGATGACTCCAAGAAATGGCAAGCCACCCACGGTAATCATGGTGACGCTTGTCGTTAGCGCAACCAGAAAGAGAGCTAGTTTTTCAAGTAGGGAGTAGGAAATCCCCAAACTTTCGCTGGTTTCTTTCCCTAGATTCATGATGGTGAAGGTTTGGGATAATTTCCAAACGGCTATCAGGATGATGAGGCCTAAGAAGAGCCACTCATACTGATGGGTCTGAATCATGGAGAAGGAGCCCTGGGTCCAAGCTGTCATACTCTGAACTAGATTGAAACGGTAGGCGATAACTTCTGTCATAGAACCAATAATTCCGCTATAGATAATCCCAATCAGAGGCAACATCCATCTTTCCTTTACAGTAAAAATGGCCATAAAGGCTAGGAAGAAGAGGGTAAATACGATGGATGAAACAAAAGCAAAGAGCATCTTTTGGGTCAGACTAGCTGATGGAAAGACAAAGAGGCTCAGCACCATTCCCAGTTTGGCGGCTTCAGTCGTTCCAACTGTGCTTGGAGCAGCAAACTGATTTTGAGTTATGGTCTGCATGAGGAGTCCTGCCATGCTCATACTAGAGGCTGCCAGGAGAATACTGATGGTTCTAGGGAGACGTGACTCCTGAAATAGAAGCCAAGTTTCATGGTCCAGAGCAAAAAGTTTTCCCCATGAAAAATCACTGGTCCCAATGCTAATAGAGAGAAAGACTAGGAGTAGAAGTAAGCCAATTAAATAATGAGAAAGTTTCATACCCCGTCCTTTCATGTAGATTTGATATCGAAAGATACCTGCGGATATTACTGTAACACGATTTCTTTAATCTGTCAATAAATTTTCTGACAATTTAATGAATAAAACAAGGAGAGAGTACCAGGACCTTCTCCTCTGTTTTCCTATTCTAAAATGTTTTTACCTTCTTTAACACGCCAATGATAATCCGATAAAATAATATCTTCAAGAGAGTAGCTAGCCTTCCAATCAAGATATTTTTTAGCTTTTGATGCGTCTGCTAGGACGCTGGCTGGGTCACCAGCACGGCGAGCAACAATTTCGTGTGGTATTTTTTGATTCAGTAATTCTTCGGCAGTTTTAAAGATTTCTTTGACGGTATAGCCTTTTTCAGTTCCTAAGTTAAAGATTTGAGAAGAACTGTTTTCTTGAAATAGGTAGTTCATTCCTTTAACATGAGCCTGTGCAAGATCCAAGACATGAATGTAATCTCGAATACATGAACCATCGCGTGTATCATAGTCATCTCCAAATATTTTTAGGCTATCATTTTGTCCCAATGCGGTCTTGTTGATATTGGGAATGATGTGAGTTGGATTTTTCACACGTAGACCGTTTGAAGCATCCATTTCAGCCCCAGCAACATTAAAGTAACGGAAAATAACATATTTCCAATCGTAGCGATTAGCCATCCAGTAAATCATTCGTTCGCCCATCAGTTTTGTCTCTGCATAAGGGTTGACAGGGTCGAGCAAGGTATCTTCAGTAGCTGGCTTGTCAATACAGTTATTACCATAGAGGGAAGCAGTTGAAGAGAACATAATTTTTTGAATGCCAACTTCAGATAAGACTTTGAGAACTTGGTTCATACCCGCAACATTGGCAGTGAAGTATTTGCTTGGATTTTCAATACTTTCGCTCACAACAATCTCACCTGCACAATGGAGAACAGCGTCAATCTTGTTTTCTTCCAAGTAGGCTTTTAAGGCACTAGCATCATAAACATCCAGTTGTTTAAAGCTAGCACGACTATCTACAGACGAACGATTTCCTGTAGAAAGATTATCTAAGACATGAACCTGGTAGCCAGCATTTAAAAGAGCTTTAACGGTATGGGAGCCAATGTAGCCAGCTCCACCTGTAACAAGAATTGTTTTGGTCATGATTTTTTCCTTTTTCTAGTTTTGTACTATTTTAAAGAAATAAGAAAGGAAAGTCAACTATTTTCTGTAAATTTCATGAAAAATTTGAACGATTTCGGTATCGGATTGTTTTTTTGTTTGGAAATAAAGTTTCGACTTAATCTTGGAATGTTTTTTAGATTTCACTTCAAATGCAAGAGAATACTATCCATTTCTGAGATAGAGCAAGACGAAGATACTAACTTAGAAATCCACCTTCCCGCTATCCTTCTCCTATAAAAAGTGGTAAAATGGATGAAAGAAAGAAGGAACTGAAATGACAACATTATTTTCAAAAATCAAAGAAGTAACAGAACTTGCTGCTATCTCAGGTCATGAAGCGCCTGTCCGTGCCTATCTTCGTGAAAAGTTGACACCGCATGTGGATGAAGTGGTGACAGATGGCTTGGGTGGTATTTTCGGGATTAAACATTCAGAAGCTGCGAATGCACCGCGTGTCTTGGTCGCTTCTCATATGGATGAAGTTGGTTTTATGGTCAGCGAAATTAAGCCAGATGGTACCTTCCGTGTTGTAGAAATCGGCGGTTGGAACCCAATGGTTGTCAGCAGCCAACGTTTCAAACTTCTGACTCGTGATGGTCGTGAAATTCCTGTGATTTCAGGTTCTGTCCCTCCACATTTGACTCGTGGTAAGGGTGGGCCAACCATGCCAGCCATTGCAGATATCGTCTTTGATGGTGGTTTTGCGGATAAGGCTGAGGCAGAAAGCTTTGGCATCCGTCCTGGTGACACCATCGTACCAGATAGTTCTGCAATCTTAACAGCCAATGAAAAAAATATTATCTCAAAAGCTTGGGACAACCGCTACGGTGTTCTTATGGTTAGCGAGTTGGCGGAAGCTCTGTCAGGTCAAAAACTCGGAAATGAACTCTATCTTGGCTCTAACGTCCAAGAAGAAGTTGGTCTCCGTGGCGCTCATACTTCCACAACTAAATTCGATCCAGAAGTCTTCTTAGCAGTTGACTGTTCACCTGCTGGTGATGTCTATGGAGGTCAAGGCAAGATTGGGGATGGAACCTTGATTCGTTTCTATGATCCAGGTCACTTGCTTCTCCCAGGGATGAAGGACTTCCTTTTGACAACAGCTGAGGAAGCTGGTATCAAGTACCAATATTACTGTGGAAAAGGCGGAACGGATGCAGGAGCAGCTCATCTGAAAAATGGTGGTGTTCCATCAACAACTATCGGTGTCTGCGCTCGTTATATCCATTCTCACCAAACCCTCTATGCTATGGATGACTTCCTAGAAGCTCAAGCTTTCTTACAAGCTTTGGTGAAGAAATTGGATCGTTCAACAGTTGATTTGATTAAAAATTATTAAACCATAAGGGAGGTGGTTGGGATGGTAGAACCAAACCTAGAAAGCCTTATAAAAGATCTTTACAATCATGCTCGACATGATTTGAGTGAAGATTTAGTTGCTGCTCTCCTAGAGACTGCTAAAAAACTGCCTACTACAAATGAGCAATTGTTGGCAGTTCGTCTCTCAGGTCTGGTCAATCGTGAATTGCTCCTAAATCCCAAACATTCAGCACCTGAGTTACTCAACTTAGCTCGCTTTATCAAAAGAGAAGAAGCTAAGTACAGAGGAACCGCAGCTTCTGCGATTATGTATGGGGAACTCTTTAAAATGCTTTGATTCCATTGTGAATCAAAGCATTTTTCTATATGTAAAAAAAGCAATTCTTGATTAGGAAAAGAAAAAAGCCATCCTATTTAGGATAGCTTCTTGGATCTTAGATTTGTTCAGCGATGACCTTTTCCGCTAGATTCATAGCGTGGTCTGACACACGAGTGTAGTGGGAAATAATGTCGATAAAGTTGACCCCAGCTTGTGTTGAACACTCACCCTTGTTGAGGCGTTTGATGTGGGTCTTTCTGAGAACACGTTCCATATTGTTGATTTCTTTATGGCGTTCAATCAGACTTTGAGCCTTTTCAATATCATTGTTTTCCACACTATCAAGTGCATCCTTGATAAAGCCAGTGGTTTTTTGATAGATATCAGCCAATTCCTGCAAAGCAGCTTCAGAGAACTCAACATTTTTACGTTGAAGATAGTCAGTCAGGTTAATTAGCGCTTCTGCGTGGTCTCCAATCCGTTCCAAATCGCGGGATGAATCTAGGATGTTGGTCAGCACTTCACTTTCTTTTTGGCTAAGGGCCTCACTTGAAAGAGTAATGAGGTAACGAGTCAATTTTTCATCAATGGTATTGATGGCTTCTTCCGTCTTGTGGCCTTTTTCAGCAACCTTTTCATTAAGGTCAATGATGTAGTTGTATGAAAGGTCAAAGGCTTTAGAAGCATAATTTCCTAAGTGAAGGAGCTCTTTCTTCGCATTTCCGAGGGCGATTGATGGAGCTTGTTTAATCAAATGTTCATCAAGATAAAGTGGCTCGTACTTCACAATTTCATCTTCACCAGGGATGAGCTTGGTTACGAAGTAGGCCAAGGCTCCGATGAAGGGAAATTGGATAATAGTATTTGTGATATTAAAGGTTCCGTGGGCGAAGGCAATGGTCATTTCTGGAGCCAGATTGAGTGTAGATTCAAACCATTGAATCAAGCCAGTGAAAGGTACAAGGAAGACAATACAGATAACCGTACCAATCACGTTAAAGGCGACATGGGCACCAGCAACACGTTTGGCGGCGATATTGGCTCCAAGAGAAGCAATAATAGCTGTAATGGTCGTTCCGATATTATCACCAAACAAGACTGGTAAGGCACCTTGTAGATCAATCAAACCACTTGCGTAAAGATTCTGTAGGATACCGATAGTTGCGGAAGAAGCTTGAATGAGTAGGGTTAGTCCAGTTCCGACAAAGACACCTAGAATAGGACTCTTACTTAGTTCAACCATATAGTCTCTAAAGACTTGCAGGTCTTTTAGAGGTTCCATTGCACCGCTCATAAGATTGAGAGCGAAGAAGATACCACCTACACCAAAAATGATACGTCCGATGTTATTGATAGAGCGATTCTTGGTGAAGAAGAGACAAATCGCTCCGATGAAAAGCATTGGTAAGGCGTAATCTCCTAGCTTAAAACCGATGATAAAGGATGTAACGGTAGTTCCAATATTGGCACCCATGACAATACCGATAGCTTGACGCAAGGTCAAAAGTCCTGCGCTGACTAGCCCCACTGTAATGACTGTGACACCAGAACTTGACTGAATTAGCGCCGTCATACCGATACCAACTAGCACACCGAAGAACGGATTGCTGGTATATTTGTCAATGTAAAAACGAAGGCGATCTCCAGCAGCTTGTTGCAAACCGTCTCCCATGGTCTTGATACTATATAAGAATAGTCCCAGACCACCTAAAAAGTGAAATAAAATTTCCTGCCAATTAATGGACATTTCTTTTTCCTCCGAAAAATAATAACGGAATTTCTCCTATTCTATTTTAAAGGATAAAAGTAAATCTAACAAGTGTTAAGCTAAGATTTTAGAAAGAAAATTCGTTAGAAAAAGCAAAAATAATATACTCTAGCATGCCACAAAGATTAAATATCGAAAAATCTTGTGAAATCTTTCCTTATATTTCCAAAGTGTGATATAATAGTTTCGAATAAAATAAATAAAGGGGTTTTTGTAACATGGCAAAACTTACTGTTAAAGACGTTGACTTGAAAGGGAAAAAAGTCCTCGTTCGTGTTGACTTCAACGTACCATTGAAAGATGGCGTAATCACTAACGACAACCGTATCACAGCAGCTCTTCCAACTATTAAGTACATCATCGAACAAGGTGGACGTGCAATTCTTTTCTCTCACCTTGGACGTGTGAAAGAAGAAGCTGATAAAGCTGGTAAATCACTTGCTCCTGTAGCAGCAGACTTGGCAGCTAAATTGGGCCAAGACGTTGTTTTCCCAGGTGTTACTCGTGGTGCTGAATTGGAAGCAGCTATCAACGCTCTTGAAGATGGACAAGTTCTCTTGGTTGAAAACACTCGTTACGAAGATGTTGACGGCAAGAAAGAATCTAAAAACGATCCTGAACTTGGTAAATACTGGGCATCACTTGGAGATGGTATCTTCGTAAACGATGCATTCGGTACAGCTCACCGTGCACACGCATCTAACGTTGGTATTTCAGCAAACGTTGAAAAAGCAGTTGCTGGTTTCCTTCTTGAAAACGAAATTGCCTACATCCAAGAAGCAGTTGAAACTCCAGAACGTCCATTCGTGGCTATCCTTGGTGGTTCAAAAGTTTCAGACAAGATTGGTGTTATCGAAAACTTGCTTGAAAAAGCTGATAAAGTTCTTATCGGTGGTGGTATGACTTACACATTCTACAAAGCACAAGGTATCGAAATCGGTAACTCACTTGTAGAAGAAGACAAATTGGATGTCGCTAAAGCTCTTCTTGAAAAAGCTAACGGTAAATTGATCTTGCCAGTTGACTCAAAAGAAGCTAACGCATTTGCTGGTTACACTGAAGTACGTGACACTGAAGGTGAAGCAGTTTCTGAAGGCTTCCTTGGTCTTGACATCGGTCCAAAATCTATCGCTAAATTTGATGAAGCTTTGACTGGTGCCAAAACAGTTGTATGGAACGGACCTATGGGTGTGTTTGAAAACCCTGACTTCCAAGCTGGAACAATCGGTGTGATGGACGCTATCGTGAAACAACCAGGCGTTAAATCAATCATCGGTGGTGGTGATTCAGCTGCCGCAGCAATCAACCTTGGTCGCGCAGACAAATTCTCATGGATCTCTACTGGTGGTGGAGCATCAATGGAACTTCTTGAAGGTAAAGTTCTTCCAGGACTTGCAGCATTGACAGAAAAATAAGATTTCATAAATGAATCAAAGAAGAGAGGGATGAAAGTTCCTCTTTTCTTTTGCTCAAAATAAAAACGCTTCCTCTCAACTATTGCTCATAAAATCACCCAAATTATGATAAAATGGAAATAGAAAGTTGAGATTATGAGTTATTTTAAAAAATATAAATTCGATAAATCCCAGTTCAAACTTGGTATGCGAACCTTTAAAACAGGTATTGCTGTTTTTCTAGTTCTCTTGATTTTTGGCTTTTTTGGTTGGAAAGGTCTTCAAATCGGTGCTTTGACAGCCGTTTTTAGCTTGAGGGAGAGTTTTGATAAGAGTGTTCATTTTGGGACTTCGCGTATTCTAGGAAATAGTATCGGTGGCCTCTATGCCTTGGTTTTCTTCCTAATAAATAGTTTTTTCCACGAAGCCTTTTGGGTAACCTTAGTTGTTGTTCCAATCTGCACCATGTTAACCATTATGACAAATGTAGCCATGAATAACAAAGCAGGGGTTATTGGTGGTGTAGCAGCTATGTTAATCATTACCTTATCAATTCCGAGTGGGGAAACGATTTTGTACGTGTTTGCGCGTGTATCAGAAACTTTCATGGGAGTTTTTGTCGCAATTCTCGTAAATTACGATATTGATCGTATTCGGCTCATTTTAGAGAAAAAAGAAAAATAATGTTACATTTTATAACATTATCAATTGACGTTTGTCTTTTTTTAGACTATAATAGACAGAAAGAAGGAAATTGTAAATGAAGGAAAAAGAATTTCGCCGAAATATGGCTGTTTTTCCTATCGGCAGTGTTATGAAGTTGACCGACCTATCGGCGCGTCAGATTCGTTATTATGAAGATCAAGAGTTGATTAAGCCTGATCGAAACGAAGGGAACCGTCGCATGTATTCCTTGAATGACATGGATCGTCTGCTTGAAATCAAAGATTATATCTCTGAAGGTTATAATATCGCTGCCATCAAGAAAAAATATGCTGAACGTGAAGCGAAATCCAAGAAAGCGGTGAGTCAGACTGAGGTGCGTCGTGCACTTCATAATGAACTCCTCCAACAGGGTCGCTTTGCTTCAGTACGGTCACCTTTTGGTCGCGGTTAGGCAACCGCAAGTAGTTATACATTAAGGAGAAAACTCATGCCAATCACAGCTGCAGATATTCGTCGTGAAGTCAAGGAAAAAAATGTTACCTTTATTCGTCTCATGTTCTCAGATATTTTGGGAACCATGAAAAACGTCGAAATTCCTGCTACAGATGAACAGTTAGATAAAGTCTTGTCAAATAAGGCTATGTTTGATGGATCTTCTATTGAAGGTTTTGTACGTATCAATGAGTCAGATATGTACTTGTACCCTGACTTGGATACATGGACAGTCTTCCCTTGGGGAGATGAAAATGGAAGTGTTGCAGGTTTGATCTGTGATGTCTATACAACAGAAGGTGAGCCATTTGCAGGTGATCCTCGTGGCAATTTGAAACGTGCTCTTCGTCACATGGAAGAAGTGGGATTCAAGTCCTTCAACCTTGGACCAGAACCAGAATTCTTCCTATTTAAACTTGATGAAAATGGAGACCCAACACTTGAAGTAAATGACAAGGGTGGCTACTTTGATTTGGCGCCTACTGACCTTGCGGACAATACACGTCGTGAGATTGTCAATGTCTTGACCAAAATGGGATTTGAAGTAGAAGCAAGTCACCATGAGGTTGCGGTTGGACAACATGAGATTGACTTTAAGTACGATGAAGTTCTCCGTGCTTGTGATAAGATTCAAATCTTTAAACTCGTTGTTAAAACCATTGCTCGCAAACATGGTCTTTACGCAACCTTTATGGCCAAACCAAAATTTGGTATTGCCGGATCAGGTATGCACTGTAATATGTCCTTGTTTGATGCAGAAGGAAACAATGCCTTCTTTGATCCAAATGATCCAAAAGGAATGCAGTTGTCAGAAACGGCCTACCATTTCCTTGGTGGTTTGATTAAGCATGCCTACAACTATACTGCCATCATGAACCCAACGGTTAACTCATACAAACGTTTGGTTCCAGGTTATGAAGCGCCTGTTTATATTGCTTGGGCTGGTCGTAACCGTTCGCCACTTGTGCGCGTGCCTGCTTCACGTGGTATGGGAACTCGTCTTGAGTTGCGTTCAGTGGATCCAATGGCGAACCCTTACATCGCTATGGCTGTGCTGTTGGAAGTTGGTTTGCATGGTATTGAGAATAAAATCGAAGCACCAGCTCCTATCGAAGAAAATATCTACATCATGACAGCAGAAGAGCGTAAGGAAGCTGGTATTACAGACCTTCCATCAACCCTTCACAACGCTTTGAAAGCTTTGACAGAAGATGAAGTTGTCATAGCGGCTCTCGGAGAACATATCTATACTAGTTTCCTTGAAGCCAAACGAATCGAATGGGCAAGTTATGCAACCTTCGTTTCACAATGGGAAATTGATAATTATTTAGACCTTTACTAATACTAATATAGAAGGAAGATTGTCCGTGAGGATAATCTTTTTTTCTTGTATTTTATATCGAGGTGTGATATATTTTATATAACGAAGTGCGATATATCGAACTGGATAGGAGGTAGCTATAAATGGAATTAACGGATAAGATTCGTCGAGTTTATCTTCCGATGACGGAAACGGGCTTTTATATCTTGTTCTGTCTGCAAAAGGAAGGTCATGGGTACAGTATTACGCAAAAGGTCAAGGAGATGACAGATTTGCAAGTTTCGATTAGTCCTGGAACTATGTATGGAACCTTGTCAAAAATGGAAAAGGATGGTTTGATTTCCTTTGTCCGAGAAGAGGAGAAGCGTAAAATCTATCAGATTACAGACTTGGGAAGAAAAGTCTTAGATATTGAATTGAAACGTATTGAACGGCTCTATAGAAACAGTCTGGAGGAAAGATGATGGAAAAGAAGGTTGTTTATAGAATTGCTACCATTGCGGATTATGATAGAGAGGCTTTATATCTTAGAAAAATGCATGCTGAGGGCTGGAAACTCAAGGAAGTGACCTACTCTAACTTAGTAGTTGCGGTTAAGTATACTTTTGAAAAGTGCCAACCGGAGCAGGTGTCTTATCAGTTGGACTTTTATCCTATGAAAAAATCAGAGAGAGCCTCCTATTTACAATTATTTAAAGACTGTGGATGGGAGCATATTACAGACTTTAATGGTTTTTCCTACTTTAGAAAGCTTCATTCTGGAATTGAGTTGGATGCCGAGTTTGAAATTTATAATGACGCGGCCGGGAAGCTAGCTATGGTCAAACGGATTTTAACGAGGCGGATGCTTCCTATTTTGCTTCTCTTTTTAGCTCTACTACCGGTTTTCTCAAAGTTTGTCACTGGAGGTAGTTCTTTCAGTTGGGAAATGTTTTTGATTGTTATAATAGATGGTGTTTTATTGATAGTTCATTCGATTCAGATGTCTTATATTTTTTGGAGATTGTTTCAAAAGTGGAAAGAATTATCTGATAAATAAAACCATGCATGTTTTCTAATTTGGAGGTGCGATGATGAAAAGCAAACTACAATTTCGGATTTTTACGATTCTTGATGAGGATAAGAAAGAAGAATATTTACATGAGATGCACTTGAAAGGTTGGAGGTATAGAACGAGTCGTTTTGGTTTTTTCTATTTTGACCAATGTCAACCAGACGATGTCATCTACCGTATCTATGATTCTAGATTTCTTAAAAAATATAAGCATGAACTGCAAGATTTTAGAAATAGAGGTTGGGAATTGATAGAAAGAGGTTTTTATTCAATTTTTCGTAAACCGGCTTCTAATATACTTCCAGAGGATCAAGTCTATATGAGTAAGGGGCTCAGATGGGAAGTTATGCGATATAGATTTCGTTCATGTGCAGCTACTTTCTTAGGTGGTTTGGTTGTTTGTATAAGTTTATTTAAAGAAGAACTTTCTATGTCTTTCTTCGTTATTTTTCTTTTATATGCCTTTATGATTTCTTATTTAATTCATGGCTATTTAAGGCTTAAAAGGGCATACCGAGTAGATAAACAGTAAGGTTCTAGGTCTTTAGACTGATTTTTAGCACTCTTGGCAAAAGAGTGCTAATTTTTTGAGTTTTTGTCTTGACATTCTCTTTTAAGGGTGTATAATAGAATCATAAGTTAGCACTTGAGTGTATCGAGTGCTAATCGATCAGACAGAGAGGAGTGATGAGGTGGTTACAGAGCGTCAGCAGGATATTTTAAATCTGATTATTGACATCTTTACCAAAACGCACGAACCTGTCGGATCCAAAGCCTTGCAAGAGTCTATTAACTCTAGCAGTGCAACCATTCGTAATGACATGGCGGCTCTAGAAAAGCAAGGGTTGCTTGAGAAGGCCCATACTTCAAGTGGTCGGATGCCAAGTGTTGCTGGTTTTCAGTACTATGTGAAACACTCACTGGATTTTGACCGACTAGCTGAAAATGAGGTATATGAGATTGTCAAAGCCTTTGATCAGGAATTCTTCAAATTGGAGGGTATTCTGCAAGAGGCTGCTAACCTGCTGACAGACTTGAGTGGCTGTACGGTAGTAGCACTGGATGTTGAGCCGAGCAGGCAACGTTTGACAGCCTTTGATATCGTTGTTTTGGGGCAACATACAGCCTTGGCGGTATTCACCCTAGACGAGTCTCGAACGGTTACCAGTCAGTTTCTGATTCCAAGGAACTTTTTGCAGGAGGATTTGCTGAAGCTGAAGAGCATCATTCAGGAACGTTTCCTCGGCCACACCGTTCTAGATATTCACTACAAGATTCGGACGGAGATTCCGCAGATTATCCAGCGTTACTTTACAACAACGGACAATGTTATCGATCTCTTTGAACATATCTTTAAGGAAATGTTCAACGAAAACATTGTGGTGGCGGGCAAAGTCAATCTCTTGAATTTTGCCAATCTGGCAGCTTATCAGTTCTTTGACCAACCGCAAAAGGTGGCTCTGGAGATTCGTGAGGGTCTGCGTGAAGATCAGATGCAAAACGTTCGTGTTGCAGACAGTCAAGAGTCCTGTCTAGCCGACCTAGCGGTGATTAGTAGCAAGTTCCTCATTCCTTATCGGGGAGTTGGAATTCTAGCCATTATCGGTCCAGTTAATCTGGATTATCAGCAATTAATCAACCAAGTCAATGTAGTCAATCGTGTTTTGACCATGAAGTTGACAGATTTTTACCGCTACCTCAGCAGTAATCATTACGAAGTACATTAAGATTGAAATCATTAAAGGAGGCGAAAATGGCCCAAGATATAAAAAATGAAGAAGTAGAAGAAGTTCAAGAAGAGGAAGTTGTGGAAACGGTAGAAGAAACAACTCCTGAGAAGTCTGAATTGGACTTGGCAAATGAACGTGCAGATGAGTTCGAAAATAAATATCTTCGCGCTCATGCAGAAATGCAAAATATCCAACGCCGTGCCAATGAAGAGCGTCAAAATTTGCAACGTTATCGTAGCCAGGACTTGGCAAAAGCGATTCTCCCTTCTTTGGACAACCTTGAGCGTGCACTCGCAGTTGAAGGTTTGACAGATGATGTGAAGAAGGGCTTGGAAATGGTGCAAGAAAGCTTGATTCACGCTTTGAAAGAAGAAGGAATCGAAGAAATCGCAGCTGACGGTGAATTTGACCATAACTATCATATGGCCATCCAAACTCTTCCAGCAGACGATGAACACCCAGCAGATACCATCGCTCAAGTTTTCCAAAAAGGCTACAAACTCCATGACCGCATCCTACGCCCAGCTATGGTAGTGGTGTACAACTAGGCTAGAGAACTTAAAAAACTTGTCCGAAACGACAATAAACTATGAAGAAAGATAAAATATATTTGGCTTTGCAATAGTGAGCGAAGCGAACCAAAGACGATACTCTTCGCCGTGGCGCTATTTGCGCAAACTTTTAGACCTTAGGCTCAAAGTTTAGTCAAAGAGATTGACGAAGTCAAGCTCTGACGGCGCCGCCACTTAAGAAGAGTATCAAAAAGAAAAATAGAATATAAAATTTAAGGAGAAAAACACATGTCTAAAATTATCGGTATTGACTTAGGTACAACAAACTCAGCAGTTGCAGTTCTTGAAGGAACTGAAAGCAAAATCATCGCAAACCCAGAAGGAAACCGTACAACTCCATCTGTAGTCTCATTCAAAAACGGTGAAATCATCGTTGGTGATGCTGCAAAACGTCAAGCAGTTACAAATCCAGATACAGTTATCTCTATCAAATCTAAAATGGGAACTTCTGAAAAAGTTTCTGCTAACGGAAAAGAATACACTCCACAAGAAATCTCAGCTATGATTCTTCAATACTTGAAAGGTTATGCTGAAGACTACCTTGGTGAAAAAGTAACCAAAGCAGTTATCACAGTTCCTGCTTACTTCAACGACGCTCAACGTCAAGCCACAAAAGACGCTGGTAAAATCGCTGGTCTTGAAGTAGAACGTATCGTCAACGAACCAACTGCAGCAGCTCTTGCTTATGGTTTGGACAAGACTGACAAAGAAGAAAAAATCTTGGTATTTGACCTTGGTGGTGGTACATTCGACGTCTCTATCCTTGAATTGGGTGACGGTGTCTTCGACGTATTGTCAACTGCAGGGGACAACAAACTCGGTGGTGATGACTTTGACCAAAAAATTATCGACCACTTGGTAGCAGAATTCAAGAAAGAAAACGGTATTGACTTGTCTACTGACAAGATGGCAATGCAACGTTTGAAAGATGCAGCTGAAAAAGCTAAGAAAGACCTTTCTGGTGTAACTTCAACTCAAATCAGCTTGCCATTTATCACTGCTGGTGAAGCTGGACCTCTTCACTTGGAAATGACTTTGACTCGTGCAAAATTTGACGATTTGACTCGTGACCTTGTAGAACGTACAAAAGTTCCAGTTCGTCAAGCCCTTTCTGATGCAGGTTTGAGCTTGTCAGAAATCGATGAAGTTATCCTTGTTGGTGGTTCAACTCGTATCCCAGCCGTTGTAGAAGCAGTTAAAGCTGAAACTGGTAAAGAACCAAACAAATCAGTAAACCCTGATGAAGTTGTTGCCATGGGTGCTGCTATCCAAGGTGGTGTCATTACTGGTGATGTTAAAGACGTTGTCCTTCTTGACGTAACACCATTGTCACTTGGTATCGAAACAATGGGTGGTGTCTTTACAAAACTCATCGACCGTAACACAACAATTCCAACATCTAAATCACAAGTCTTCTCAACAGCGGCAGACAACCAACCAGCAGTTGATATTCATGTTCTTCAAGGTGAACGCCCAATGGCAGCAGATAACAAGACTCTTGGACGTTTCCAATTGACAGATATCCCAGCTGCACCTCGTGGAATTCCTCAAATCGAAGTAACATTTGACATCGACAAGAACGGTATCGTGTCTGTTAAGGCCAAAGACCTTGGAACTCAAAAAGAACAAACTATTGTGATCCAATCTAACTCAGGTTTGACTGATGAAGAAATTGACCGCATGATGAAAGATGCAGAAGCAAACGCTGAAGCAGATAAGAAACGTAAAGAAGAAGTAGACCTTCGTAACGAAGTAGACCAAGCAATCTTTGCGACTGAAAAGACTATCAAGGAAACTGAAGGCAAAGGATTCGACGCAGAACGTGACGCTGCCCAAGCTGCTCTTGATGACCTTAAGAAAGCTCAAGAAGACAACAACTTGGACGACATGAAAGCAAAACTTGAAGCATTGAACGAAAAAGCTCAAGGACTTGCTGTGAAACTCTACGAACAAGCCGCAGCAGCCCAACAAGCTCAAGCAGGAGCAGAAGGCGCACAAGCCACAGGAAACGCAGGCGATGACGTCGTAGACGGAGAGTTTACGGAAAAATAAAATAGTCCAGTGGACTATTTTATCCCGAGCTTGAAAATCAGGCGGATATAAGAAGAAATCCAGAGGTTGCAACCCAGCCTCTGTTTTTCGATAAAAAGGGACTAAACCTGATTTATTTGGGTTTTGTCTCATCAATATGAAATATAGGAATTGAACCTGACCTAAATCGAGGTTTGATTCAAAATATCAATAGAAAGGAACAAAGGTGTTCAGGGAATTGAACACGGGCTACGGGCTGTGCCAAAAAGATAGTTTTTTCTAGGACGCAAGCGTCCGTCGTCAAAACTCCTATTTTGGCTGTGTCCGTTTGACGCCCTTTGTATCTTGAATTATGAACAATACTGAATTTTATGATCGTCTGGGGGTGTCAAAAAACGCTTCGGCAGACGAGATCAAAAAGGCTTATCGTAAGCTTTCGAAAAAATATCACCCAGATATCAATAAGGAGCCTGGTGCTGAGGAAAAGTACAAGGAAGTTCAGGAAGCCTATGAGACTTTGAGTGACGACCAAAAACGTGCGGCCTATGACCAATATGGTGCTGCGGGTGCCAATGGTGGTTTTGGTGGTGCTGGCGGTTTCGGCGGCTTTGACGGGGCAGGTGGCTTCGGTGGCTTTGAGGATATTTTCTCAAGTTTCTTTGGCGGTGGTGGTGCTTCGCGCAATCCAAATGCTCCTCGTCAGGGGGATGATCTCCAGTATCGTGTCAATTTGACCTTTGAAGAAGCTATTTTTGGAGCTGAAAAAGAAGTCAAATATAACCGTGAAGCAAGCTGTAGTACATGTAATGGCTCAGGTGCTAAGCCAGGAACAAGTCCAGTCACTTGTGGACGCTGTCATGGCGCTGGTGTCATTAACGTCGATACGCAGACTCCGCTTGGTATGATGCGTCGCCAAGTAACCTGTGATGTCTGTCATGGTCGCGGAAAAGAAATCAAAGATCCATGTACAACTTGTCACGGAACAGGGCATGAAAAACAAGCCCATAGTGTACATGTCAAAATCCCTGCTGGTGTGGAAACAGGTCAACAAATTCGCCTAGCTGGTCAAGGTGAAGCTGGCTTTAATGGTGGACCTTATGGTGACTTGTATGTAGTGGTTTCTGTGGAAGCCAGCGACAAGTTTGAACGTGAAGGAACTACTATCTTCTACAATCTCAACCTCAACTTTGTCCAAGCGGCTCTTGGTGATACAGTAGATATCCCAACTGTTCACGGTGATGTTGAATTGGTTATCCCAGAGGGGACTCAGACTGGTAAGAAATTCCGTCTACGTGGCAAGGGAGCTCCGAGCCTTCGTGGCGGTGCAGTTGGTGACCAATACGTTACCGTTAATGTCGTAACACCGACAGGCTTGAACGACCGCCAAAAAGCAGCATTGAAAGAATTCGCAGCTGCTGGTGATTTGAAAGTCAATCCAAAGAAAAAGGGCTTCTTTGACCATATTAAAGATGCCTTTGAAGGAGAATAAAGTAAAAAGAGCCGTCGGGCTCTTTTTACTTATCTTCAGTTTCCTGTGTTTCTTTGATAACAGCTAGTCTAGTCTGGATATCCTTTTCCAAGACCTTAAACTTGTAAGTCAGGTCTTCTTGATATTCCTTGATGAGTTCTTTTTGCTGGTCGATGATTTGGAGGCTGTTTTGGATAATATCCACATCATCCTTGATAGCTTGAACGCGGTCAGTGGTATTCAAGACTTCATCTGTGATGGTTTGGCGATTTTTTGTGACCAGATAACTTCCAGCTGCAGCTCCTGCAAATAGCAGTAGATTGGATAATTTCATGGCAACTCCTTAGGCGTTTTTGATAGTTTCAGCGACTTGAGCAAGTTTGTCAAAGTCTGGTTCGTGGGCGATAAAATCAATCTTGAGATCATCGTCCGCACTGTAGCGAGGCACGAGGTGAACGTGGGTATGAAAGACGGTTTGACCAGCGACTTCTTCACAGTTGGCAATGATATTCATACCAGCAGCCTTGGTAGCTTTCATGACTTTTTGAGCTACTTTTGGTACTTGGGCAAAGAGTTGGCTGGCGCTAGAAGCGTCCATTTCCAAAAGATTGCGATAGTGTTCTTTGGGTACGACCAAGGTGTGTCCTGGTGTCACTTGAGAGATATCAAGAAAGGCAAGAACCTGTTCATCTTCGTATACTTTTGAAGCAGGAATTTCCCCTGCAATGATTTTACAAAAAATGCAATCTGACATAAAATCTACCTCTACTGTATTGAATTTTGATATAATATAGCTACATTATACCAGATTTGGAGAAAATATGTTAGAAATTAAAAACCTGACAGGTGGCTATGTTCATGTCCCTGTCTTGAAAGATGTGTCCTTTACTGTTGAAAGTGGGCAGTTGGTCGGTTTGATCGGTCTCAATGGTGCTGGGAAATCGACGACGATCAATGAGATTATCGGTCTGTTGACACCTTATAGTGGTTCTATCAATATCAATGGCTTGACACTGCAAGAAGATGCAACGAGCTACCGCAAGCAGATTGGCTACATTCCTGAGACGCCTAGTCTGTATGAGGAATTGACCCTCAGAGAACATATCGAAACGGTTGCTATGGCGTATGGTATTGAGCAAAAAGTGGCTTTTGAGCGAGTGGAACCTTTGTTGAAAATGTTCCGTCTAGATCAGAAATTAGACTGGTTTCCTGTTCATTTTTCAAAAGGGATGAAGCAGAAGGTCATGATTATCTGTGCTTTTGTGGTGGATCCGAGTCTTTTTATCGTGGATGAGCCTTTCCTTGGTCTTGACCCGCTGGCTATTGCGGACTTGATTCAGCTTTTGGAAGTGGAAAAGCAAAAAGGCAAGTCTATTCTCATGAGTACCCACGTGCTGGATTCGGCGGAGAAGATGTGTGATGCCTTTGTCATTCTTCACAAGGGAGAGGTGCGTGCTAAGGGAAATCTCCTGCAACTGCGCGAATCCTTTGACATGCCTGAGGCTAGTTTGAATGATATTTACTTGGCTCTGACCAAAGAGGAGGAGCTATGAAAGACTTGTTTTTAAAGAGAAAGCAGGCTTTTCGTAAGGAGTGTCTTGGTTATCTGCGCTATGTTCTCAATGACCACTTTGTCTTGTTCCTGCTTGTTCTGCTGGGATTTTTAGCCTACCAGTACAGTCAACTCTTGCAACATTTTCCTGAAAATCATTGGCCTATCCTTTTATTTGTAGGAATTACGTCTGTTTTACTTTTTCTCTGGGGTGGAATTGCCACTTATATGGAGGCTCCAGACAAGCTCTTTCTCTTAGTTGGAGAAGAGGAAATCAAGCTCCATCTCAAGCGTCAAACTGGCATTTCCCTAGTCTTTTGGCTCTTTGTCCAAACCCTTTTCTTGCTTTTATTTGCGCCTTTATTTTTAGCCATGGGTTATGGCTTGCCAGTTTTTCTGGTCTATGTGCTTTTATTTGGGGTAGGAAAATATTTCCTCTTTCGTCAAAAGGCCAGCAAATTTTTTACAGAAACTGGACTGGACTGGGACTATGTCATTTCCCAAGAAAGCAAGCGTAAGCAAGTTTTGCTTCGTTTCTTTGCCCTCTTTACGCAGGTAAAGGGAATTTCAAACAGCGTCAAGCGTCGTGCCTATCTGGACTTTATCCTAAAGGCTGTTCAGAAGGTTCCTGGGAAGATTTGGCAAAATCTCTATCTGCGTTCTTATCTGCGAAATGGAGACCTCTTTGCCCTCAGTCTCCGTCTTCTCTTGCTTTCCATACTGGCGCAGGTCTTTATCGAGCAAGCTTGGATTGCGACAGCAGTGGTGGTTCTCTTTAACTATCTCTTGCTCTTCCAGTTGCTGGCCCTCTATCATGCCTTTGACTACCAGTATTTGACCCAACTCTTTCCACTGGACAAGGGGCAAAAAGAAAAAGGCTTGCAGGCGGTAGTCCGAGGATTGACCAGTTTGGTCTTAGTAGTGGAATTAGTTGTTGGGTTGATCACCTTCCAAGAAAAACTAGCCCTTCTAGCCTTACTGGGAGCTGGTTTGGTTTTACTAGTCTTGTACCTACCTTATCAGGTCAAACGTCAGATGCAGGACTAACATTGCCTATATGACACTAAAAAAGAAGTTGAGTTCAGTTTGTCTCAGCTTCTTTTATTTCTACAGGATAATGGTTGGTCCGTAGAGACTCAACTTGGTCTTGACTTGGTCAAAGTGGAAGCGGTCATAGGCCCGCCAAGCGTCGCGAGTAGGAGCATCTGGATTGAGGGCGCTGAGTCCCATGAGGAGACTGGAAGTCTGGTAAAATTTTTCCAGTTCAATCAAGACTCGATTATCCACTGTTTCAGCCTTGGCTAGAAAGCCAAGAATAGAGTTTAATTGCTCCTGAAAGCGGACGTCGTCAGCGCTTGCCTGTTTACATGCTTGGTAGGCTTTGTTTAAGTCAGTAATCAAAGCCTGAGCTCTTTTGATAGGGTCTGCATCTGTCATGAAAATTCCTCCTTTAATCTGGGTGCTAGTCTTGATTCTAGCAATTGTATTTTGATACTGTCAGTTTATCACATTTATCTCCTTTTTTATCTACAAATCTTTAATTGTTATTGAAATTTCCTGAATGGTACTGTTAAGATTTTATGATAAAATAGTGATAAGATTATCATGCTTATTTGAGGAACAAGACACATTTCAGGAGCGTTAAAGGCCTGTTTAAGATTTGGTGGGCTTGTGTCAGAGTATTTTTGCTATTCTCTTTTTAGGAAGAAATCGAAACAAGGAGAGTAAGAAGATGAGAATATTTGTTTTAGAAGATGATTTTTCCCAACAGACTAGGATTGAAACGACGATTGAGAAACTCTTGAAAGAACATCATATCACTCCCAGCTCTTTTGCGGTCTTTGGCAAGCCAGACCAACTGCTGGCAGAGGTGCATGAGAAGGGGGCGCATCAACTATTCTTTTTGGATATTGAGATTCGAAATGAGGAGATGAAAGGTCTAGAGGTGGCTAGAAAGATTCGGGATCGGGATCCTTATGCCCTGATTGTCTTTGTGACGACTCACTCGGAGTTTATGCCCCTGTCCTTTCGCTACCAAGTGTCTGCTTTGGACTATATTGATAAGGCTTTGTCAGCAGAGGAGTTTGAATCTCGGATCGAGACAGCCCTCCTCTATGCCAATAGTCAAGATAGTAAGAGTCTGGCGGAAGATTGCTTTTACTTTAAATCAAAATTTGCCCAATTCCAGTATCCTTTTAAAGAGGTTTACTATCTCGAAACGTCGCCCAGAGCCCATCGTGTTATTCTCTATACCAAGACAGACAGGCTGGAATTTACAGCGAGTTTAGAGGAGGTTTTCAAGCAGGAGCCCCGTCTCTTGCAGTGCCATCGCTCTTTTCTCATCAATCCTGCCAATGTGGTTCGTTTGGATAAGAAAGAAAAACTTCTTTACTTTCCCAATGGTGGAAGCTGTATGATAGCGCGTTATAAGGTCAGGGAAGTATCTGAGGCTATCAATAACTTGCATTGAGTTAGGAGAACTTATGTATAATATTTGGGTTATATTGTATACACTTGTTACTCAGGGACTAGAAATTGTCATTTTCTTTAAGGTGGATGGAATTGGTCTCACTTTTGAGAGAATTTTTAAGGCTTTTCTTTTTAAGATACTATTGGCCTTTGTTTTTGTAATGATTAGCTATATAGTAGGAAATCATTACCTATCTTATTTTATGGAACCCTTGTACGGTATAGGCTTGTCTTTCTTATTGTTAAGAGGGCTTCCTAAAAAACTCCTTTTCTTTTATGGTCTCTTTCCAATGATATTGGTGAATCTCTTTTATAGAGGTATTTCTTATTTTGTACTTCCATTTTTGGGACAAGGGCAAGTATATAATGACTACTCATTTACTGGGTTATGTATAATAATTTTCAATTTCTTCATTTCTCTAGCCTTTTTGAAATGGTTAGACTATGATTTCACTAATTTGAGAAAGGAGATTCTAGATAAAGGTTTTCAAAAGTCTCTGACTACGATTAACTGGATAATGGGGGCTTACTATCTAGTCATGGAAAATCTATCTTTCTTTGAATATGAACAAGGTATTCAATCAACGACTGTTCGCCATCTCATCCTAGTGTTTTACCTACTCTTTTTTATGGGGGTTATCAAGAAGCTGGATACCTACTTGAAGGACAAACTTCATGAGAGATTGGACCAAGAGCAGGCCTTGCGCTACAGAGATATGGAACGCTATAGTCGGCATATAGAGGAACTTTACAAGGAAGTACGGAGCTTTCGCCATGACTACACCAACCTCTTGACCAGTTTACGTCTGGGCATTGAAGAGGAGGATATGGAGCAGATAAAAGAGGTCTACGACTCCGTCTTAAAGGATTCTAGTGAAAAATTGCAGGACAATAAATATGACCTTGGACGATTGGTGAATATTCGTGATAAAGCCCTCAAAAGTCTTCTAGCAGGAAAATTTCTAAAAGCCAGAGATAAGAACATTGTCTTTAATGTCGAAGTTCCAGAGGAGATTCAGGTAGAGGGGATGAGCCTACTTGATTTTCTAACCATTGTGTCTATCCTTTGTGACAATGCTATTGAAGCCAGTGCAGAGGCCAGTCAACCTCACGTTTCAATCGCCTTTTTAAAAAATGGAGCACAGGAGACCTTTATCATTGAAAACTCCATCAAAGAAGAGGGCATCGATATTTCTGAAATTTTCTCCTTTGGAGCCAGTTCTAAAGGGGAGGAGAGAGGAGTTGGTCTCTATACCGTTATGAAAATTGTGGAAAGCCATCCTAATACCAGTCTAAATACCACCTGTCAAAATCAAGTCTTTCGTCAGGTTTTAACAGTTCACTCGATGTCAGTCGATGATTAGAAGATTTGTGGAAAGAAGTACCGCCTGTAGTCATCAATTAAAATACTATAGTATGTGAGGTATATTAAATGAATAAGAAATCATTTTTTATCATCTGTTCTACGTTGATTATAGCATCGAATCTTCTCATGATTTCCGTGGTGAATAAGGGAGAAGAAACGGGGAGTAATCTGTTTGTGATTGCTATAGCCTGTGTTATGTTACCATCCTTTTTATATGCGGTTGAGAACCGAATGGCTTCTTTAATTCGGACAGGGTCAGTAGCTCTACTCTTATTGACAGTATTGTCTTTAGTCCGTCTTGTCAACAGAATAGAGAGGACACCTGAAATTATCAACATTATCATTACCCTCTTGGTTTTGGCAAGTGGGACAGCCTGTATCCTTGTTGCAATCATGAGAATCTATCAGAACAGACGGAAGTAAGGCTGAATAGCTTTCGATGTATTTTCACATTGTTAAATTCCCCTAGTGCAAGTATGTTTTTCATGCTTGCTTTTTTTAATTTTTTACAATTCAAGATGTTTTGATGACCATTTATGATTTGAGTGATCCAAGGATAAAATGAGTGCTATACTAGCAGTGTAAAGGTTGTAGCAGAAAGTGAGATAAAACTCAAGTTAAGGAAGCGGGGGTCTTCGTTCGTGGAAGTAGTAAATTAGAAAAATATTTTATTAAGTAGTTGAAAAAGGGACAAACTATGAAAAAATCGATTTCTATCTTAAAAAAAATAATTACCTGCTTTTTACTTACTTTTGCCATTCAAGTTGTACCATTAACTGTTGTGAGACGTTTTTATGACGGAGTAATGGGAGATGTGTTCAGTGTTGGTTTCTTCCTTCTATCTTTCTTTATATGCTTAACTATTCTTGTATGTCTCATTAAGAGGTGGGGTGATAAGACTACTTTATATTGCTTACCAATCAAGTGGGTAGAATTGAAATGGATTGTTCTTGCTTATCTGGTTAATCTGGTTTTAGTAGTTGGTTTTATATTTTTCACGACCGTTCTTGGAAAAGTCCATGATAATACAAGTTCTTTAAGCTTTTTTCAACATTTGGAAACAAGTGGTTTCTTGTACATAGTTCTATTCTGGTTGTCAACTACTTTCACTCAACCTCTTTTGGAGGAGATACTCTTTAGAGGAATCATTTTAGGAAGTTTAGAAAAATATTCTCCCATAGTTGCTATTATCCTTTCGGCTGTTCTTTTTGGATTTGCTCATGACGGAGAAATGCTCTCTCAACATCTAGTGTCAGGAATTGTATTAGGAATTCTCTATATAAAGCGGAGAAATCTATATTCCTGTGTAGTTGTACATGGTTTGATGAATGCTACTGTCACCTGTCTCTTTTTTCTGGCTACTTAGGTTTTGAACCGATGAGTTTGTGTAGTTTTTCGTCTGATATTATATGAAAGGAGCAAAGAAATGAAAACTTTTCTTGCTAAAAAACGGAACATCTTCCTTGCGAGATTGTTCCTAGGTCAGTTGCCTTTGCTTGTCTCTACTTATTTATTTCTATCTCGTCAGTTTTTAAATTTTTCCTTGGTTTTCCAATTTCTTTTAGTGGTTATTAACTTGGCTTCTATTTTGGTCACTGTTTACCTCACTAGGGAAATGAGGATAAGAGAGTTTGAAGATGATGATTTGGTTAGTCCTAGAACCAATCAACTTATGTTTATTGGTTTGACAGGCTTTATGTCTATTATTTGTTTGTATAGAGGGATTACAGCAGGAGAATTCTATCAACAACTAATTGCCTATATTGGCGCTATTCTCTGCTTGATTATCATGCTTTTGCTCATGTGGGGCTTGAAGTATTATAAAAAGTAGGGGCTAATGAAGTTTTTGTTATGAATACAAAAACGATGTCACAATTTGAAATGATGGATACTGAGATGCTTGCGAAAGTTGAAGGAGGTTTCGGAGGTTGGGGAGATATGATTTCTGGTTTATTGGGTGGGCTAGCACTTTCTCCAACTTTGGACCAATTAAATGGTAAGTGGCCTATTATACATCTTTCAAAACCATGTGGTCCTTATGGTATAGGGGGAACTCCCAACTCATGTAATGGTATTTAAAAAGGATTGAAGCTATGAAGGCAAAATATGGGAATCAAATTGTTGATGTTTGGGAAATTGGTCAAGCAACTCCTAAACCAAGTTGGGTAGAGGAAGCTTTTCAAAAAAATTATATGGTTTGGTTGGATAATCATGTGCGCATTCTAATGGCAGGTCTTAACACTTCTCTCGCAACGAATATCAAGTTTGGTCTAGTTGGAACAGTTGGAGGAGGATTTGCTGGTTATGGGATGTATGTTCTTGGTTATCCAGGTGATTATATAGATATCACCAATCATAGAGTTGTTTCTGCTAAAACATTTCACAAAAGTTATCAAATTTTAGAAAATGATTAGATATCATTTAATTGTAATGGAGAAAGCTATGAAAAAACATCCTATTCTTTTCAAAGCGAGTGCAATTCTTTCTTATTTGTTTCTGTTTTTCGGACTGTTTTGGACAACCCGATTTTGGAGCAACTATTGGGAGTTCTCGTCTTGGGTAGGAAATCTTATCTGGATTCGAAACATCATCAGCCTTCTCTTTATCAGCTTGATGGTTTGGATTTTGGTCAGGTCGGGCCATGCTTATCTCTTTTGTATCCCTAGGAAAAAGTGGTTGAGCTATTCTGTTCTGACGGTGTTAGCCGCTGTTGTACTTATCTGCTTTAACTATCTGACAGCTAAACACGTTCAGGGGACAAACGAAGGTTGGAATTTGTTTATTGCCTATAGTGAGACCAATTTTGCGGAGTTTGGTGTTTACCTAACTTTAATCGTACTAGGGCCTCTGATGGAAGAATTGGTATGTAGAGGCCTGCTTCAACATGCCTTCTTTAAGAATTCGAGATGGGGGCTGGATCTTCTCTTTCCGTCATTCTTATTTGCCTTGCCCCACTTTTCTAGCTTGCCAAGTCTCGCAGATATTTTTGTCTATACGGCAGTGGGTTGTCTATTTGCCTGTCTAACACGTTATACGAAGAGTATCTATCCTTCTTATTCGATTCATATTGTTAATAATATCATCGCAAACTTACCATTTTTGCTCACTTTTCTACATAGAGTCTTGGGGTAAAAAAACAAAAGGTTTGCTTTTCAGCCATAGAGGAGGTCATCATGTATAAACACTTATTTTTCCTAGATTCAAAAACCTTAGACTGGTTGACACCCTATATTCTAGTCTTGGCTTCTGACACCATTGCCTTTAATGTTTTTGTGCTAACCTTTGTATCTGTTGTGATTTTTTATTTTCTGAATCCCATGCTAGCTTTTATGGCTATATTCATAGGGGCTGGCTATGTGGTCGGATTTTGGTTGCTAAAATGGTTTGTTTTGGAAAGGCTAGAGTTAAAGGATGAGTTGTAGGGGAGTTTGTTGAGGAGGATAGTTTTATGGAGTTTTTTGATAAATTTCATGCCTTGTGTTTTGGATTTTTAGTACTACTAATCGTCATTACAGTTCCTTATACGATTAACCACGGGGATTTTTTTCAAAATGAATCTGAATTGATTATTGTAAGTCTTCTTGTAACCTCGCTGAGTGTTACTTATGCTAGAAAGTTTGAAATGATTTCTTTTGGGATGTTAAGGAAGAAAGACATTTTGCTTTTCATTACAATCTTTCTTCTAAGTGTGCTTGAGACGCTGGTTTATATTCATTTCTTCGCTATTTCTTCTGGCGCAGGAGTTCAACATTTGGCGGAAGTCAGCAGAGGAATTTCTCTGTCTTTGATTTTGACTTCCTCAGTTTTTGGACCCATCCAGGAGGAACTCATTTTTAGAGGACTTCTTCAAGGTGCGGTTTTTGACAACTCTTGGTTAGGGCTTGTACTAACTTCCTCTCTCTTTTCTTTCATGCATGGACCTTCTAATGTCCCTTCGTTTATTTTTTATCTACTTGGGGGCTTGTTGCTGGGCTTTGCTTATAAAAAGAGCCAAAACCTATGGGTTTCTACTCTAGTTCACATGTTTTACAATGCTTGGCCACTCTTATATTATTTATAAAAATCATGAAAAGGTAAGCAGAAGACGGTGCTTGCCTTTTTCTTTCTATAATGATACCCAAGCCAATCCAGAGGCTTTTCTTTGAGAATCAGGTCTGGAGCGGTTGACGAATAGGCCAAAAACTAGTAGAATAGTAAGGAAACTTTATACGGAGGAAAGAAATGGATTTGGGTGATAATGAGCTAACACTGACTCCCATACCTGGGAAAAGTGGCAAGGCTTATATGGGTAGCTATCCTGATGGGAAGCGTATCTTTGTAAAAATGAACACCTCTCCAATCCTACCTGGACTAGCTAGAGAACAAATTGCTCCACAATTATTATGGAGTCGCCGTTTGGCAGATGGGCGTGATATGTGTGCTCAAGAATGGTTGACAGGCAAGATATTGACCCCCTATGATATGAATCGTAAGCAAATCGTCAATATTTTAACCCGCCTGCATCGCTCACGTCCGTTGATGACACAGTTGAGTCGTTTGGGATATGCCATGGAAACACCTGTAGATTTACTACAGTCTTGGCAGGAAACGGCTCCAGATGCTTTGCGTAAAAATCATTTTATCAGTGAAGTGATGGCTGATTTACGTCAGACTATTCCAGGATTTAGAGAGGACCATGCGACCATTGTCCATGGAGATGTACGACATAGTAATTGGATTGAGACAGATAGTGGCTTGATTTATTTGGTAGATTGGGATTCGGTTCGCTTGACCGACCGCATGTTTGATGTGGCCCATATGCTCTGCCATTATATTCCAGAGCATCAGTGGAAGGAATGGTTGACCTACTACGGTTACAAGTACAATCAGACGGTATTAAATAAATTGTATTGGTACGGTCAATTGTCTTACTTGAGCCAGATTTCCAAGTATTATATGAACCAAGATTTAGAAAATGTCAATCGGGAGATTCATGGCCTGCGTCACTTCCGAGACAAGTATGGAAAGAGAAGATGAGAGTTAGAAATCGTAAAGGGGCGACAGAATTACTAGAGGCAAATCCCCAGTATGTAGTCCTCAATCCCTTAGAAGCCAAGGGGAAATGGCGGGACTTGTTTGGCAATGATAATCCCATTCATGTGGAAGTTGGAAGTGGAAAGGGTGCCTTTGTTTCAGGTATGGCCAAACAAAATCCGGACATCAATTATATCGGGATTGATATTCAAAAGTCTGTTTTGAGCTACGCTTTGGACAAGGTGCTTGAAGTTGGAGTGCCTAACATTAAGCTCTTGTGGGTAGATGGTTCTGACTTGACTGACTACTTTGAAGACGGTGAGATTAATCGCTTGTATCTGAACTTTTCAGATCCATGGCCTAAAAAACGCCATGAAAAGCGTCGTTTGACTTACAAGACCTTCTTGGATACCTTCAAGCGTATCTTGCCTGAAAATGGAGAAATTCATTTCAAGACGGATAACCGTGGCTTGTTTGAGTACAGCCTAGTGAGCTTTTCTCAGTATGGCATGAAGCTCAATGGTGTTTGGCTTGATTTACATGCCAGTGATTTTGAAGGCAATGTCATGACAGAATACGAGCAAAAATTCTCCAACAAGGGGCAAGTTATCTACCGAGTTGAGGCTCAGTTTTAATCTAAAGAGATTTCAAAAAAACTGTTTCGCATTCAAAAAGATAAACAAATCATATATTCCAAGGATTTAGTTCTGTATTGCTCAGAATTAGGTCCTTTTAGTTTAATTTTCAAACAGGTAGTTTTTGCTAAGTGTGTATTTGCGGCCGGATAAGTGGTATAATGAAAAGGTTATGAGAAATAGTATAAATCCTCTTACATTCTATCTGTTCTTTATCCTTGTCATAGGTGGTTTAATTTTTTCAGATTATCAACAACATAGACAAGTAGGGGTGCAGGCAGAAAAAGAGGTACAAGTAGAAAAAACTGAGACAACTATTGAAACCAGTGAAGTTGAGGAAAATAAGGTTATCGAAGACAGATTAGCCACGATGACCTTGGAAGAGAAAGTGGGACAATTATTTTGGGCCAGAGTTCCTTCTGATCATCAGATAGAAGATCTCCAATCCTATCATTTGTCTGGTTATATCTTATTTGGAAGAGATTTTGAGGGACGAAGCATAGAGGATATAAAGGCTTTGACAAAGGGCTACCAAGCTGCTGCAAAGATTCCTTTATTGATTGGTTCAGATGAAGAAGGGGGGCCAGTGACTCGTATCAGTTCGATTTTAGAAACTCCTTTCCAATCTCCTATGACACTTTATCAGCAAGGGGGAATGGAGGCGGTGATTTCTGATACGAAGCAAAAGGCAGAACTACTAAAATCTGTTGGGATCAATGCTGGACTTTTCCCGGTTGCAGATCTTGCAAGGGATCAATCTGCTTTTATCTATGATCGAACGATTGGACAAGATGCCCCAACAACTGCAAGCTATGTTCAGGAGGTCGTAGAAGAACTTAAAAAGAGTAAGGTTGGGTCAACCTTGAAACATTTTCCAGGATATGGCGATAATGGAGATAGTCATACCGCTATTATCCAAGACAACCGTTCTCTGGATGAATTAAGACAAGCCGATTTTCTTCCTTTTCAAGCTGGGATAGATGCAGGGGCGGATAGTGTCTTAGTCTCTCACAATATCCTATCTAAAATCGATACAGTGCCGTCATCCATCTCCCCAAAAATCACGGATCTTCTTCGAAATGAATTGCATTTCAAAGGTGTCATTATGACGGATGATTTTGATATGGCAGGCATAGCCGATTTTGTCAGTCAAGACGAAGCTGCTTTTCAAGTGATTGTAGCTGGAAATGACCTGATTCTAGGGTCATCCTATCAAACCCAGATCCCTTATCTATTAAAGAAAATTTCCTCTGGAGAGTTGACAGAAGAACGTATTGATGAGTCTGTCAGACGTATTTTAACTTGGAAATACGACTTGGGCTTATTAGAAGAGGCGCAGTAAAAGAAAAGTGTAGTCTTGTAAGTTCAGACAAAAAGCTTCAAGGTCAAATCCTTGCAGGTTAGCTTGATTTGTGTTATACTTGTAACAAGAATATGAAAAGTGAGGCGGGGAAATATCTTCGCCTCTTGCTTATGAGGAGGTGGACGCAATCGCAACAATCGTAGAATTAGTCAGAGAAGTTGTAGAACCTGTCATTCAATCACCTTTCGAACTCGTGGATATCGAGTATGGAAAGATTGGCAGTGACATGATTCTCAGTATTTTTGTAGATAAACCTGAAGGAATTACCTTGAACGACACGGCAGACTTGACAGAAATTATCAGTCCTGTCCTAGACACCATCAAGCCAGATCCCTTCCCAGAACAATATTTCCTAGAAATCACCAGTCCAGGCTTGGAACGTCCTTTGAAAACCAAGGATGCCGTCGCTGGAGCGGTTGGGAAATACATCCATGTCGGGCTCTACCAAGCCATCGATAAGCAAAAGGTCTTTGAAGGAACCTTGTTGGCTTTCGAAGAGGACGAGTTGACCATGGAATATATGGACAAGACGCGTAAGAAAACTGTCCAAATTCCATACAGTTTAGTATCAAAAGCACGTTTAGCAGTTAAATTATAGAAAAAGAAAGGATAGCTTTTGAGGATTCAAAAGTGAAGAAAACATGAGTAAAGAAATGCTAGAGGCCTTCCGCATTTTGGAAGAAGACAAGGGAATCAAAAAAGAAGATATCATCGACGCAGTAGTAGAGTCGCTTCGTTCCGCTTATCGCAGACGCTATGGTCAATCAGACAGCGTAGCTATTGACTTTAACGAAAAAACAGGTGACTTTACAGTTTATACTGTCCGTGAAGTTGTTGATGAAGTATTTGATAGCCGTTTGGAAATCAGCTTGAAAGATGCTCTTGCCATTAATTCAGCCTATGAACTTGGAGATAAGATCAAGTTTGAAGAAGCACCTGCTGAGTTTGGTCGTGTAGCAGCCCAATCTGCCAAACAAACCATCATGGAAAAAATGCGCAAGCAAACACGTGCCATCACTTACAATACTTACAAAGAACATGAGCAAGAAATCATGTCTGGTACAGTAGAACGCTTTGACAACCGCTTCATCTATGTCAACCTTGGCAGCATCGAAGCCCAATTGTCAAAACAAGACCAAATTCCTGGAGAAGTTTTTGCTTCTCATGATCGTATTGAAGTGTATGTCTACAAGGTTGAAGACAACCCTCGCGGTGTCAACGTCTTTGTTAGCCGTAGCCATCCAGAAATGATCAAACGCTTGATGGAGCAAGAAATTCCAGAAGTTTATGATGGAACTGTTGAAATCATGAGCGTGGCTCGTGAAGCTGGTGACCGTACTAAGGTTGCAGTTCGCAGTCATAATCCAAACGTAGATGCTATCGGTACAATCGTTGGACGTGGTGGGGCTAATATCAAGAAGATTACTAGCAAATTCCACCCAGCTCGCTACGATGCCAAGAGCGACCGTATGGTGCCAATCGAAGAAAATATCGACGTTATCGAGTGGGTAGCAGATCCAGCTGAATTTATCTACAATGCCATTGCCCCTGCTGAAGTTGACCAAGTTATCTTTGACGAAAACGACAGCAAACGTGCCTTGGTGGTTGTTCCTGATAACAAGCTTTCTCTTGCCATTGGTCGTCGTGGACAAAACGTTCGCTTGGCAGCTCACTTGACTGGTTACCGTATCGATATCAAGTCTGCTAGCGAATTTGAAGCCATGGAAGAAGCTGGTTCGGTAGATTTGGAAGCAGAAAACGATACTGTTGAAGAGTAAAAGCTGCTAGAGGAGGGAAAGATGAAAACGAGAAAAATCCCTTTGCGCAAGTCTGTTGTGTCCAATGAAGTGATTGATAAGCGTGATTTGCTCCGCATTGTCAAAAATAAGGAAGGACAAGTCTTTATCGATCCGACAGGCAAGGCCAATGGCCGCGGCGCTTATATCAAGCTAGACAATGCAGAAGCCTTAGAGGCGAAAAAGAAGAAGGTCTTTAACCGCAGCTTTAACATGGAAGTGGATGAAAACTTTTATGACGAGTTGATCGCTTATGTGGATCACAAAGTGAAAAGAAGAGAGTTAGGACTTGAATAAGCAAAAGATAAGTAATCTCTTGGGACTCGCTCAGCGAGCAGGGCGGATCATATCGGGTGAAGAGTTGGTCGTCAAGGCCATTCAAGACGGCAAGGCCAAGTTGGTCTTTCTAGCCCATGATGCTGGACCCAATCTAACCAAGAAGATTCAAGATAAAAGTCATTATTATCAAGTAGAAATTGTAACCGTGTTTTCAACACTGGAATTAAGCATAGCAGTCGGAAAATCGAGAAAGGTTTTGGCTGTAACAGATGCTGGATTTACAAAGAAAATGAGGTCTCTTATGGAATAGAAGAGGAGGACATGATTTGTCTAAGAAAAGATTGTACGAAATCGCAAAAGAACTTGGAAAAGAAAGTAAAGAAGTTGTAGCGCGTGCAAAAGAGTTGGGCTTGGATGTGAAAAGCCACTCATCAAGTGTGGAAGAAGCTGTCGCTGCAAAAATCGCTGCCAGCTTTAAGCCTGCAGCTGCTCCGAAAGCAGAAGCAAAACCTGCAGCACCAAAAGCAAGTGCAGAAAAGAAAGCCGAAAAATCTGAACCAGCTAAACCAGCTGTAGTTAAGGAAGAGGCAAAACCTGCTGAGCAAGTTGCTCCGAAGACAGAAAAAGTAGCAGCTAAGCCGCAAAGCCGTAATTTCAAGGCTGAGCGTGAAGCCCGTGCCAAAGAGCAGGCAGAACGACGCAAGCAAAATAAGGGCAATAACCGTGACCAACAACAAAACGGAAACCGTCAGAAAAATGACGGCCGTAATGGTGGTAAACCTGGTCAAGGCAACCGCGACAATCGTCGCTTTAATGACCAAGCTAAGAAACAGCAAGGTCAGCAAAATCGTGGAAATGAGCGCCGTCAACAAGAGGACAAACGTCCAAATCAAGCGGCTCCACGTATTGACTTTAAAGCCCGTGCAGCAGCCCTCAAAGCAGAGCAAAATGCAGAGTACGCCCGTTCAAGTGAGGAACGTTTCAAACAGACTCAGGCTGCCAAAGAAGCCTTAGCCCAAGCTAACAAACGCAAGGAGCCAGAGGAAATCTTTGAAGAAGTGGCTAAGTTAGCTGAACAAGCGCAACAAGCACAGCAAGTTCAAGCAGTGGTTGAAGTCGTCCCTGAGAAAAAAGAACCTGCAGTGGATACACGTCGTAAGAAGCAAGCCCGACCAGACAAAGAACGCGATGATTACGATCGCGAAGAAGATGGTCCTAGAAAACAACAAAAGAATCGAAGTAGTCAAAATCAAGTGAGAAATCAAAAGAATAGTAACTGGAATAATAACAAGAAGAACAAAAAAGGCAATAACAAGAACAACCGTAATCAGGCTCCAAAACCTGTTACAGAACGTAAATTCCATGAATTGCCAACAGAATTTGAATATACAGATGGTATGACCGTTGCGGAAATCGCAAAACGTATCAAACGTGAACCAGCTGAAATCGTTAAGAAACTTTTCATGATGGGTGTCATGGCCACACAAAACCAATCCTTGGATGGGGAAACAATTGAACTCCTCATGGTGGATTATGGTATCGAAGCCAAACAAAAAGTTGAAGTGGATAATGCCGACATCGAACGTTTCTTTGTCGAAGATGGTTATCTCAATGAAGATGAATTGGTTGAGCGTCCACCAGTTGTAACTATCATGGGACACGTTGACCATGGTAAAACAACACTCTTAGATACCCTTCGTAACTCTCGTGTTGCGACAGGTGAAGCAGGTGGTATCACTCAGCATATCGGTGCCTACCAAATTGTGGAAAATGGTAAGAAGATTACCTTCCTTGATACACCAGGACACGCGGCCTTTACATCTATGCGTGCGCGTGGTGCATCTGTTACCGATATTACTATCTTGGTCGTAGCGGCAGATGACGGGGTTATGCCTCAGACTATCGAAGCCATCAACCACTCAAAAGCGGCCAACGTTCCAATCATCGTAGCCATTAACAAGATTGATAAACCAGGTGCCAACCCAGAACGCGTTATCGGTGAATTGGCAGAACATGGGGTTATGTCAACTGCTTGGGGTGGAGATTCTGAATTTGTTGAAATCTCAGCTAAATTCAATCAAAACATCGAAGAATTGTTGGAAACAGTCCTTCTTGTGGCTGAAATCCAAGAGCTTAAGGCAGACCCAACAGTTCGTGCGATCGGTACAGTTATCGAAGCACGCTTGGATAAAGGAAAAGGTGCGGTCGCAACCCTTCTTGTTCAACAAGGTACCTTGAATGTTCAAGACCCAATCGTTGTCGGAAATACCTTCGGGCGTGTCCGTGCTATGACCAATGACCTTGGTCGTCGTGTTAAAGTTGCTGGACCATCAACACCAGTTTCTATTACAGGTTTGAATGAAGCGCCAATGGCGGGTGACCACTTTGCTGTTTACGAGGATGAAAAATCTGCGCGTGCAGCAGGTGAAGAGCGTGCCAAACGTGCCCTTATGAAACAACGTCAAGCTACCCAACGTGTCAGCCTTGAAAACCTCTTTGATACGCTTAAAGCTGGTGAACTCAAATCAGTTAATGTTATCATCAAGGCCGACGTACAAGGTTCTGTTGAAGCCCTTTCTGCCTCACTTCAAAAGATCGACGTAGAAGGTGTCAAAGTTACCATCGTCCACTCGGCAGTTGGTGCAATTAATGAATCTGACGTGACCCTTGCCGAGGCTTCAAATGCCTTTATCGTTGGTTTCAACGTACGCCCTACACCACAAGCACGTCAACAAGCAGAAGCTGACGATGTTGAAATCCGTCTCCACAGCATTATCTATAAGGTTATCGAAGAGATGGAAGAAGCTATGAAAGGGATGCTTGATCCAGAATTCGAAGAAAAAGTTATCGGTGAAGCAGTTATTCGTGAAACCTTCAAGGTGTCTAAAGTGGGAACTATCGGTGGATTCATGGTTATCAACGGTAAGGTTACCCGTGACTCTAAAGTCCGTGTTATCCGTGACGGTGTCGTTATCTATGATGGTGAACTTGCAAGCTTGAAACACTACAAAGACGACGTCAAAGAAGTTACAAACGGTCGTGAAGGTGGATTGATGATCGATGGCTACAATGACATCAAGACTGATGATGTGATTGAGGCTTATGTTATGGAAGAAATCAAACGTTAAGATAAGATTTTTGCTCCTTTCTTAGCTGGTGAGGGACGCAAGCAAACCGATGGTTTCATTGCTTATTTTTGAAGCCTAGGGTCTCAAAAATCCCCTGTGATGGGACTGATAAATCAGTTCCATCACTTTCACCACAGCGAAAGAAGCGGATGATTTCAAATTGAACTTCGTTTCAATTTGAAATGAGAATCAATAGGTTTAAAAATAGCTAGGTCTGCTGGCCTAGCTTTTGGTTCAAAGTAGAGAAAGGAATATCATGGCAAATCATTTCCGTACGGATCGTGTGGGCATGGAAATCAAGCGTGAAGTCAATGAGATTTTGCAAAAGAAAGTCCGTGATCCGCGTGTCCAAGGCGTGACCATCACAGATGTTCAGATGCTGGGGGACTTGTCTGTTGCCAAGGTTTACTACACCATTTTGAGTAACCTTGCTTCAGATAATCAAAAAGCCCAAATCGGTCTTGAAAAAGCAACTGGTACTATCAAACGTGAACTTGGTCGCAATTTGAAATTGTACAAAATCCCAGATTTGACCTTCGTCAAAGATGAATCTATCGAATATGGAAACAAGATTGACGAAATGCTACGCAATCTGGATAAGAACTAAGAAGAGGGGCAACCCTCTTTTTTAGTGGGGAAATGGCTACAAAACATACTGAGGAATCTTTCTATACTTAAAAATTATTAAAAAGCTTTATAAAATTTAGCTTGTATGATATTATAGGAAATGAAAAGAGTGAGATAAAACGATTTTTCAGTAATAGCCAGCAAGACTGGTATCGTTAATATTTTGAGACTGTAGTTAAACGAGGGAAGATAAGATGGGACTCATAAAAATTCTAGCTAAAACTTACGGGAATTACTTTTTAACCATGCAAGGTGTAAAAGTGATGAAAACGATAAAGAAAGATGATAATGTCGTTGTCGGTCTAGGGAAACTCTTTATTGCAGACAAGTTAATGGATACGGCTCGGTGGCTCATTAAGCCAGAGGAGAGAGAATGAAATTTTTTTTGGGTCTTCTTGCCATTATTTTTATCAAACCAATTTTTGGGATTGTGAAATTCTTTTGGATGATCATCTCTTTTGCAGTCCAATTGCTGTTATACAAGCTATTATTTAAAATATTGGATTGGTTCTTTAAACTTATTTAGTCCGTAATCCAAGTCGCAGAGAACTAGCAAGTCTTGTACTGCTAGTTTTTTAATCTCTTTCCATATGGTATAATATAAGCAGTAAAATCATTTTAGAATATTCAATGGAGGTCGTCATGGACAATATCATCGATGTGTCAATTCCTGTTGCAGAAGTGGTGGATAAGCATCCAGAAGTCTTGGAAATCCTAGTGGAGCTTGGTTTTAAACCACTTGCTAATTCCTTGATGCGCAACACAGTCGGTCGCAAAGTATCGCTCAAACAGGGTTCTAAGCTTGAAGGAACTCCTATGGACAAGATTGTCCGCACACTAGAAGCGAACGGCTATGAAGTGATTGGATTAGACTAATGGCAGATGAACGGATTCATATCCTACGGGATATTTTGTTAGAATTGCATAATGGCGCCTCTCCTGAATCAGTTCAGGAGCGCTTTGATGCGACCTTTACAGGTGTTTCGGCCATCGAGATTTCTCTTATGGAGCACGAGCTGATGAACTCAGACTCAGGTGTCACCTTTGAAGATGTTATGGAACTCTGTGATGTCCATGCCAATCTTTTTAAAAATGCTGTTAAGGGTGTCGAAGTTGCAGATACTGAGCATCCAGGCCACCCCGTTCGGGTCTTCAAGGAAGAAAATCTGGCTCTCCGTGCAGCTTTAATTCGCATTCGGAGGTTGTTAGATACCTATGAGTCTATGGAAGACGAGGAAATGCTTTCGGAGATGCGTAAGGGTTTGATCCGTCAGATGGGACTTGTGGGTCAATTTGATATCCATTACCAACGTAAGGAAGAACTCTTCTTTCCTATCATGGAGCGCTATGGACACGATTCACCTCCAAAAGTTATGTGGGGAGTGGATGACCAGATTAGGGAACTATTTCAAACAGCTTTAGCGACAGCCAAGTCATTGCCAGAAGTGTCGATTTCCACTGTAAAGGAAGCTTTTGAATCTTTTGCGACAGAGTTTGAAAGTATGATTTTCAAGGAAGAGTCCATCCTTCTCATGATTCTCCTTGAATCCTTTACTCAGGATGACTGGCTTCAGATTGCGGAGGAGAGTGACGCCTATGGTTATGCCATCATTCGTCCGTCTGAAAAATGGGTGCCAGAAAGACAGAGTTTTGTTGAGGAAAAGATTGCAGAGGAGACTGTACAGTTAGATACGGCAGAAGGCCAGGTTCAACAAGTCATAGATACACCAGAAGGCCAGTTCACCATTACCTTTACCCCTAAGGAAAAGGGAGCAGTGCTGGACCGTCATAGTCAACAGGCTTTTGGCAATGGCTATCTCTCGGTCGAGCAGGCCAATCTCATCCTCAATCACCTCCCTATGGAGATTACTTTTGTCAATAAAGACGATATTTTCCAGTATTACAATGACAATACGCCAGCTGATGAGATGATTTTCAAACGAACACCGTCTCAAGTTGGGCGCAATGTCGAACTCTGCCATCCGCCTAAGTACTTGGATAAGGTCAAGACCATCATGAAGGGACTTCGTGAGGGAATCAAGGACAAGTATGAAATGTGGTTCAAGTCTGAGTCGCGAGGTAAATTTGTCCACATCACTTACGCAGCAGTGCACGATGAAGAGGGAGAATTCCAAGGTGTGTTGGAATACGTTCAGGATATCCAGCCCTACCGTGAGATTGACACGGACTATTTCCGTGGATTAGAATAAGGAGAAAAAATGAGTTACGAACAAGAATTTATGAAGGAATTTGAAGCCTGGGTCAATACCCAGATTATGATTAACGACATGGCGCACAAGGAAAGCCAAAAAGTCTATGAAGAAGACCAAGATGAGCGTGCCAAAGATGCCATGATTCGATACGAAAGTCGCTTGGATGCTTATCAGTTCTTGCTTGGTAAGTTTGAAAACTTCAAGGCAGGCAAGGGATTCCATGATTTGCCAGATGGCTTGTTTGGTGAGCGAAATTATTAAACGAGAAAGATTCTTGATTTTTTACTAAAATCTTGATAGAATATTTATATTAAATCCTTGTCAGAGCAGGGATTTTTTATTGAAAGGATTTTATCATGTCAAAGAAACTCAATCGTAAAAAACAATTACGAAATAGCCTCCGTCGTGCAGGTGCCTTTTCAAATACTGTGACTAAGGTTGTAGAAGAGACAAAAAAAGTCGTAAAACGTGCAGAACAGTCAGCAAGCCAAGCTGGTAAGGCTGTTTCTAAAAAAGTTGAACAAGCAGTAGAAGCTACCAAAGAGCAAGCTCAAAAAGTAGCCAATTCTGTAGAAGATTTTGCAGCAAACTTGGGTGGACTTCCACTTGACCGTGCCAAAACTTTCTATGATGAAGGAATTAAGTCTGCTTCAGATTTCAAAAACTGGACTGAAAAAGAACTCCTTGCCTTGAAAGGAATCGGCCCAGCTACCATCAAGAAATTGAAAGAAAACGGCATCAAGTTCAAGTAATATTTCTTGTGCCTTGCATTTCCGTCAAAATCTTGCTACAATAGAGCCATTAGAGGTGTTTTGAATCCCACGTTTTACAGAAAGTGGCGGTGCTGAGAAGTCCACAAATGTGTCAAAACTAGTTGCTAATGGATGAAAAATTGAAATAAAAGTGTCTTTTTATTTTAAAGACGAGAGTTGCGGGCTTGGCCCGAAATTGGGTGGTACCGCGGATAAACACATTCGTCCCTGTCACGTAGATGGCAGGGGCGATTTTTTGTGTCTTAGGCAAAGGAGGTTGTTATGAAACAATCATTTAAAACTAATAAACTATACTATGGCTTTCCTGTTTTTATTTTAGGATATCAAGATCAGAATTTTGGATATAACATCACGACCTGTAGTTCCTCTTATAGTCTAGGAGATTGGATTGTGATTGGAGTCGTTGCGAGAGAGAATGTTGCAGAGCAAATTAAACATTATCAAAAATTTACTGTGAATATTCCTGATGAAAATATCATGCTCGAGATGGAGCAGGCTGGTTTTATCAGTCATCAGGAGAAATTGGAACGTTTGGGAGTGCATTATGAAATTTCTGAACGAACTCAGGCACCGATTTTAGAGGATTGTCCAGTCGTTTTGGATTGTCAGGTAGATCGGATTATCGAGGAAGATGGAATCTGCCATATCTTTGCTAAGATTGTTGAGCGACTTGTTGACCCAGAACTTTTGGATGAAAAGGGGCATTTTAGAAATGAACTGTTTGCCCCAACATATTTCATGGGAGATGGATATCAGCGCGTCTATCGTTATCTGGACAAGCGTGTAGATATTAAGGGGAGCTTCATCAAAAAAGCGAGGAAGAAGGATGACAAGAGCTGAGTTACCAGAACGATTAGAAACCGAACGACTCGTCCTACGAGTTCGTACAGTGACTGACGCTGAAGATATCCATGCCTATGCTAGTTTGCCAGAGGTCGCCTATCCAGCAGGCTTTCCTCCAGTCAAAACCCTTGAAGATGAGGTTTACTATCTGGAGCATATCCTTCCAGAACGCAATCAAAAGGACAATCTCCCAGCTGGCTATGGGATTGTCGTCAAAGGAACCAATAAAGTCATTGGTTCTGTTGATTTCAACCATCGCCATGCGGATGATGTGCTAGAGATTGGCTATACCTTGCACCCAGACTACTGGGGTCGAGGCTATGCACCAGAAGCAGCGCGAGCTTTGATTGACCTAGCTTTTAGAGAACTAGGTCTTCACAAGATTGAGCTGAGTTGTTTTGGTCACAATCTCCAAAGTCAACGAGTCGCAGAAAAACTTGGATTTATTCTTGAAGCTCGCATAAGAGACCGTAAAGATATTCAAGGAAACCGCTGTGACAGTCTGATATATGGCTTGTTGAGGAGTGAGTGGGAGGTGAATTGATGCATCTTTTCATCATTGGTGCTCCGGCCTCAGGGAAAATGACCATTGGTCAAGAAGTGTCTCGACTGACGGATTCTACCCTCTTTTATAACCATCAAGCTATCGATTTTGCACTAGAAATCTATCAGGATTATACAGAGGAGATGTGGGAATTTGTTCGTGGAATTACCTTTTCTTTCCTTGGAGCAAGTGCAAGAAATCAGAGATCAGTAATTTTAACTGACGTAATTGATTTTTCAAATCAGTACCAGCTGATGTATTTAAAGCAAATTCAGAATTTGTTGGATGATTATCATCAAGATATTCTTTTTGTTGAGTTGGAAACAAGTCTTGAAGAGCGCATACGTCGAAATCGAACGGAGAATCGATTAAAGCACAAACCCTTAAAACGACATATTGAGGTATCTGAAAGAGAAATTTTAGAGACTGCTGAAACACTTCAATTAAATTCTCAACATCAACCAAATGAGTTGCACCACTACTTTAAAATAAATAATACGAATTTATCAGCAGAAGAAGCTGCTAAGCAAATTCAAAATAAAATGAACAAAATAGAGAAAGGACAAACACATGTCTAAAGAACTTTCACCTAAATACAATCCAGCCGAGGTTGAGGCTGGTCGTTACCAAAAATGGCTTGACGCTGATGTTTTCAAGCCTTCAGGAGACCAAAAGGCTAAGCCTTATTCAATCGTCATTCCGCCACCAAACGTAACTGGGAAACTTCACCTTGGTCACGCTTGGGATACGACTTTGCAAGATATCATCATCCGTCAAAAACGCATGCAAGGTTTTGATACGCTTTGGCTTCCTGGTATGGACCACGCTGGTATTGCGACTCAGGCTAAGGTAGAGGAGCGCTTGCGTGGAGAGGGCATCAGCCGCTATGACCTCGGTCGTGAAAAATTCTTGGAAAAAGTCTGGGAATGGAAAGACGAGTATGCCACTACCATCAAGGAACAATGGGGCAAGATGGGGCTCTCTGTAGACTATTCTCGCGAGCGTTTCACTCTTGACGAAGGTTTGTCAAAAGCTGTTCGTAAGGTCTTTGTGGACCTTTACAAGAAAGGTTGGATCTACCGTGGTGAATTTATTATCAACTGGGACCCAGCAGCTCGTACAGCTCTTTCTGATATCGAGGTGATTCACAAGGACGTTGAAGGTGCCTTCTATCACATGAACTACATGTTGGAAGACGGCTCACGCGCCCTTGAAGTTGCGACAACTCGTCCTGAGACTATGTTTGGGGACGTTGCGGTTGCGGTCAATCCAGAAGACCCACGCTACAAGGATTTGATTGGTAAAAATGTTATTCTTCCAATCGCTAATAAATTGATCCCAATCGTTGGGGATGAGCACGCAGACCCTGAGTTTGGTACAGGTGTCGTGAAAATCACGCCTGCCCACGATCCAAACGACTTCTTGGTTGGCCAACGCCACAACTTGCCACAAGTTAACGTCATGAACGACGACGGAACTATGAATGAGCTTGCCTTTGAATTTGCAGGTATGGACCGTTTTGAAGCTCGTAAAGCAGTCGTTGCTAAGTTGGAAGAAATCGGTGCCCTTGTTAAAATCGAAAAACGTGTCCACAGTGTTGGTCACTCAGAGCGTACAGGTGTTGTGGTCGAACCACGCTTGTCTACTCAGTGGTTCGTCAAGATGGATCAATTGGCCAAAAATGCTATTGCTAATCAAGATACAGAAGACAAGGTAGAATTCTACCCACCTCGTTTCAACGATACCTTCCTCCAATGGATGGAAAATGTCCACGACTGGGTAATCTCTCGTCAGCTCTGGTGGGGTCACCAAATCCCTGCTTGGTACAATGCTGAGGGTGAAATGTACGTCGGTGAAGAAGCTCCAGAAGGTGACGGTTGGACTCAGGACGAAGATGTCTTGGACACTTGGTTCAGTTCTGCCCTTTGGTCATTCTCAACTATGGGCTGGCCTGATGTCGATTCAGAAGACTTCAAACGTTACTTCCCAACTTCAACCTTGGTAACAGGTTACGACATCATCTTCTTCTGGGTGTCTCGTATGATCTTCCAATCTTTGGAATTCACTGGTCGTCAGCCATTCCAAAATGTCCTTATCCATGGTCTTATCCGTGACGAGCAAGGACGCAAGATGTCTAAGTCACTCGGTAACGGGATTGACCCAATGGATGTCATCGAGAAATACGGTGCCGATGCCCTTCGTTGGTTCCTTTCAAATGGTTCTGCACCAGGACAAGACGTGCGCTTCTCTTACGAGAAAATGGATGCTTCATGGAACTTCATTAACAAAATCTGGAACATCTCTCGCTACATCCTCATGAACAATGAAGGATTGACCCTTGAGCAAGCAACTGCCAATGTCGAAAAAGTTGCCAACAAGGAAGCTGGAAATGTCACAGACCGTTGGATTCTCCACAACCTCAATGAAACCATCGGAAAAGCTACTGCCAATTTTGATAAGTTTGAATTTGGTGTCGCTGGACACATCCTCTACAACTTCATCTGGGATGAGTTTGCGGACTGGTACGTTGAATTGACTAAGGAAGTCCTTTATAGCGACAACGAAGAAGAGAAAGTCATCACACGCTCTGTTCTCCTTTACACTCTGGACAAGATCCTTCGTCTCCTTCACCCAATCATGCCATTTGTGACAGAGGAAATCTTTGGACAAATCTCAGAAGGCTCTATCGTGACAGCAGAATACCCAACTGTCAACCCAGCCTTTGAAGACCTTGTTGCCCACACTGGTGTGGAAAGCCTCAAAGACTTGATTCGTGCCGTTCGTAATGCGCGTGCTGAAGTAAACGTAGCTCCAAGCAAGCCTATCACCATCCTTGTTAAGACTAGCGATAGTGACTTGGAAGCCTTCTTTAACAGCAATGTCAACTACATCAAACGCTTCACAAATCCAGAACACTTGGAAATCGCATCAACCATCCCTGCACCTGAACTCGCTATGTCAAGCGTCATCACAGGAGCAGAAATCTACCTGCCGCTCGCAGACCTTCTTAATGTCGAAGAAGAGCTAGCTCGTCTCGACAAGGAACTCGCTAAATGGCAAAAAGAACTGGACATGGTCGGCAAGAAGCTCTCTAACGAACGCTTCGTAGCCAATGCCAAACCAGAAGTCGTCCAAAAAGAACGCGACAAACAAGCCGACTACCAAGCTAAATACGATGCGACCGTAGCACGTATTGATGAGATGAAGAAGTTGGTGAAATAAACATAGAAACACGGTGATGAGCCGTGTTTTTTTGGTATAATAGTCTTACTAGAGTTTAAAAAGGATAAATTATGATTAATGTAATTGATTTATTTTCTGGGGCTGGAGGTTTAACCTTTGGTTTTCAGAAAAAAATTGAAAATAATGTTTTTGTTTCTAGAGAAGATTTTAATATTCGATTTGCTAATGAGTTTAATTCTGATGCTGCTGAAGCATTTAGACAAAATTATCCAAAGATTACCATGATAGAAGATGATATTGCGAATATTGATAAATTATTTTTGAAGAAAAATGGAATCAATTTTAAAGGAGTTGATTTAGTTATAGGTGGTCCACCATGTCAATCATTTAGCACGGTTGGCAAGAGACAGTATGATAAGAGAGCAAAAATGTACCGTGAATATAGAAGGATACTTTCATTTATCCAACCTAAAATGTTTGTTTTTGAAAATGTTTATGGTTTGTTAACCATGAAAAACGAGCAAAATGGACCAATTATTCGAAATGTAAAAGAAAGTTTTAAAGATTTATCTAGCTTTGGAGATGTTCATGGATATAAAGTTTATACAAAATTACTTAATGCTAAGGATTACGGTGTTCCACAAAATAGAGAACGCGTCTTTTTGATTGGTGTAAGAAATGATTTAAATATTGAGTTTGAATGGAGTTTTCCAGAAAAGTGTACTTCTGAAAATCCCTTCAATTTAAGAGATGCTATTGGAGATTTACCTAGTTTAGGAAATAATGACAGAGCGGACCAATATGTGGAAGATCCACAAACAGATTATCAAATTTTAATGAGAGGTAATCAAGATCAATTATTTAATCATGTAAGTCGTAATCATGGACAAAGATTGCAGAAAATTATGGCTGTACTTAAGGAAGGACAAGGTAAGAATGATATAAATAGAATGGTAGAAGATGGATTGTTAGATAGAGAACTATATTTAACCTCAGGATATCGTAATACTTATGGTCGATTGTGGTGGGATAGACCTTCAACAACCATAACAAATAATTTATCAACACCATCTTCCTTACGGTGCATTCATCCTAGTCAAAATAGAGCTTTGACTGCAAGGGAAGGTGCAAGAATACAGTCTTTTCCAGATAATTATAAGTTTGTCGGAGGTCTACAAGCAATTAATACCCAGATTGGAAATGCTGTTCCTCCAATTTTAAGTATTCATTTAGCTAATAGAATAAAAGATTTCTTTGAAGAAAATAATTTGTAAAAAGGAATTAATATGTCAGAAAAAAATACAATACAATTCAATTTTTCATACTATGCTTTGAATTTACTTGGTAAACAAATGTATACTAATAGATGGAGTGCTATTTCTGAACTTGTAGCAAATGGATTAGATGCTGGTGCAACAAATGTAAAATTATATATTAATTCTATTAATAAGAAAAAATCTATTTTGGAAATAATAGATAATGGAAGTGGCATGTCTTATAATGACTTAGCTACAAAATATGCATTAATAGGCAGGAATAAGCGTTTGTCTGAAAATGAATTGTCAGATAAAATTAAAGGACGCAAGGGGATAGGTAAACTAGCTACGTTATTTCTATCTAAAAAGTACTATATTGTTTCAAAAAAAGCGGGTGTCACAACTGCATGGATGTTAGATTCAACTGATAAAAATGATAATGATGTTCCAGAGTTAATAAGAGTAAATGCTTCGGAAGTTGGAATTGAAAATAGAGAATTATGGGAACAATATGATACAGGAACTCTTGTTAAATTAGTAGATGTGAATATGTCAGGATTTGCTGAGACAAAATTCGAATCTTTAAAACTTCGCTTGGCTGATTACTATCTTTTAGATAATATTAATGCTGGGATAGAAGTTGCCTATATAACAGATTCTCGGCAAAGAAGAACATTTGAAAAAGTAGAGAAAAAAATAGCGTTCAAAAACTTTTTTGCCTTTTTTGAAAATGATTTAGAAAATAATTTATCCAATAAGTTATCGAAAAGTGTACTAATTCCAAATAGCAAATATCCTGAGTTTAGGACCAAACGTAGGGATGTTGTCAAATTTTCAAAAGAAGATTTTAAAAATATAGAAGGTAGAGAAAGGTTCATAACTACTTCTGGAAAATCTAAGTTTTTTCCTTATGAATTAAAAGGTTGGATTGGTATCCATTCGACAATAAATACAAATGAGGCTAGGCAAAATGATCCAAATTTTGTAAAAAATGATGTTCACAAACCTAACAGGTTGAAATTATATGTCCGTGATAAGTTAGCAGTGGAAAATTTTCTTGAGTATTTAGATAATACTCAAGCTATGAGAGTCTATTTAGAAGGAGAAATATCCTTCGATATCTTGGATAATGATGAACTTGAAGATATTTCAACATCCTCTCGTGAAGGATTTTCAAGAGAAGATGAACGAGTTAAGCTACTAATTAATATTTTGAAACCAATTATTAGTAAGTTAATTAGTGAAAGAAATAAAATTGCTACGCAAATTAGTGCTGAAGATCGCATGGAAGATGAAAGAAAACTTGAAATAGAGAGGGAAGAAAGAAGGAAAGAAAGAGAGGCTCGACGACAGGAAGAAAGAGAAAAAAGAATAGCTGAACAAAAGGTTGAGATACTGGAACAAAAAAATGAACACTTGATAGAAACAAATGATCAATTAGAAACACAAAATACCCTTCAAAAAGTAATGTTACAAGAAAAAGATCCAGAAAAACAGGAATTATTTGTTCATGAATTAAATACAATTAGCGATAACTTAGTTTATACAATTAGTGATTTAGCTGAAGATTTTCGAAAAACTAATGAATATGATAGAGTCAGTGAATATATTATTGATTTTAAAAGAAGTGCGGATCGTCTTAGTACTATAAAAAGACAGTTTTTGAAATTAGGTACTTATGATTTAATAGGTAAGCAACTAATTGATATTAAGTCATATTTAAAGAGCTATCTTAAGGTTAGTCCACATAGAAACAGGATTATTGATGAGATAGGTCCTGGAGAATATGGAAAAGAAATAGATGTTTTTGAGTTTGCAATTTTAGTAGACAATTTAATTTCAAATGCTATTGATAACGGTGCAACCTTTATAAAGTGTTCTTTTTTAGATAATGAAAATAAATTTGTTATTAGCTCAGACACAGCACCAATAAAGATAGAACCTATTGAAAAGATATTTGACCTAGGAATCAGTTCAAAAAATTTTGGAACAGGTGTCGGATTATATTTGGTTAAAGAAATTTGTGACGAGTACAACTGGGAAATATATGTATCGCAAGATGCATTAACTGTTAATTTTGAAATAAAAATGGGGTAACTGAAATTGAGAAATGAAGTGAGAGTAATTTGGCTAGAAGATTCTATAACTGGTGCGAATAGAAGGTCTCATCAGGGAAGAGTTGAAGCGGTAGAACAACATATACAATCTAAGGGATACCAACCTATTATCAAAGTTGTTACTAATATTAGTGAAGCAAAAGACTTATTGACGACAAGAGGTGGGGAACAACGATATGACTTTTTTATTTCTGACTTTGATTTAGGGGGAGGAGTAGATGCTGAAAAGGGTTTAGATTATTTAGTTGAAGTGAGAAAATCAAAAAATTATAAGCGTTTTTTTGTATTATATTCTCGAAATGAGTATTCAACAATATCTCAAAAAGTTGTTGAAAAATTGCAAGATGAGAATAATATTAACCTTTTTACTAATTTTTCATTTATATCTATTGCGGTAGATGATAAGAATTCGGTTGAAGATGTTAAACAGAAATTTAAAGATTCTATAGATATTGGATTAGCTAGATGGGACGAATTAAACGCTATTCGAGGAATGTATATGTGTGAACATGCTGAGATCGAATATCATTTAAGAGAAAAAGGGATAGCTGGCAAGTATGATGAACAGATAGGTTATTTTTGTACAAAAGAGAATATTCCTCAAGATATTCATACATTGTGGAATGAACAAAGAAAGATTCGAAACGCTTTAGCACATGTTAGGGAAGCATTTGATCATAGAAAAAAATGCTTCTATATTGTATCTAATGAAGATCCCAGGATAAAAATATTTGAAAATGATTTAGATACACACAGAAGTAAGTTAAGAGATTTGAGAGAGAAACTAGATTTATAGAAGTAGGAAGCTGTATAACAAACTTAGTCAATTTGCTTCTATATCTCCACCTCACGATGCCATCGGCTGGGTAGCAAAGAAATAAAAAGTCCTGTCACTTTCTCCCATTTAACCTTTGACTATTCTGCAAAATTATCGTAAAATAAAGAGTAAATGATAAAATGAGGTCAGAGTCTGTTCGCTCTGGCGATAGTAGTATAAATGAGGAGAAACGCTTTGGAATTAGAAGTATTTGCTGGGCAAGAAAAAAGTGAACTATCTATGATTGAGGTAGCGCGTGCTATCTTGGAACTTCGTGGTCGCGATCATGAGATGCATTTTAGCGATCTTGTAAACGAAATTCAAAACTACCTTGGAACATCAAACAGCGATATCCGTGAAGCCTTGCCTTTGTTTTACACAGAGTTGAACTTTGACGGTAGCTTCATCTCACTTGGAGACAACAAATGGGGTCTTCGTTCATGGTATGGTGTGGACGAGATTGACGAAGAAATTATCGCTCTTGAAGAAAATGACGACGATGAAGTAGCACCAAAAGCTAAGAAAAAACGCGTCAATGCCTTCATGGATGGTGATTCAGATGCTATTGACTACAATGCAGATGATCCAGAAGACGAAGATGCATACGAAGCAGATCCAGCTCTTTCATACGATGATGAAAATCCAGATGATGAGAAAAATGAAGTGGAAGCTTACGATGCAGAAATTAACGAGATTGCCCCTGATGACTTGGGTGAAGACGTGGATCTCAACGAAGAAGACGACGAGTTTTCAGATGATGATACTGAAAACATCGAGGAATAAAAATTAGCTATTGACAATTATCCTATTTTTAGGTATCATATTGTTCGGGCACCTCTTTTAGAGGTCGGGGCTCCCTAGTTCTTAGGGAGCTATTTTTGTTTTTTCAAGAAGTTATTTTCTTGTATTTTAGTTGTGAATCTGGTGCAGTTGTCCCAGATTATTCTTATTAGTAGGGTCTTGTTTTCTATGTCCCCTCGTAGTTGACAAGACCTTGAGCATTTTAGAAAGAGGAATCTATGTCAACGAAATATATTTTTGTAACTGGTGGTGTGGTATCGTCTATTGGGAAAGGGATTGTCGCAGCGAGTCTGGGCCGTCTCTTGAAAAATCGTGGTCTCAAAGTAACCATTCAAAAATTTGACCCTTATATCAATATTGATCCGGGAACTATGAGCCCTTACCAGCACGGAGAAGTCTTTGTGACAGATGATGGAGCTGAGACAGATTTGGACTTGGGCCACTATGAACGTTTCATCGATATCAATCTCAACAAATATTCCAACGTGACAACTGGTAAAATTTACAGTGAAGTTCTTCGTAAGGAACGTCGTGGAGAATACCTTGGGGCAACTGTTCAGGTTATCCCTCATATCACAGATGCTTTGAAAGAAAAAATCAAGCGTGCCGCTCTAACGACTGATTCTGATGTCATTATTACAGAGGTGGGTGGAACAGTAGGAGATATCGAGTCCTTGCCATTCTTAGAGGCTCTTCGTCAGATGAAGGCAGATGTGGGGGCGGATAATGTTATGTACATCCATACAACCTTGCTTCCTTATCTCAAGGCTGCTGGTGAAATGAAGACCAAACCAACTCAACACTCTGTAAAAGAATTGCGTGGATTGGGAATCCAGCCAAATATGTTGGTTATTCGTACAGAAGAGCCAGCTGGTCAAGGAATTAAAAATAAACTGGCCCAGTTCTGTGATGTGGCACCAGAAGCCGTTATCGAATCGTTGGATGTTGAACACCTTTACCAAATTCCATTGAACTTGCAGGCACAAGGTATGGATCAAATTGTCTGTGACCATTTGAAATTAGACGCACCAGTAGCAGATATGACAGAATGGTCAGCCATGGTGGACAAGGTCATGAACCTCAAGAAACAAGTTAAGATTTCCCTTGTTGGTAAGTATGTGGAGTTGCAAGATGCTTATATCTCAGTGGTCGAAGCCTTGAAACACTCTGGTTATGCCAATGACGCAGAAGTTAAAATCAATTGGATCAATGCCAATGATGTGACAGCAGAGAATGTGGCGGAACTCTTGTCTGATGCGGACGGAATCATCGTACCAGGTGGTTTTGGCCAACGTGGTACTGAAGGGAAAATTCAAGCCATTCGCTATGCGCGTGAGAATGATGTTCCAATGTTGGGAGTCTGCTTGGGAATGCAGTTGACATGTATCGAGTTTGCTCGTCACGTTTTGGGACTTGAAGGTGCTAATTCTGCAGAGCTTGCACCAGAAACAAAATACCCTATCATTGATATCATGCGTGATCAGATTGATGTTGAGGATATGGGGGGAACCCTTCGCTTGGGACTTTATCCATCTAAGTTGAAACGTGGCTCTAAGGCAGCGGCTGCTTATCACAATCAAGAAGTGGTGCAACGTCGTCACCGTCACCGCTATGAGTTTAACAACGCCTTCCGTGATCAGTTTGAAGCAGCAGGCTTTGTCTTCTCAGGTGTTTCTCCAGACAATCGTTTGGTAGAAATCGTGGAAATTCCAGAAAATAAATTCTTTGTAGCTTGTCAGTATCACCCTGAACTGTCAAGCCGTCCAAATCGTCCAGAAGAACTCTACACTGCCTTTGTGACTGCAGCAGTTGAGAACAGTAATTAGCAAGACCAAAACCTTTGAGAACAATCTCAGAGGTTTTTTGCTTGCATATTTAGGATATGAGTTGCAAAATAAAAACATAGTGATATAATTAACATAACAACGACTAAGGAGGAACTACAATGAAAAAAATCACATTATTTGGTTTGTCTCTAGCTGGTCTAGCTTTACTGGCTTTTCCTCATTCAGGGCAGGCATTTGAACTTAAAGAAGAATGGGTTGTTAAGTGTGGAGTACAGTATCAAGATGGCAAGATTCTTCGGTTTAATAATGGTCATGAAGTGGATATTAAAGTCTTGGATTTGCCAAAAACCGAGAAAATCGAGTGGACGGTCAGTCTCAATGGTCAAGATCAGACAGTCAATTTTCTAGGCCAAGAAAAGGACAAGTCTATGATTGGTGTCGAGGGACGTTACCTGAATTTCTATGTTCCATATGGCTATAGAGGAGATATCAAGGTAGAAGCCAAGAGCGGAAGCGAAGTGAAGACCTGGTCAACGAAAGTTGTGGATGATATTCATAATGATAGTGGAAAGAGAGGCTACTATCGTATTGAAGAATCAAATGATCAATACACTTACCTCGGTGCTAAATGGGATTATCAAACCAAGACTTACACTGCTACATTACCAGAGACTGTCAATGGTCAAAAAGTCTTTGCTTGGGCAGACTATGGCAATGGCGAGTTGAAGCTTGAAAAACTAAAAATTATCAGTCGTAAATATGATGGAGGATCTTTCAAAGAACTTTATCCGATTGTAAAAGCCGAAAGCTGGCTAAAATCAAACCAAAACTGGTACTATCAAAAACAAGGTCAATTAGTGCAGAAGGATTGGGTTAAGGACAAGGGAACTTGGTACTTTATGAATGATCAAGGGGTCATGTTCAATAAAACTTGGCTCTATCAAGGTAGCAACTGGTATGCCTTTAAATCATCAGGAGCCATGATTACGAGTGATTGGCTTTACGACCAAGGCAAGTGGTACTATTTATCAACTTCAGGAGCTATGAAAGCAAGCGCTTGGGTTTATGACAAGGGAGAATGGTATTATGTAAGTTCTTCTGGTGCCATGCTAGCGAATGATTGGGTCAAAGATAATGGCAAGTGGTATTATCTAGCTTCATCAGGTAAGATGCTTCGCAATACCTACACACCTGATGGTTACTACGTTGGTAACTCAGGTGCCTGGCAATAAGAATCATACCCTTCGAAAATCTCTTCAAACCACGTCAGTGTCGCCTTACCTACAACCTCAAAACCGTGTTTTGAGCTGACTTCGTCAGTTCTATCTACAACCTCAAAGCAGTGCTTTGAGCAACCTGCGGCTAGCTTCCTAGTTTGCTCTAGTATAAGAAGTCCTTTTCCTTAAAGGAAGAGGCTTTTTACTTGTTTTCTGTTGCTTCCTCATTTGTCCTAAAGCCTTTTTTGTGTTAAAATGAAGGGTATGAAAGCTAAAAAAATGTGGATGGCAGGCTTGGCTCTGCTTGGTATTGGAAGCCTTGCCCTTGCTACGAAAAAAGTTGCAGATGACCGTAAGCTCATGAAGACTCAGGAAGAGTTGACAGAGATTGTGCGAGATCATTTTTCAGATATGGGGGAAATTGCGACCCTCTATGTTCAAGTTTATGAAAGTAGTCTGGAGAGCTTGGTTGGTGGCGTCATTTTTGAGGATGGCCGTCATTATACCTTTGTCTATGAAAATGAAGACCTGGTCTATGAGGAGGAAGTCTTATGATACAACCAGCAAGTTTAGAAGAATTGGCATCTTTAGTAGAGAAAGATGGCAAAAAAGTCTTTCTTTTTGTGGCAGACTGGTGTGGTGATTGTCGTTATATCTATCCTGCCTTGCCAGAAATTGAGGAGACCAATCCAGAGTTCACCTTTATTCGAGTGGACCGAGACCAGTATATGGATTTAGCAAAACTCTGGGATGTTTACGGGATTCCTAGTCTTGTTGTTCTAGAAAAAGACAAGGAAATCGGTCGTTTTGTCAATCGTGACCGTAAAAGCAAGGAACAAATCAATGACTTTTTAGCAGGACTGAAATAGGAGAAAAGAGAAATAATGATTTTTACATATAACAAAGAACATGTCGGCGATGTCCTTATGCTCATCGTGAAAAATAGCGGAGATGCCAAACTGGACGTGGAGCGCAAAGGCAAGGTAGCTCGTATTTTCCTCAAAGAGAATGGGGAAACAGTAGCTTGGAATATTTTTGAAGTTTCAAGTTTATTTGAAATTGCAGAGCGCGGTCAAGTCTTTTTGACAGATGAGCAAGTTGCTCGTTTGAACCAAGAATTACAAACGGAAGGTTTTGCAGAAGAAATTGTTAATGACAAGGAACCTAAGTTTGTTGTTGGTGAAATTGTCGAGATGGTAGCTCATCCAGATAGTGACCACCTCAACATCTGCCAAGTGGCAGTCGCAAGTGACAAGACAGTGCAAATCGTTGCAGGGGCTCCTAATGCACGTGTCGGGTTGAAAACCATTGTGGCTCTTCCTGGAGCTATGATGCCCAAAGGCAATCTCATTTTTCCAGGCGAACTTCGTGGCGAAAAGAGTTTTGGTATGATGTGTAGCCCTCGTGAATTGCATTTGCCAAATGCTCCGCAAAAACGTGGGGTGCTTGAATTATCAGAAGACCAAGTTGTCGGAACTCCCTTTGACCCAGTGAAGCACTGGACTGCCTAGGAACTTGTCAGTATCTGATAGACCAGATAGAAGGAAATAAGATGGCAAAAAATGTTGTGATTACAGGAGCGACATCAGGAATTGGTGAAGCGATTGCGCGTGCTTATCTGGAGCAGGGGGAGAATGTTGTTCTAACAGGGCGACGGACAGACAGATTAGAGGCTCTCAAGTCAGAGTTTGCAGCAACATATCCAAATCAAACAGTTTGGATCTTTCCACTGGATGTGACGGATATGACCATGGTCAAGACTGTCTGCTCTGATATTCTAGAAACAATAGGGAGGATTGATATCTTGGTCAACAACGCTGGACTAGCTCTTGGCTTGGCTCCCTATCAAGACTATGAAGAATTGGATATGCTGACCATGTTGGATACTAATGTCAAAGGTTTGATGGCAGTCACTCGCTGTTTCTTGCCAGCAATGGCAAAAGCCAATCAAGGACATATCATCAATATGGGCTCAACCGCAGGAATTTATGCCTATGCCGGTGCCGCTGTTTACTCAGCTACCAAGGCAGCAGTTAAGACCTTTTCAGATGGTCTGCGAATTGATACCATAGCAACAGATATCAAGGTGACAACCATTCAGCCTGGAATTGTCGAAACAGATTTTTCTACGGTACGTTTTCACGGTGATAAAGAACGAGCTGCGACGGTTTATCAGGGAATAGAAGCCTTGCAAGCTCAGGATATTGCAGACACAGTAGTCTATGTGACCAGTCAACCTCGCCGTGTGCAGATTACAGATATGACCATTATGGCCAATCAACAGGCGACAGGTTTCATGGTTCATAAAAAGTAAAAAATTTTCTCGAAAAGTTACAAATATCTGTAACTTTTTTTGATTTCCTACGAATAGATAAGTAGGAGGAAGAAAATATGTATAATAAAGTTATCTTGATTGGACGCTTGACGTCTACACCAGAATTGCATAAAACCAACAATGATAAGTCAGTTGCGCGAGCAACCATTGCTGTGAATCGTCGTTACAAAGACCAAAATGGTGAACGCGAAGCTGACTTTGTCAACATTGTCTTATGGGGCAGATTAGCAGAAAGCTTGGCAAGCTACGCAACTAAGGGTAGTCTTGTTTCAGTTGATGGAGAACTACGTACCCGTCGCTTTGAGAAAAACGGTCAAATGAATTATGTGACCGAAGTTCTCGTGACAGGATTCCAACTCTTGGAAAGTCGTGCCCAACGTGCCATGCGTGAAAATAATGCAGGCCAAGACTTGGCGGATTTGGTCTTGGAAGAGGAAGAATTGCCATTTTAATACTCTTCGAAGATCTCTTCAAACCACGTCAGCTTCACCTTGCCGTAGGTATAGGTAACTGACTTCGTCAGTCTTATCTATAACCTCAAAACCATGTTTTGAGCTGACTTCGTCAGTTCTATCTACAACCTCAAAGCAGTGCTTTGAGCAACCTGCGGCTAGCTTCCTAGTTTGCACTTTGATTTTCATTGAGTATAAACATTGAAAAGTCTGAGTTGGTCTCAGGCTTTTTATCTTGAAAAAGTCAGACTTTTTTCTTGACTATTTTTGACCAAGTGATACAATAGAACTATGAATTAGCACTCGAATATAAAGAGTGCTAATGATATCTATCTCATTATGGAGGAAAGCAGATGTTGAAACCATTAGGGGACCGTGTGGTCTTAAAAATCGAAGAAAAAGAACAAACTGTTGGAGGCTTTGTCCTTGCAGGCTCAGCCCAAGAAAAAACAAAAACAGCTCAAGTTGTGGCTACTGGACAAGGTGTTCGTACCTTGAACGGTGACTTGGTTGCTCCAAGTGTTAAAGCTGGAGACTGTGTCTTAGTTGAAGCCCACGCAGGTATTGATGTCAAAGATGGTGATGAAAAGTACATCATCGTAGGCGAAGCTAACATCTTGGCTATCATTGAAGAATAGAAGGAGAAAGTAAGTATGTCAAAAGAAATTAAATTTTCATCAGATGCCCGTTCAGCTATGGTCCGTGGTGTCGATATCCTTGCAGACACTGTTAAAGTAACCTTGGGACCAAAAGGTCGTAATGTCGTTCTTGAAAAATCATTCGGTTCACCCTTGATTACCAATGACGGTGTGACCATTGCCAAAGAAATCGAATTGGAAGACCATTTTGAAAATATGGGTGCCAAATTGGTATCAGAAGTAGCTTCTAAAACCAATGATATCGCAGGTGACGGGACTACGACTGCAACAGTCTTGACCCAAGCTATCGTCCGTGAAGGAATCAAAAACGTCACTGCAGGTGCCAATCCAATTGGCATTCGTCGTGGGATTGAAACAGCAGTTGCTGCAGCAGTTGAAGCCTTGAAAAACAATGCTATTCCTGTTGCCAACAAAGAAGCTATCGCTCAAGTTGCTGCTGTCTCTTCTCGTTCTGAAAAAGTCGGTGAGTACATTTCTGAAGCCATGGAAAAAGTTGGCAAAGACGGAGTCATCACTATCGAAGAGTCACGTGGTATGGAAACAGAACTTGAAGTTGTGGAAGGAATGCAGTTTGACCGCGGTTATCTTTCACAGTACATGGTGACAGATAGCGAAAAAATGGTAGCTGACCTTGAAAATCCATATATCTTGATTACCGACAAGAAGATTTCAAATATCCAAGAAATCTTGCCACTCCTAGAAAGTATTCTCCAAAGCAATCGTCCACTCTTGATTATTGCGGATGATGTGGATGGCGAAGCTCTTCCAACTCTTGTTTTGAACAAGATTCGTGGAACCTTCAACGTAGTAGCCGTTAAGGCACCTGGTTTTGGTGACCGTCGCAAAGCCATGCTTGAAGACATTGCCATCTTGACAGGCGGAACAGTTATCACAGAAGACCTTGGTCTTGAGTTGAAAGATGCTACAATTGAAGCACTTGGTCAAGCAGCGAGAGTAACTGTGGACAAAGATAGCACGGTTATCGTAGAAGGCGCTGGAAATCCTGAAGCGATTTCTCACCGTGTTGCGGTTATCAAGTCTCAAATCGAAACGACAACTTCTGAATTTGACCGTGAAAAATTGCAAGAACGCTTGGCAAAATTGTCAGGTGGTGTAGCAGTCATCAAGGTCGGAGCTGCAACTGAAACTGAGTTGAAAGAAATGAAACTACGCATTGAAGATGCCCTCAACGCTACTCGTGCAGCTGTTGAAGAAGGAATCGTTGCAGGTGGTGGAACAGCCCTTGTAAATGTTATCCCTGCCGTAGCTGATTTGGAATTAACAGGAGACGAAGCAACAGGACGCAATATTGTTCTCCGTGCTTTGGAAGAACCTGTTCGTCAGATCGCCCACAATGCAGGATTTGAAGGCTCTATCGTTATCGATCGTTTGAAAAATGCCGAGCTTGGTACAGGATTCAATGCAGCAACTGGCGAATGGGTCAACATGATTGATCAAGGGATTATCGACCCAGTTAAAGTGAGTCGTTCAGCCCTTCAAAATGCAGCGTCTGTAGCCAGCTTGATTTTAACAACAGAAGCAGTCGTAGCTAATAAACCAGAACCAGCAGCTCCGGCTCCAGCAATGGATCCAAGCATGATGGGCGGCATGATGTAAGCTTTCTATAGAAAAGAACTTATAAAAAATACAAAAGGAGGGAATGTGAACTGCACCCCAAAAGTTAGACATAAAAATCTAACTTTTGGGGTGTTTTTATTATGAAATTAACTTATGAA
>NZ_CAMHZD010000015.1 GCF_946190065.1 Streptococcus mitis
GGAGCTACTACTTCATATCCTTTAGCTTCTAATTTAGCTTTAATTGAGTCTACATTAGATTTGCTAATTTCTTTTCCGGTATCTCCAGTTTCAACTACTGATTCGTTTACTGAGTTACCTTTTTCATCCACAAAGTGTACTACCGCTACTTGTGATCCGTCTTTAACGTAGATAATTGATGTATCTTTCGTTGGATCTGTTGGTGTTGGTGGTACGTATCCTTTACTTAGATCGTTTGAATCAACTGGTTTCAATGGTTTTCCATCTGGTCCTACTGGTGTAGTTCCTGGGATTTGTGGAACGATTGGTGTTGTTGTTCCTGGTACCACTGGGTTCGTTGGATCTGGATCTTTAACTTTTGAACCATCTTGTGGATCATTGTTATAAGGTTTTGGATCTACGTTTGTATTTGCAGGAGGTGTGATTCCATCTGGAATTACTGGTACATATTTACCTACTGTTTTGTAGACTACATTTTCAGTAATATCTTTATCAGTTGCTTTAACGTTTTCTACATTTTTCTTAGAAGCTTCTACATCACCAGTTGCAACATATCCTGCTACTACTGGAAGATCAGCTTTACCTGCTAATGTAGTTCCATTTGTAGCTACCCAATCTCCATAAGTGAATTCTTTTGTAATTGGATCGATTGTTACTGGACGTTTGAATGTTACTGTGTTTGTAACTGTGTCAGCTGCTAATTGACCTGCTTTAGCAGCGTCTTCAGCTTTTAGTTCACTTGTTACATCTGAGTATTTGTACGTAATTGTACGTGTTACTGTTTCTGAACGAGCATCTCTTAACTTATCAATCAAGTCTTTAGTCCATTTTGGTCCATCTGGATTGTTTGGATCAATTGGTTTACCTGGTTGAATTGGGTTGTTAGGATCTACTGGTGTAGATGGATCATCATTTGGAACATTATCAGTTGGTGTAATCGTTACTGGTTTAGCTTTACGATATACTACTGTTTCTGTGATATCATCTGCTTCTGCCGCAACTGTTACCGCTGGTACTGTTGCTGTACTTACGATATAGTTTGCTACCGCTGGAATATCAGTTGCTGTTGGTGACGCTACTGCCACAAGTTCCTTCGCTGGTGTCCAATCTCCGTAAGTAATGTCTCCTGTTACTAAGTTAACATTTGCTGTACGTGTGAATTCTGCAGTTTGTTCTACTACTTTTTGTGCACCCGTTGCTGGATCAATTACTGGCGTTCCATCTTCGTATACATACTTAATTGTACGTTTTACAGTATCTGAATTCTTCAGATCTTTAACCGAATTTGGCCATTTTGGTCCAGTTGGATTACTTGGATCTACTGGTTGACCAGGTTGTGGTTTAGTTCCTGGTGTCGCTGGATCTACTGGTACTTCTTTAACAATTGGTTTGAATGTCACAGTAAATTCTTGGTTCGTTTTCGCATCTGCATCAAATACTTTTTCAGCATCCGTTGATGGATAATCTTTTTCACCTGCGTTTACGTTAGCTACTTTTTCATATCCACGAGCTAAGATCTTGTTGATCGCCGCTGTTACATCAGCATCTTTCGTGAATGCTTTACCTGTATCACCTGTATCTACTACTGATGGTTCTAATCCTTTACCGTCAACATCTACGAATTTCGTTACCGCAACTTGTGATCCGTCTTTAACGTACACAATTGTTGTATCTCCAGTTGGTGTTGTTGGAGCTGGCGGTACATATCCTTGTTTTGGATCACCTTCTACTTTTGGTTTCAACGGTTGTCCATCTGGTCCTACTGGTGTAGTTCCTGGTACGTATGGAATCGTTGTTGTAGTTGTTGGATCACCTGGTTTAGATGGATCATCATTGTTATTTGGATATTGTGGATTTTCAATTGTTGGTGGTGTGAATCCTTCTGGTACTACTGGTACGTATTTACCTAAAGCTTCGTACACTACTTTATCCGTAATATCTTTATCTTCTGCTTTAACTGATGTTACATCTGTCTTAGATTTTTCTACATCCGCTGTTGCTACATATCCTGGGATAACTGGAACAGTTGCTTTTCCTTCTAATGTATCGTCAGGGGCTGTTGCACCAGCTGGTGTTGTTGGTTTCCAATCTTCATAAGTAATTTCATTTGTTACTGGGTTTACTTTTGCTACACGAGTGAAGTTAACTTCAGTTACAAATGGAGTAACTTCAGTGTTATCTTTAACAACATTAGCTCCACCTTTATTTCCGTCTTTTTCAGCTTGATTTAATTTGTTTGCATCTTCTGAATAAACGTATGAAATTGTACGTGTTACTTTTTCTGTGTTCTTAAGTTTCGCTAGTAACTCATCAGTCCATTTTGGTGAATTTGGATCTGTTGGATCGATTGGTTGATCTTTCTTAGGTTCTTTGTAACTTGGTGAATTTGGATCCACTGTAATTACTTTAGTTTTGTACACTACAACTTCTTCGATATCTTTGTCTGTAGCTGCTACTTCTTTAGTTGGTACATCTGGTGTTGTTGGAGTTACTCCAGCAACTGCTGCTGTGTAGTTCTCGATAGTTGGTGAAGTTACTTTTTCGAATGTTTGGTTTGCTGACCAGTCTCCGTAAGTAATTTCTCCTGTCACTACATTAATCTTACCTGGACGAGTGAATGTAAGTGTTTTAACTTTCTTATCCGCTACATCTGTAAGTTTTTCAGCTGGCACTTCTGTTCCATCTTCGTAAACATACTTAATTGTACGTGTCACTTCTTCTTGAACTTTTACAGCTTTGATTAAGTCTTCAGTCCATTTTGGTCCTGATGGATTTGATGGATCGATTGGTGTTACTCCTGGTGTTGGTTTTGGATTTTCATTACTTGATGGTTTAGTTGGATCGAATGATGGAATATCCACATCCGTAGCTTTCACTTTAACAACGAATTCTTGATTTACTTCAGGATCGTTGTCGAATGTTGTATTGTTTACACCTTCTCCTGGATTTGCAAATCCATTAGATACTAGAGTATAACCTTTATCTTGTAATTTCTTAATAGTTGCTGCTACCGCATCTGTAGTAAGAGTTGCGAAGTTATCACCTGTTTTACCAACTTCAACTAAATCTTCTGCTACACCTGGTGTTACTACAGTATTCGTATTTGTAGGATCTACTTCTACGAACTTAACTGTTGCACGTTGTTCACCTTGTACATAGAATACATCGACTGAGTAGTCAGCTGCTAATGGATCAATAGCATCTGTTCTATCGATAGACACTTTATCTGCTACGTATCCTGCGATAGTTGGTGATGTTACATGGTTAAACGCATTATCAGATAGTTTTTCAGAATCAGATAATTGTTCATTTGCTGGTAAGTTCGTTGCTGTACTTCCTAAAGCTTTCCATTCACCGAAGCTTACTACTGCAAGTTTATTCTTATCAGGAGTTTCTTTCTTAGCTTCCTCTTTCACTTTAGCAATGATTGCATCATAGTAAGCGTTACGAGCTGCTGTTTTTGCTTCTTCAGTTGTTAGAGCTCTGCTTTGAATTTCTGTATTCTTAGTTGCTTCAGCTTCTTTAGCATCTTTTAATGATTCTGCTTCGTTTTGAGCATTTTCAAGTGCTGTTTTTGCTTCTGCTACTTTTGTTGCTGCAACTTTTGCTGTTGCTTTCGCATCTACAAATTTGTCAAGAGCTGCTTGTTTATCAGCTGCCGAAGCTGTTGTATCTTTATCTTTTGCTTCGTATGCTGCTTTTGCTGCTGCTACTTTAACGTTTTCTGCATCTAATGCTTTTTGAGCTTCTACTACTTTTTTCGCTAAGTCAGAGTTATTTGCAGATAAGTAGTTTGTTCTAGCTGTATCACGAGAACTTACTGCATTATCATATGCTGTCTGTGCTGCTTGTACTGCTTCTTGTGCTGCTGCTTTTGCATCTCGTTGTGCTTGTGTAGACTCAGCTGCTAGTATAATTGCTGCATTAGCTTTTTTCGCATCTGATAATGCTTTCTCTGCAGTTACAAGTGCTTTGTCTGCATCTGATAATGCTGTTGAAGTAGTTTTATCTACTTTTACTTTTTCTGCTGCAGCATTATAGTCTTTCTCTGCTAGATTGTATGCTCTCTGTGCATCATCTTTTTCTTTTTGTGTAGCTTTAGTGTTTTCAGCGTTGAATGTTGCTGTTTCCGCCTTAAATTCTGCCGCTGCTAAAGCCATGTCAATTGTGATTTCACGTTTGAAGTTTAATGTTTCTGTTACAGAATCCGCAGCTTTTGTATTATCCTTCTTATACTTATAGTTGATTGTACGTGTTACACTTTCTTCTTCAGTCTTAGCACCTGTATCACGTTTGTGTCCTAAGAATACATAGAATGTTTGGTTTTGAGGTTTTTCACCAGCATTTGCTGAATCCGCAACTGATTCTTCGTCAAACTTACGTCCACCTACTACACGGTCTCCATTGTCATCATTTGTGAATCCATCACGTTTCAATTCATATCCCATAGCTTCAAACTTAGCAATTGTTGCTGCTGTTGAATACTTAATACGTGTAGCAGAATCACCATTTAATTCTTCTTTCTTAATAACTGAAGAATCTTGAGCATCTGCTGCTGCTTTAGCTTCTAATGTAGAACCAGTGTGGACTTCTAAAACACCTTGTCTATCATTGTTGGTGGCATCCATATCGATATAAACAACACGAGCTACTTGTTTGTCAGCTTTATAGTATACATATACATCAAAGTCATCTTGATTATCTGCAGTTACTGCTGATACTAATGGATCATATGCACCTACGTCTTTTGTATTCACTTCACCATCTTTAATAGTTGGTGTGTATGTTCCTACAGGCGTACTGTTTGTATTACGCACGTGAGTTTGAACACCATTATTTTCTTTCTTCGTATATTCTGTTACTGGTAATTGAACTTCTGCAGTATAACCTTTAAGCGTTGGAGAAATAATACTTGTAAAGTGATCATTTTCTGGGTTAATTGGTTTCCATGCACCGACAATTACTGTTCCAGCTGGTAATTGTGTTCCAGCTTTAACAACATCTCCTGGTTTAAGTTGAGTAACTTGAGTTGCCTCTTTTACTACTTCTCCTGTAGCTTTACGCACATAACGATCAACTGTGATTGGACTTTCTAAAGTCATCTCTGTAGCTACTGTGATGTCTTTTTCAGTTTGTCCATCTTGAGACATAACAATATAATCACGGTTATAAGTTAATGTTTGTTCGTTTGTAACTGGTTTACCATCGATTGTTAAGATTGGTGTTTTATCTTGAGGCGGTACAGACGCATCACCTTCGTATACATAGTGGATCTTACGTGTGATAGTTGCTGTTAAGTTTGGTGTTACTGTTGGTGTGTATTTAGCATAACCGTAGTCCGTTCCGTAACGGCTTCTTACACTATCATTTTTATCTGGATGATCATAGTCGACGTCAGGTTGTTTAATCGTTACCCCTGTACCTACACCTACAAAACTTGGGTGTGGCGTGAAGACAATTTCTGCATCTTCGTATACTGTTTCGCCTTTTTCATTTGTTTTTGTTTTCGGAACTAATGTGTATGTTCCTTCATTTTCAATAACAATTTCAGTATCAGTCACTTTAGTGTAACGACGTTCTACAGTAGTCACTTCTCCAGTTGTTGGATTAACGTGTGTTGCTTTTGGAAGTTTTTTAGTTAATAAATCCTTCTCAGTTCCACGAGTTTTTGTTCCTTTAGGAATAGTATCATTATTATTAGTGTAAGTTTTTCCATCAAATGTAATAGAATCGCCTTTTTTACCTAATAATTGATCTACCGTAATTTCATTCGCTAATATTAAATCTGTTGATGTTCGTTTACCCGGAATTGTTTCACCTTTTTGATAAGTAATTGTCCATTCTGTACGTTGTGCTCCACCGTGAACTGGTAAAGGCGTAACTAGTTGATCTCCTTTTTTCAGTTTTTCTCCAGTAGGAACGATAACCTCTACTCCATTACGAAGAACCGTTACAGGCACCGGTGCTGTTGGCTCAGATCCAGTTAGAATAGCTCCTTGTGGAACAGCTCCTCCACCATAGTTCACTTTATTTACTGTTATATTACCTGTTCCAGTTACTGGATAAGATTGGTTCTTATCAAATACAACTGCGCCCGCAGGAATTTTATCTACTGGTTTGAATGTTTCCGTTCCACCATCTTCGTATGTTACAACTGTTTCTTCTGTTACCTTTGTATCTTCAGTATATGTTTTGGCAGCTGTACTTTCAGTAGTCGCAAATTTAATAGGTTTTGATTTATCAATTAACACGTGAGCTTTATCGATTTTCGCTTCATCGATATGTTCATTATTAATTGACTCTACTGTACCATGGTCTGGAATTCTTGGAGTTGCTGATTGCTTCTTACCTTGTTCATCAATCGTAGTCTCATCTTTACCAACTGGTTTGATGTCAATTACTGTTGGAATATACGTTGTATCCATAGATTTGTAATTGTTAACTCCATCATTAACATTACCAGTAATTCTATCTTTATCAGCAAGTGTTGTTGATCTTTGTGATTGTGCAATAGTTTGATCAGACGCTTCCCAACCTGTTGAGTTATTATTGTCATCCCATGCACGGATTGCAATTCCTTTTGCTTTTCCTACAAATCCAATTTCAGGTTTGAATGTTACAGTTGTTTCATAGAAACCACCTGCAATTTCTTTATTTCCTCCTGAAGTTGCAGGATTAATCTTATATGTCCCTACTTTGTTCCCTACGCTATCATATTCATTATACTCAGCTAATAGGTACTCAGTTTTTTTGTTATTAGGGTTCACAACTTCTAAAGCTGTTCCTAGTACGTTGTTATTTTTATCTTTAACTTTAACTAGTTTCCCTGTTAAAACTGTTTCATCTTTCTTATCAATAAACACATTACCATCAGCGTTAGTGTAAATTGAACCATCAGCATTTTTACGTAATGATGAAACGATTCCCTTATTTCCTAATTCTGTACTATCTTTTATAGAATTTGGATCTACTGATTCTGTAGTAGCTGGATTTACAACTTTATCTGTCAATACGATTTTTGGAGATAATTCAGCATTGTTAATTTGAGCCCAGTTTGTATAGCCAGAATCTTTAGATTTACCATTTGCAATAAACATTGCATTTGTTGGGATTTTAACAGTTTGTTCTTGTCCTTGGTAGTCCTTAGATTCATGTCTAGTTCCACGAGGGAAGTGAACAACGTGTGTTTGGAAGTCTTCAACCTCACCACTAGCTTCAACTCCAGTAGGTGATGCTAATTGTTTCTCTTCTTGACCTTTTTCATTTTTAACTGGTAAAGCAATACGTAAACGAATTCCTACTTTGTCAATAGATGTGTCTAATAACTGTGGTGTATTTTTAAATTTGATATTGTAAGTTTTTTTATCTGGAGTAACTTCGATTAGTTCTGATTCTTCATAACTATCAAATTTACCATTTCCATCAAAGTCTACCCAACCACGTAAATAAGCTTTTTCATTGTATTGTCCTGGATTTGCTCGAACACCGTATAGTACGTATTCAGTATCTGAAGCTTGTCGAAGTGTATATTCTTTACTTCCAACTTTTTCACCTTTATCATCTACTGCTTCTGGGTCAATTAATTGGTTTACTCCTTCGTCTGGAAGAGCCCCGATACCAAGCATACGTGTTGCTTGGTTATAAATACCTGTTACTGGTGTTTGCGTTCTTTCGTCTATAGTAGTGAGAACTTCTCCTTGCTTAACAGCAATTTGTTGTCCATTATCTTTACGGATAACAGCATTACCTGTTGATGTGATTAAGAATACACCTTCATCACCTTGTTGATTTGTTACACGTTTTCTTTGACTATCTTCTGTTGCATCTGCGCCAATAGATAATTCATGATATTTTTCTGTATGAACTAAGTCATCTAACGTCCATGCCCCTGAAGGTTCATTAACGGATGAACGGAAGTCCACGTCAGCAGGTTGACTACCGATATATGGTTGTGTCGCTGTTACTTCACGTCCTTTTACAGTCTTATTGAAGTTACCAATAATATGCTGTGCTGAGCCATATGAAGCTGGAGCATCCCCACCATCATAAATAATGAAACCTACAACTCCAGATACAGAACTTGATGAGTTACCGTAGAATGATAATGTTTTTACATCTTGCGTTAACGCAATTGGTAATTTATTTTTCGAACTGAATGCTGTAATGTTTGAACCAAATTGTTTCGAACCATAAACTTCTTTATTCGTAGCCCATTCTGAAGGATTATATCCATAAGCAGCAAAGTCACTTAAATCCCCAGCGCTTGCTACTCTTGGTGCATTTTTTTCTAACTTTCCAAATTTAATACCGTTTACACGGTTGTCTTTTGACCATTCTTCAAATAAATATCCATTTTTAGCAACAAGTGAATGACCATAGGCATCGGTAGTTATCAGTTGACGAACACCATTTACTGTTCCATATAACTTTGTCTTTTTCCAGCCATTATTAGTGTCTTCCGGTGTATCTGATACGAATTCTAGATTTGTTACTCCAGCAGGTAATACAATTGTTTCTAAACCTGCAGTAGAATGGTTAAATCCTAAATAGATGTCACGGCCTTCACCATCCACTAACTTACGAGTACCATCTTCTAGGTCTTTAAACATTCCTGCTTTTGTTGTCGTTGATAACGCTCCAGATTTATCATACACATATGGATTACCTGATTCATCAAGTGCTAAAGCTTTACTTTTCTCTGAAACTACTACCTTATAACCATCTGCAGATGTTAAATAGTAACGAGTATAAGAATTAGCTCCCTCTTGAACGGTTTCTTCTTGAACTTGCTTTGTTCTATTGATAATAATAGGGTTCCCTTTACTGTCAAGATATGCATCACCATTATTATCGGTTACAACTAAGTTACCGTTTGCTGCTTCTACAACTTTTTTGTTTGCATCTACTTGGCGGTTATCCCAGTGTAATTCCATCAATTCTGACCAATTCGAACCATCTGTTTCGAATTGTGAAAATTCACGATTACCAGATTCATCCCCATCAGCTACGATAGCATTAACCGCCACTGGTACACCATTGTATGTAGCACTTAACGATAATGTTACCCCAAAGTTTGAGTTATCACGTGAAGATGTGAAAGAAACAAGACCGTCACGTTTTTCTCCAGTAGGTTTATAATCAGAGTCTCCCTCCTTATATTCCCTATGCGCAGTGGAAATTCCTGCTTTTTCTAAATAGCTATAATCTTTATTGATAGTCGTTAAAAGAATATCTGTTCTTCTTCCACCACCATCTGGAGCATCTACCAAGTTATACAATGAATTACTTTCTGTACCTGTAGGACTATCTTTTCTATAACGTAAGGTATTTCCTGTGTAACCCTTTTCTTTCGCAAGGTCAGTTGCTACTGTTTTAGGACCTAATTTTGCCACTGTTGCAACAAGGTTATATCCTTCAACTTTAGTTGGAACGTTAAATTTCATTCCCTCTTGAAGAACTTCATAAATTTCTCCACCATTTTGGGCACTACCTGAGTAGTAAATATGTTGCTCATATTTCGCAATTCCCATTTTTAAGAATGCATCGTCAAGAGTACTAATTTTTGTTCCTTTTGCATAAGTAACGCCATCCACTACGTAATCTTTACCTAATGTAACTTCACGGTACATTGTGAATTTGCCTGTAAATGTACGACCGGTAGAACCTGTTGTTCCTGTTAATGTTTTATTAACAGCATTATCTAAATATTTAACACGAGATGCTGTAGATCCGTCTGTATACGTGATTTTTGCTGTAGCAAAATCAAACCAGTTAATAGAATCTGATAATTGTTCTAAGTTTTTAGCTCCTGCTGTAGAAGTTACAACATTCCCCGGTGAAAAACTTACACTTGGACTTCCGTCAGCATATTTAATCGTTACGCCACCAGCATTCCCATTTGCGCCCGTTCTAGACACAATGATTTGGTCTTCAGAAGTTAAACCTGGGTTAGCATTACGAACATTTCTGATGATTGTTAATTCTTCTTCATCATCAAGTTCCATAGGGTTTTTGATTACTGTAAGTTCTTTTGGTGGGTTGTTTTTAGCACCAGCGTTTTCAGCATTTGTTTCTGCCAATACTGCCTCAACCTTACCGATATGTCCACCACGTTTCATCTCTGCATACACTGCTTCAATGGCTGATGAGATACGTTGCAGTTGGGCATCTAGTTCTGCCTTTGTAATTTCTCCAGCTTCAAGAGCTTTCTTCGAAGCAGCAATTTCAGTCTTAGCTGTCGCTACTGCAGCAGCAATAGCTTCTTTAGAAGACTTATCTTCAACTTTTTTCTCAGCATAGTTTGCTGCAGTTGTATTAAGAACTTCAGCTTCAGAAGTCAATTGTTCAAGGATTTTCTTTGTAGCAGTAATTGGATTTTCTGCTTTCTTTTCATCCTTTTTATCAGCTTTTTCATCAACTGTTTTATCAACTTTTTTGTCTGTTGAAGGAGCAGTTAGTGTTGCTTTTTCTTTGTCAGATACTTCTGTTTTTTCAGCTGTATCTGTTTCAGATGCTTTTTCATCCTTTTTAGATACTTCAGCAGCTAACTTCGCGATTTCTTCTTCGCTCAACTCTTTTTTATCTAGAACAGGAGCACCTGTTGTAGCTTCAGTAGCTGGCAAGGTCACATTAGCCGGAGTAGCTGCCGCCTCAGCATCTTTTGAAGTAGGGGTTACGGCTTCTGTTTTATTTTCAGTAGTTGCTTCTTCTGCCTTGGCAGTCGTTTGGGCAGCACCCAAAATCAAGGCTGTCCCCAACAACACACTCGCAGCACCAAAATGGTACTTACGAATAGAGAAACGTTGGCTTAAGCCATACCAATCAAAAGATTTATTTTTTTGTCTTTTTGATTTATACATAATGTTAACTTTCCTTTTTTAATTATGTAACTGCAAGTTACAGTTATATAGTATATATTTTATCACAAAAACACTATCAGTTCAAGAAAAATAATTATATATATATATATATATATCAATACATTTTTGTTGTTTTTGATTTTATCTTTGGTATTTTTTTAATTTTTTGATATAATAAATTAAAGTATAATTTCACTGGAGGTTCTATGCGTTTTAATCAATTCAGCTATTTAGCGCTACCTAGAGATACAATTATCTTTGAATTAAAAAAGTATGGATTTGATTTACCAGTCAACATTACAAATAAACAAATGCTTGAAGCGTTTCTTATTCGTTTCTTTTTTAATTTTAAAAACAGCTCCTATCCTCTATCAAGTTTAGCAGTTGATACAGAAACTGACTTATTGACATTTTTTCAATCAGATAAAGAGTTGACTGCAGATATTTTCTATACTGTGGCTTTTCAACTTTTAGGTTTTTCTTATTTGGTTGACTTTGAAGACAGTGATGTTTTCCGTAAAGAAACTGGTTTTCCCATCGTATACGGTGATTTGATTGAAAATCTCTATCAATTACTCAATACTCGCACTAAAAAAGGGAATACTCTTATCGACCAACTTGTTAGTGACGGTCTTATTCCTGAGGATAATGACTATCACTACTTTAACGGTAAGAGTTTGGCTACTTTTTCTAGCCATGATGTCATTCGAGAAGTCGTTTACGTTGAGTCTCGTGTCGATACTGACCAAAAAGGTCTACCAGACCTAGTCAAGGTTAGCATTATTCGTCCTCGTTATGACGGACAAATCCCTGCCATCATGACAGCTAGTCCCTACCATCAGGGAACAAATGACAAGGCGAGCGACAAGGCTCTCTACAAGATGGAGAGCGAGCTCGAGGTTAAGCCTGCTCATAGGATTGAGCTAGAAAAACCTCAAGTCAATCTTGTCCAACCTCAAGGCCAAGCTGAGCTTGTGTCAGAAGCTGAGGAAAGGCTAACGCACATCAACGCTAGTTATACACTCAACGACTACTTCCTTCCACGAGGTTTTGCTAATCTATATGTTTCAGGGGTTGGTACCAAAGACTCTACTGGTTTCATGACTAATGGGGACTACCAGCAAATCGAGGCTTATAAAAATGTCATAGATTGGCTTAATGGTCGTTGCCGTGCCTTTATCGACCACACGCGCCAGCGTCAAGTTAAGGCTGACTGGTCAAATGGAAAAGTCGCTACAACTGGACTATCCTATCTAGGTACCATGTCTAATGGTCTAGCGACCACAGGTGTCGATGGTTTAGAAGTTATCATTGCCGAGGCAGGCATTTCATCATGGTACAACTACTATCGTGAAAACGGTCTGGTGACTAGCCCAGGTGGTTATCCTGGTGAGGACTTTGACTCCCTTGCTGAGCTAACCTACTCTCGGAATCTCTTGGCTGGCGATTATATTCGTGGCAATGAAGCTCACCAAGCTGACTTAGAAAAAGTAAAAGAGCAACTGGATCGCAAGTCTGGCGACTACAATCAATTTTGGCATGATCGCAACTATTTGCTCAATGCCCATAAGGTAAAAGCAGAGGTTGTCTTTACTCATGGTTCTCAGGATTGGAATGTCAAACCACTTCATGTTTACCAGATGTTCCATGCCCTGCCTGCTCATATCAACAAGCATCTCTTTTTCCATAATGGCGCCCATGTGTATATGAACAACTGGCAGTCTATTGACTTCCGTGAGTCCATGAATGCCTTATTGACTAAAAAATTGCTGGGACAGGAAACGAATTACCAACTGCCTACTGTTATCTGGCAGGACAATACAGCCCCTCAGACTTGGTTATCACTTGATAACTTCGGTGGGCAAGATAACTTTGAAACCTTTTCACTTAGGCAAGAAGAGCAAGTCATTCAAAACCAGTACTCAGATAAGGATTTTGAGCGCTATGGTAAAACCTACCAGACCTTCAATACGGAACTTTATCAAGGAAAAGTCAATCAAATTACAATTGACCTTCCTGTGATCAAAGACATTCACTTGAACGGTCGAGCTCAACTCAATCTTCGCATCAAATCCAGCACAAACAAGGGTTTATTATCAGCCCAACTGCTAGAATTTGGACAGAAAAAATACCTACAACCTTATCCAGCTGTTTTAAGTGCTAGAACCATTGACAATGGTCGCTACCACATGTTGGAAAATCTCTGTGAATTACCATTTCGTGAAAATCAACAGCGAGTCGTGACAAAAGGCTACCTTAATTTACAGAATAGAAATGATTTACTGTTAGTAGAGGATATTAAGGCAGATGAATGGATGGATATCCAGTTTGAACTGCAACCGACTATTTACAAGTTAAAAGAAGGAGATACTCTTCGTTTAGTACTCTATACTACTGACTTTGAAATCACCGTCCGTGACAATACCGCTTACCACCTGACTGTTGATCTTGAACAGTCTACACTTATCTTACCTTGTCAAAAGGTATAATGTAACAGACTTTCAGTATGGAAAGATTTCCACTTGAAGAGTCTAAGGAAACATAAACTTAGTATCAAATGCAATCCCGATATAGGCTTATGATAGGTCTACACGGAAGCTTTGACAAAAGATACTAAAACCCTAACCAACATGTGTACTCATTAATAATACTCGCTACCACACCACATGTTGAAAAATCTTTGTGAATTAACATTAATCATAAATTCACAATAAGTCGTGACAAAAGGCTACCCTAATTGAATGATTTACTGTTAGTAGAGGACACCAATGTAGATAAACGGATAGATACCCAATTCATCTACACTCAACTAGTGACAAGTTAAAAGAGTGGGATTTTCTCCATTTAGTCCTATACTACTGACTTTGAAATCATCATACGTGACAATACCGCTTACCACCCGACTGACGATTTCGTTCAGTCCACGCTTTCTGTACCTAGTACAAGGAGTAATATTTTATGAATAAATCTGAACACCGACACCAACTCATACGAGCTCTTGTAACGAAAAACAAGATTCATACTCAAGCTGAGCTACAAGCTCTTCTTGCTGATAATGATATTCAAGTTACACAAGCTACACTTTCGAGAGATATTAAAAGCATGAACCTCTCAAAAGTACGAGAAGAAGACAACTCTTACTACGTGCTCAATACAGGTTCTATCTCAAAATGGGAAAAACGTCTCGAAATTTACATGGAAGATGCTCTTGTCTTGATGCGCCCAGTTCAACATCAAGTCCTACTAAAAACTCTTCCTGGACTTGCCCAATCCTTTGGTTCTATCATTGATGCCTTGAGCTTCCCCGACGCTATTGCTAGCCTCTGTGGCGATGATGTCTGTCTTGTCATCTGTGAAGATGCAGAAGCTGCTCAAAAATGCTTTGAAGAATTGAAAAAATTCGCTCCACCATTTTTCTTTGAAGAATAAGAAAATTCCGTGTCTGATGTGGCACGGAATTTTGTTATATTCTTTACTGAGATGGATTTTCTTTTTTAGTTCGTGCCAATCTCAGAGCACGATTTGGATTGAGACGATTAAATAGTTCTTCCAATTTCTTTTCATTCCAAACATCTGCAGCGGAAACAAAGTTGCCATCCGCATCTCGGAAAGATATCGGTTTATCTCCCATATCAGTCTCCTAGTCTACAAATTCAAACTCAAATTTACCAATGCGGACCAAATCCCCATCTTTAGCTCCACGCGCACGAAGGGCTTCATCAACCCCCATACCACGAAGCTGGCGAGCAAATTTCATGACTGATTCGTCACGATCAAAGTTGGTCATATTAAAGAGTTTCATGAGTTTTTCACCAGAAAGCACCCATGTCGCATCGTCATCACGACTAATTTCAAAGGCTTTTTCTTCCTCGTCAAATCCATAGTAAACTTCTTCTTCCATATCTGACTCGTCGTAGAGCAAGAATTCTGGTGTCTTGTCTAGCAATTCAGCTGTAGCATCCAAAAGCGTAGCCAAACCTTGCTTGGTCAATCCAGAAATTGGGAAAATAGCTGGTAACTCTTCAAATTCATCGTAGTTTTCAGCCAATTTTTTCTTGAATTCTACAAGATTTTCCTGACTCTCAGGCATATCCATCTTATTGGCTACGATAATCTGTGGACGCTCCATCAAACGGAGATTGTATGACTCTAGCTCTTTATTGATAGCAAGATAATCCTCATATGGATCACGCCCTTCGCTAGCTGACATATCAATGATATGAAGGATGACACGTGTACGCTCAATGTGACGGAGGAACTGAGTTCCCAAACCGACACCCTGACTAGCCCCTTCAATCAAACCTGGTAAATCAGCTACTGCAAAGGATTCACCTGATTGGGTACGAACCATACCTAGATTTGGCACAATGGTCGTAAAGTGGTAGGCACCAATTTTAGGCTTAGCTGAGGTGATAACACTTAAAAGTGTTGATTTCCCAACAGAGGGGAAGCCTACTAAACCAACATCTGCCAAGATTTTTAATTCCAATTGTAACTCACGTTCCTGACCTGGTTCTCCATTTTCAGAGATTTCCGGTGCAGGATTTTTTGGTGTTGCAAAGCGGATATTTCCACGACCACCACGACCACCGTGGGCTACAATAAATTCTTGTCCATGTTCAATCAAATCTGTCAAGACCTTGCCAGTCTCTGCATCACGCACAGTCGTACCTTGCGGCACTCGAACTCTGAGGTCCTCTGCACCACGACCATGCATCCCTTTGGTCATTCCTTTTTCACCAGAATCAGCCTTAAAATGACGGTTATAACGGAAATCCATCAAGGTACGTAGTCCTTCGTCTACAACGAAGACGACATTCCCTCCACGTCCACCATCACCACCCCAAGGACCGCCATTAGGGACATATTTTTCACGACGAAAGGCAACCATGCCATCGCCACCATTACCAGCCTTGACCTTAATCTTGGCCGTATCTAAAAACATACTCATTTTTTCTTCTCACTTTAAAAAAGGGCTGGGAAATCCCAGTCACTAAATTTTCTTGAATCTATTTTATAGATTACTGAGGGCACCAATTGCAGTTGCAAAAATTCCCAATAAACTTGCTACTAGCATGATAATCACGATAAACAAGGTTATTTTCTCAAACATCGTTTTTTTACGATTTCCATTATCTCCAAATGCCATTTTTCTCTCCTTCGTTACATTCTATTTTCTATTATCTTAGCATGAATTTAGCTAGTTTTCAATAGTCAGTTGCTACTGGTGCGATAATCCATAAAATGATATAAGCTACAATTCCCGCTCCGTAACAGCAAGCAAGGACACCCCATATTACGCGAACGATAGTTGGATCCATATCTAGATAATGGGCCACCCCGGCACAAACACCAGCAATCTTTTTATCACGACCGCTTCTCATTAATTGTTTTTTCATAGCTTTTCCTCTTTCTATTCTTCACGGTCTTTCCAATAATCTCTCATGCTAATCAGCTGTGTTTTTGAAGCCCTCAGCATCCGTCTAGAGCCTTTTACCGGTACAGCAACCACCTGTTGCGGAAGATACAAAACTGTTTTAAAAATACGCTGACTGACCGTATCATCTTTGGCTAAATCTTTCTGGAAATTATTTGAAATAATAGCATCCAGATAAAATTCATGCACCCGTTTTCCAAAGTTCTCAGCTGAAATCTCGTATAATTTCGCTGATAAGATATGCTCATTCATATCTGGCGTTGCAATCAGAGCTTCTAAAATAGCTCCAGCCAAATCATGCTCGCCGTAATATAAAGTTCCAAACATCTTGTTATTGATAAGATTGTCCAGATAAGGATTTCCGTGAGCAATGACAGGCGTTCCACTGGCCAAGCTTTCCAAGTATGTCAAACCCTGCGTTTCACTTGTTGAGGCCGAGATGAAGAAATCTGCTACCTTATAGTAAAGAGCCGTCTCACTAGGAGCAATCATTCCTGTAAAGATAACCGAGTCTCGAATCTCTAGTTTCTGGGCTTGCTCTTTAAGATCATCCAAATAAGGACCATCCCCAGCTACCACCAGTTTAACCTTGTCTTCCTCTTTCAGAACTTCTGCAAAAGCTGCTAATACTGCTTGAATATTTTTTTCATAAGAAATTCTGGAAAGACTCAGCAACATCTGTTCGTCCTCTTGAATCCCTAATTTACTACGCAGTTCTTTTAGATTTTCTTGCTTGATTTCTGGACGCTCAAACTTGGCTAATTCAATCCCAGTTGGAATGACCCTTTTTTCAACCTTGACCTTATAGTCAGATAGCAAGTCACGGACAATCTCACTCGGACAAATCACCCCATCCACGTCATGCAGGAAACCTCTGACCAGATACTTGACCATGCTAGGACGAATCAACATCCCCTTGGCAATATAATGCACATAGTCTTCATACTGGGTGTGATAGGTATGAATAACGGGAATCTTCAATTCACGCGCAATCCAAATCCCCAACAGGCCAAGAGAAAATTCTGTCTGAGTGTGAATAATATCTAGCTGATACTGTTTGGCAATTTCAAGCGCCTTGCTAAAACCTCGGTAGGCAAAGCGGCGATCTTTAAAAGCAAAAAAGGGTACACTTGGAATGCGGATAATTTGCCAATCTTCATAGCGATTGACATCCTTATCAGTCGTCGTAAAGATAAAAACTGCATGTCCTTGCTTTTCAAGTTCTGTTTTCAAGGTTCGAATACTAGTCGCAACACCAGAAACCTGAGGAAAATAGGTATCTGTAAATAAACCAATTCGCATAGATTACCTCACTTTTTACTTTCTCCCTAAAGCGGCTTGTTTCTCATAAAAGTCCAACCAAATTTGTAACAGATGCTCTTCAGAATACTCTCTGGAAATATTCTTAGCTTTTTCTTTGAGGTCTTTTAAGGCAGCAGGATTTGCTTGATATTCTAAAATAGCCTCTTTCATCTCTTCTCTATCTGCTGTCGCCCGATAATTTCCCTCTAAAATCACCTTATAAAGATCCAAATCACGTAGCATAATAGGAGCCTCACAACTGGCAGCTTCTAGAATAGTCATCGGAAAAAGTTCATTGTAACTAGGCAACAAGAAAAGATCTGCTAAGGCATACAATTCGCGCATCCGCTCTGGTGACACGATACCTGGAAAAATCAAATTCTTAGGAGGATTTTCCATTATTTTCTTGTAGCGCTCATAACCATCTGTCATGCCACCAAAAGAGAAACCACCAGCCCAGATAAAGGTAATCTGAGGCAATTCCTCAGCCAGACGGATAAAATCATCAATCCCTTTGCGTTTCTGAACTTGACCAGCACCTACTACGATAAACTGATTGTCACTAAGACCTAGCTCTGTTCGCAGACTCGCTACCTCTTCTTGTGGAAGAGGATGCCATTTTTCCTTATTGACAAAGTTAGGAATATAGGTCACTTTTTCACGTGGAATACCAGCTGCCACCAAATCCTCGATAAACATAGGATTAACCACAACCAGGTGCTCCATCCGGTTGTAAAAAGAAAATACATAGCGCTTAACAATTCCCTTTAAGAAAAATGGAATTTTCAAACTCCCCTCAAGTGTATCAGGTAAGAAATGCACGTAGCCAATTTTTCTCCCTGAGCGTTTCTTTTGGAATGTTGATAAATAATAGGGGAAATCAATCGTATGAAAGTGAGTCACATCTGCCTCGATTGGAAGATTTTCTGTAACAATCAATTGATCCTTGGCATCACGGTGAAGAAGACGAACTAATTCACGGTAAGCACCTGAGACTCCCTGCCCTGCTACTTTCTCACTTGAACTCAACATATTGATGCGTAATTTCTTTTTTTCCATAACTACTATTATATCATTTTCTTTGAATAAAATCAGCAAAAGAAAGGAGAGACTAGAGGAAAAGAGGGGGAAATTTCCTCGCTTTTCCAATAATCTCTCACATGCTATTGTATGTTTACTTAATGCCTAGGGCAATGCGTGCATAGCGACTCATTTTTTCAACTGTCCAGGCTGGATACCAGACTAATTTAACCTCAGTATCCGTTACTTCTGGTACCTCTGTCATAGCATCATAAATCTGGTCCGTCAAAAGGTCTGCTAGGGGACAACCCATGGTTGTCAAAGTCATATCAATCTCTGTTTGACCTGTGTCACCGTCAAAACGAATCTCATAGATTAAACCAAGGTTGACAATATCGATTCCCAACTCAGGGTCGATGACTTCTTCCAAGGCTGATAAAATTCTTGTTTTGATATTTTCAATTTGCTCTTCTGTATAAGCCATATTTTTCCTCACTATTAGTCTTCAATAAAATCACGAAGCGGTTTGCTGCGACTTGGTTGACGAAGTTTTCTCAAAGCCTTGGCTTCAATCTGACGGATACGCTCACGGGTTACATTAAAGACTTTACCTACATCTTCAAGGGTCCGCATTTTACCATCATCTAGTCCAAAACGTAGACGCAAGACGTTTTCTTCACGGTCTGTAAGAGTATCCAAGACCTCATCCAGCTGCTCACGCAAGACGATACGAGTTGTGTAGTCCACTGGATTTTCAATCACTTCATCTTCGATAAAGTCCCCAAGGTGGCTATCATCCTCTTCACCGATTGGTGTTTCAAGCGATACTGGCTCTTGGGCAATCTTCAAGATTTCACGTACCTTGTCAGGAGTCATATCCATACGTTCAGCGATTTGTTCTGGCGTTGGATCTTGTCCCAATTCTTGAAGGAGATTACGTTGTTCACGAACCAATTTATTAATGGTTTCAACCATGTGAACAGGGATACGGATGGTACGAGCTTGGTCCGCAATAGCACGAGTGATAGCCTGACGAATCCACCAAGTTGCGTAAGTTGAGAACTTGAATCCTTTAGAATAGTCAAACTTGTCAACCGCCTTCATCAAGCCCATGTTCCCTTCTTGAATCAAGTCAAGGAACTGCATACCACGGCCGACATAACGCTTGGCAATGGAAACAACCAAACGAAGGTTGGCTTCCGCAAGACGTTGTTTGGCTTCGATATCACCAGCTTCAACTGCTAGTGCCAATTCTTTCTCCTCTTCATTGGTCAAAAGAGGTACGACCCCGATTTCTTTCAAGTACATACGGACAGGGTCATTGACCTTAGCAGAAGTTGAACCAATCAAATCCTCATCGCTGAGTTCTGGTTCTTCTTCTGCACTAAGAACACGCGCACTGGGATTTCCTTCGTTATCTGTGATTGAAATTCCTGCATCCTGGATTCGTTGCAAGAGATCTTCAATCCCATCAGCGTCCAAGGTAAAAGGAATAACCAGACTTGCATTGATTTCATCGTCTGTTGCTGTCCCTTTTTGCTTATGATTACGGATAAATTCTGCTACTTGTACATCAAATGTTGTTACTTCTTTTTGTTTTGTTGCCATTATTACTCCATTCTTCTCTTTTGGGAAATTAAACGTTCCAATTCTTCTAAGGCTGTGTCGGTATCTCCTACATGGCTAGCTTCCTGCACCTTCTTTTTGATTCTCATATTGTCCTGATTCAAGAGAGCCTTGTTTCGAGTCATTTCTACTTCACTAAGTTCCTGAGGTGACATCTCAGATGGTAAATCCTGAGCTAAGACTTGATACCAAGCTCTCTCAACCTCCTCTGTCTGTTCTGCTAAAACTTCTGGAGGAAGGGTACCATACTGGCCAAGCAAGTTATATAAGACCTGAAATTCAGGTGTGTCAAATGCAAAGTCTTCTCGCAAACGGTAATCATTCAAAACAAGAGGGGACTCCATCATTCGATAAAGTAGATGAGCTTCTGCCCTCATAATAGCTGATAACTGCTTGGTGACAGGCATAGTGATTTGCGTCGGTCTGGAAATTCCTTCCATGCGATTCTGTCTTTGCGCCTGACGACTCTCATTAACAATCTGCTCAATCTGGGCATAATCAAAGGACGCCAGACTGTCAGCTAAAATATGAATGTAGGTATTTTGAGCAGTGATGGACTTTTCTTGAACAATCAAGGGCGCTATTTTTTCAATAAACTCAATCTGAGCCTGCAAATTTTCACTATTTTCAGGCTTGTACTGGTGAATGTAAAACTCAATCGGACTAATACGAGTTTTTGTTAATAGATAGGCCAAGTCTTCTGGACCATTTTTTTGTAAATACTCATCTGGATCCAAGTTATCAGGCATGCTGACGATTTGCACAGGCATATCACCAATTTCGTCCAGCGCTTTCAATGTCGCAGCTTGCCCAGCCTTATCGCCATCGTAAACAAGAACCAACTTCTTGGTTAACCTTTTCAGATGCTCAACATGCTCTCGACTCAAGGCTGTTCCCATAGATGCGACAGCATTTTCGATTCCAGCCCGATAGGCTGCAATGACATCCATGAATCCTTCCATCAAGTAAATCTCACTGGTTTTACCAGAAGATTTTTTTGCCCTATCCATATGATATAATTCGTAACTTTTGTTAAAAATTGCAGTCGATCGGCTATTTTTATACTTAGAAGTTTGTGAATCCGTTTTCTGCCAGATACGACCTGAGAAGGCAATAACCTTTCCTTGGTCATTTGTCAGGGGAAACATAATCCGATTGTGAAAGGTATCTACAAATTGATTGGCATCCGAGAGGTAAAACAGTCCTGAATCTAGGAAATCCTCATCACGATACTGACCAGACAAACGTTGATAGAGATAGTTTCGTTCTGGAGGTGCCAAACCAATCCGAAAATGCTTGAGCACTTCATCTGTCAAACCACGCTGATAGAGGTAATTTCTGGCCTCCTCCCCCATGGTCGTTGTCATGAGAATAGCATGATAAAATTTAGCCGCATCTTCGTGCATATCATAAAGAGATTGGTGAGGCGAGGCTGGCTTCTGTTCACTATAAAGCGGTTTTTCCACCTCTATCCCGACACGCTGACCTAAGATTTGGACAGCCTCCATAAAGGGAACACCTTGGTACTCCTCGATGAACTTAAAGATATCACCTGAGCGACCACAACCAAAACAGTGGTAAAACTGCTTGTCCTCTACAACGTTGAAAGAAGGTGTTTTTTCACCATGAAAAGGACAGAGCCCTAGATAGTTCCGTCCTGCCTTTTGTAAAGAAATCACATCTCCTATGACTTCCACAATGTTGGCATTGTTTTTGATTTCTTCAATGACTTGTTTGTCAACCATACACAATACCTCCATCTTATCATAGTATCACGTAAACTAGTATAGCTTATTTCTGAAAAAAAGTAAACCATTTCATACGCTTTCCGTAATTATCTTTGCCTTATTTTTCTAAATATAAAAGAAAGTTAAAAAACTCAGAAACATTTTAATGCTTCTAAGTTTTTCTTCTCTATTTTTTGATGAAAATAAAGTTCATCTATTCAAATAATTGATAGTAGTCTGAGATTTTCATCTTAGCTTTTTCTTCATTATTAAGATCTTGAATTATACGACCTTCTTTCATGACAATCAGACGGTTTCCGTACTTCAACGCGTCCTCCATATGGTGGGTAATCATCAAGGCTGTCAGCTGATCTTTCTTGACAAATTCATCTGTCAATTCCATCAAGGCTACACTAGTCTTTGGATCAAGAGCTGCAGTATGCTCATCTAACAAGAGCAACTCTGGTCGCTTCAATGTTGCCATCAAGAGACTTAAGGCTTGTCTTTGCCCACCTGATAAGAACTCAATCGGTGTATTCAAATGTTTCTCAAGACCATTTCCTACTTTTTCAATAGTTGCCTGAAATTCATCCTTATAACTAGTCAAGCGTCGTGGTAACAATCCACGCTTTTCACCACGAAACTTGGCAATCAAGAGATTCTCTGCCACTGTCATACGAGGAGCTGTCCCCATCTTTGGATCTTGGAAAACTCGAGACAGATACTTGGCTCTCTTCTCTGGTGAAAACTTAGTGACATCTTCACCTAAAATACGGATGGTTCCACTGGTTAGTGATAAGGTTCCTGCAATAGTGTTAAAGAGGGTCGATTTACCAGCACCATTTCCACCTAAAATCGTGATAAAATCCTGTTCAAAAATTTCTAATGAAACATCATTTAAAATAATCTTTTCTTCATCAAAGCCATTTTTAACGACTTTGGTTGCATTTTTTAATTCTACAATTGCTGTCATTTGCTTAACTTGGCTCCTTTCAAGATTGTTTGCTTAAATGTTGGAATCATGAGACAGACTGCCAAAATCAAGGCACTGTACAAACGAAGGTAACTTGTATTAAAGCCAAGGGCAATAACCGCCCATACTAAGAATTGATAGGCGATAGAACCCACAACGATGGCAACCAGACGCTCTGCCAAACTCAAACTCTTGAAAATAACTTCCCCAATAATCAAACTTGCAAGACCTACAACGATAACCCCAATTCCTCGAGATACATCGGCATAACCTTCTTGCTGAGCAATAAGAGCACCTGCAAGGGCAATCACACCATTTGATAAGACCAAGCCCATAAGCTCCATGCGTCCAGTATGAATTCCGAAACTTCTAGCCATATCAGGATTGTCACCTGTAGCAATATAGGCTTGTCCGAGTTTGGTATCCAAGAAAAAGAGCATGAGAACAATAACAATACTGACAAAGATGAAACCTGTCAAGAGTTGATTCAAATCCGAATCAAAAGGCAAAACATCCTGAATTTGCTTGGTTCCAAGCAATCCTAAATTTGCACGTCCCATAATCAAGAGCATGATAGAGTGACAAGAAGTCATCACCAAAATCCCTGAGAGCAAAGTTGGAATCTTCCCTTTTGTATAAAGAAGTCCTGCTGCCATTCCAGCCAAACAACCAGCTCCAACAGCAACAAGTGTCGCTAAAAAGGGATTCACACCTTTCGTTATCAGAGTGACAGCAACAGCTCCCCCAAGAGGGAAGGAACCTTCTGTCGTCATATCTGGAAAGTTCAAAATCCTAAATGTCATAAAGATTCCCAGACCTAGAATAGCCCAGACAAATCCTTGAGAAATAATAGATAATATCATTTGTTTCTTAACCTTTTCTATATGATTTCTATTGTAAAAAATTGGAGGAGATGTCCCCAACTCCTCCATTACAGATTATTCAATCACTTGTCCTGCTTCTTTTAAAACTGATTCAGGAATCGTAATACCTAGTTCTTGTGCCAATTTTTTGTTGATTACTGATTTACCAGTTGAAAAGACATTGACTGGAGTATCAGCTGGTTTTGCACCTTTCAAGACTTGCGCAATCATTTTACCAGTTGCCACACCAAGGTCGTGTTGGTCAACTACAACTGATGCCAAACCACCTGCTTCTACCATGGCAGTTGCGCTTGGGTAGATTGGTTTTTTAGCTGATTGATTACTTGATACAACTGTTGAGAAGGCTGAAGCAATAGTGTTATCGATTGGAACCCAGATAGCATCAACTTTGCTAGTCATAACGTTAACTGTTGAAGCAATTTCATTTGTTGAAGGAACAGCAAATGTTTCTACAGTCAAACCTGCTTTTTCAGCATAAGCCTTAAATTCTTCGACCTGTGTTTTTGAATTGTCTTCGCTGCTTGAGTAAAGGGCTCCTATTGTTTTCACATTTGGTGTCAGAGCCTTAATGAGTTCAACTTGTTGTTGAGCTGGATTGTGGTCAGATACTCCTGTAATGTTGCCGCCTGGTTTTTTCAAATCTTTAACCAAGTTCGCTCCGATTGGGTCAGTAATAGCTGCCATGATAACCGGTAGATCTTTTGTTGCACTAGCCAAACCTTGAGCAGCTGGTGTTGCAATACCAACCACAAGGTCATTGCCATTTGCAACCAACTGTTTGCTCATTGTCGCAACCTTACTTTGGTCGCCTTCTGAGTTCATAAAGTCAATTTTCAACTGATCATCTTTATAGCCTTCCTCAGCAAGTCCATCTTGAATTCCTTTATAAATCAAGTCAAGAGATGGATGGCTCACAAACTGAAGAACACCAACTTTGGCAACTTTCTTCTCATTCTTAGCTTCTTGTTTATTCATTGAAGAGTAAATCAAGCTTCCTGCTACTAAGACTGCTAATGCAGCGATAATCCCAATTAAACGTTTATTTTTCATTCTATTTCTCCTTTTATTCCTTTAAAATACTTCACTTATCGAAACAAGTGACGCCATCGTTTTCTTTCCATACTAACCTCCATCAAAAAAGTCCTCACACAAAAAACTTGTGTGAGGACGTCGATGCGCGGTACCACCTCAATTATAGGGAATTTCCCTATCGCTCTGTCTCGCAATAACGAGATGCACTGTAAGGTGTGCTCACCGAATTTTTATGATTTCAAATTCTAAATAACATTCAGCCCAATTTTCATCATCATCACTTATCTGTTTTCAGCTACCACAGACTCTCTAAAAAGTTTATATGATTACTTTTCTGAATGGTTAAATTATATCATTTTTCAATTACTTGTCAATAGTATTTGAGAATTTTTTTGAACTATTCAAAAACTTCCCCTATAGAAAAGAGGAAGTTTGATAGGTATCAGCCTGAATTACGAAGACCTGTCGCAATTCCATTGATGGTTGTATGAATTAATTTTTCTTGATCGCTTGATAATTCTCCTCGACGTTGACGTTTAATCAACTCCAACTGGATATAGTTGAGGATATTAAAGTAAGGCATTCGATAATCTAAACTGGCTTTTAGATATGGATTTTCAGCCAAGAGTTCGTCATACCCTTCGATAGCCAAGATAACTTCCTTGGTCACTTGCCATTCATTTAAAATAGTCTCATAGATTGCTTTTACTTGATCATCCTCACACAGTTTGGCATATTCAAAAGCAATGTTCATATTTGATTTTGACAAGACCATATCAACATTTGAAAGGAGCGATTGGAAGAAAGGCCAATTTTGGTACATATCTCGTAAGATAGCAATATTCTCTGGATTTTTATCGATAAATTCCTTGAAGCTTGAACCAACCCCATACCAGCCAGGGAACATGACACGGCTTTGCGACCATGAGAATACCCAAGGGATGGCACGCAAACCACCGATTTCAGTAATCGTCTTACGAGCAGCTGGACGAGAACCAATGTTAAAGCTTGAAATAGCCTTGATTGGACTTGACTCAAAGAAATAATCATAGAAATGGTCATTACCAAAGACCAAATCACGGTAGATATCGTAACTACGATCCACTACTTGGTCCATAATAGCTTCATAACGATTGGATGTATTGGTATCGCTCTTCTTCTGAGTAATCATACGGTTAATGGCCGCAGATACTAACATTTCAAGGTTATAGTAAGCTGCGTCTTTATTACCGTATTTATTCCCAATTACTTCACCCTGCTCCGTCAAGCGGATACGATCCTTGATAGACTTAAGCGGTTGAGATGTGATGGCTTCATAGGTTGGTCCACCACCACGACCGACAGTACCACCGCGACCATGGAAGAAGGTGACCTTAACGCCAAATTCATCTCCGATAGCAGTCAATTGTTGTTGAGCCTTGTAGAGGGTCCAACATGATGATAGGTAACCACCATCTTTATTACTATCAGAGTAACCAAGCATGATTTCTTGGTAGTTATTACGTGAAGCAATCCATTTCTTAGCCAGACCAAGAGAAAGGTATTCTCTCATGGTTTCTTCTGAATGGTCCAAGTCCTCGATTGTTTCAAAGAGAGGAACGATTTGAACACGGGCTCTTTCTTTATCAACTAACCCTACTTCTTTTAGTAAGATAGCCAATTCCAACATGTCTGATACGCTGGTTGCATGTGAAATGATGGTCTGACGAATGACATCATCTCCCAACTTATCTTTCAACTTACGAGCAGCCTTAAAGATTGCTAATTCTTTTTCAAGTAACTCTGATTTTTCAACGTGAGTGGCAGAAAGAATACGTGGATCTTCCTCTAATTCTTTCAAGAGAAGCTGGCATTTTTCTTCTTCACTTAGTTCACTGTAATGCGAATGAATGCCTGCTGATTTCAAGAGTTCAGCTACACAAGCTTCATGAACACTAGAATCTTGACGCATGTCAATAGATGCCAAATAGAAACCAAAAATTTCAACTGCCTGAATTAACTCAACAAAATCACCAGAAATCAGTGCTTCACCCTTGTTTTCCAAGAGGGAATCACGGATGGTAATTAAATCCTTATAAAAATCATTGGCCGTTTCATAGCGAGCCCCAACTTCCTTATCCTCAATCAGATAGGTTTTTGTTGCTTGGATTTTTGATTGAATATCAAACAAGGCACGGCGGTAAAGTTCTTTTTCACGATAAATCGAGTTATCCTTGGATTGACGAGCCATTTCTCTGACTTGCTTGCTGACATTGACAATACTAGTTGAGAGGGAGAATTCACGATAAAGTTGGTAAATTTTTTCATCATAGTAGTTCATGATGACTTCACACTGGGTCATAGCAGATTGTTTCAAGGTATCTGCTGTAACAAAAGGATTCCCATCACGGTCTCCACCAATCCACATTCCCATGGTAATTGGTTTAGGATGTTTCAACTCCAGTCCATGTTTTTTAGCCAGACGCTTGTACTCAGCAGTCAAATGAGGAACAGCCTTCAGGAATGAACTATTGTAGTATTCCATGACATTCGTGATTTCATTGGTTACTTTCAATTTCTTTTCACGAATCATGTCTGTTTGCATGATAATCTCAATATAACGACGGAGATCATTATGCCATTTTTCCTTATTAATCAAGCCTAATTTCACATCACGATACTTACGCAAGAGGGTATGGATATGGTTGGTCAAATCCAACATACTCTTACGTTGCACTTGTGTTGGATGGGCAGTCAAAACAGGGACAACATTCAAGTGTTCAAGAATTTCAACCGCATTTTCTTTTTCAGCAACCATTTTGATTGTTGCTGATAATTTCCCAAGATAATCTTGATCGATATTATTTTGGTGGTTGATTTCATAGGCCAAATCCACGTCTTCTGAAATATTAATCAAGAGAGGCAAAATTGAGAAATAGCGTGAAATATAAGCCATTTCATCATTTGTCAGGCTAGTAACCAATTGGTTCAAGCCTTGATAATCTTCTTGAGTTGACAATTCCTTCAACTGCATGATTTTTTCAAAAGTCTCTGGGGCAAGCATGTTTTTAGTGATATCTTCTAACAATTCTGTTAAAATCAATACTTCTTCTTGTATAACAGCTTTATTACTATAGTTTTCTAATTTTTGAAGAGACATAGGTAATCCTTTCCACTCTCAGCTCTACATATAGTTTGATGAGTGAGCTTCTAACTCCTCATATAATCGGGCACGTTTTTCACTTGCATCAATATTTAAGACAAAGGCGATGGCTACAGACAAGACTAGGAGACTGTTCCCTCCTTGCGATAAGAAGGGGAAGGTTACTCCTGTCGAGGGAATAATACCAGAAATTCCACCGATATTGACAAAGACCTGTACCAACATCATCCCCCCAACCCCAATCGCCATCATAGAATTAAAGGGATTCTTAGCACGAATTCCTACTAGGATAATTCGCAAAATCAGGAAAAAGACAAGTGCCAAAATCAAACTGGCTCCCACAAATCCAAACTCTTCAATGACAATTGAAAATACAAAGTCTGTATGGGCCTCTGGTAAATAACCACGTTTTTCGATTGAATTTCCTAATCCTAGACCAAACCATCCACCATTTACCATAGCAAAGTAGGAATTTGCAAGTTGGTGGCCTGACCCTGCCAAATCGGCAAAGGGATTAAAGTAGGCACTGAAACGCTTAGCAACGTAACCAAATACTGGAACTTTTGAAAACTTATCAACCCCGATCATAGAGATAGCTGATAAGGATAGGGCTGAAACTCCAAATAATACACCGATAAAGACTATAAACCAACGATGAGCAATTCCACTAACTGTATACATAATCAAGGCGACAAGAACTAGGATGGTAGCATTCCCCAAATCTGGGAAAATAGCTAAACTTCCTATCATTACTAGTAGGACGAAGCGCCAATCATTAAAAGCACGAGGAATCCATTGATTTTGAGTTAAAACTTGAAAATCGTAAATCCCAATTTCATCCTGTTGTTTTGAAAAACGTTGGGCCAAGTACCAGACGATGATAATCTTCAAATACTCTGCTGGCTGAATGGTCAAAGGTCCTACTGAAATCCAACCATAGGCTCCATTGACTGGCGTACCAATTAAGCGAGCCAAAGCTAAGAGAATCAGCTCAACAAACATAACAATAAATAAAAGTCGTTCTTTTCTCAAAAAATTCAATTTCAGCTTATATATCAAGGCAATCAATATTAAACTAAATATCCAAAACATTCCCTGACTTCGAACCAATTGGAGGGCACTTTTACCTTCTTCGATAAGAATGGCACTGGTTGTCGAATAAACCACAATCAAGCCCAAAATAGATAAAAGTAAGTAAGGAACTAGAATAGAATAGTTTAATAGGTGCCTCTTACTAATCTTCATAGTATCACCAATCTAATGAGAACAAAAGAAATTATTCCCAAATTCCGTTTATTTTCTAGTTTTGATTGCTATTATACCATTTTTTCCGAAAGAAAAAAACTCTTACCCTCAAGATAGAAGATTTTCTCATAAGAAAAAGAGCACTTGGCTCTTTTCTGTTTTATTCTTTTGAAGAACTGCTTGAGCTTGAATCTCCACCACCGATGTATTGAGTAAAGATATTTTGGAAGGCTTGGTCTTTAACCTTGATGTTGGCTGCCTGCAATTCTTTTCCGATAATGCTTTGAACAAATGATGCGTCATTTTGTTTTTGAGTCAAGATAACAGTTTTCAATTTTTCTTTGTAGTCATCGATATTAGATGATTTTTCTGTTTTCTTAATGAGTTTCACAATGTAATATTGGCTGCTGTAGGCTTGTGTTCCAGTAACACTAATCACATCAGAAACTCCATTTACATCTAATGCAAAAGCTGCTTTCTTAACTTGATCTGGTACTTCTGTTGAAGCTGAATCAAAGGTGATTTCTCCACCGTTCGCTTTCGTTTTCTCATCTGTTGAGTTATCTTTAGCTAGTTGAGCGAAATCTGCGCCACTTGCCTTAGCTTTTTCAAGAATTTCTTTGGCCTTGTCTTCATTGTCCAAACGGATAATTTGAGCCGTTACATCTGGAGTGTACTCGTCAAAGGCTTTCTTATAAGCATCATCTGTCAATTCAGCTTCCGCTGCTTTTTTAACTGCCAACTCAACTAATTTACTAGTACGAATTTGAGCTTTACGTGTTTCAAGGGTCATTCCTGCTTGTGACAAGACACGTTGGTAGTTTTCACCATATTGTTTTTCTTCTTCGGCAATAGTGTCATTAACTTCTTTGTCATCTACTTCCGAACCGTATTGTTTTTCAAATACTTTTTGGATGGTCAAGTTCAACAAGACTTGTTGGGCTGAAGGATTGCTTTTCACTTGCTCATAAAATTGATGTTCTGTGATGACATCTCCTTTCATGCTGATAAGGTCTGCCCCTTCTGAACCTTTGGAACAAGCTGCTAAAGTTGCTACTGATAATAGTATAATGGCACCTGCCAATAGTTTTTTCTTCATGTCTACTCCTTTGAGATAAGTGTTACCCTATCTATTTTACTATATTTTCTTAAATTTTTCTGAAAATCATTCGCTTTCAGGCAATTGAACGTCTGCTACATTTTTACGAAGCATGAGAATTCCGTCCCCCAGAGGTACTAGTGTTGCGGTGAGTCCTGGATTGTCTAAGGTTGCATCAAATAGTCTTTGAAGTCCTCTGTAAATAGTTCGCTGGCCACGACGGACTTCCATAATATCCTTAGCAACATCACCACCTTGAAAAATATCATCCAAAACAACCACACCACCAACTTCCAAGTGTTTGAGGATTTCTGGCAGAAAGACGATGTATTTAGACTTGGCTGAATCCATAAAGACGAAATCATAGGACTCTGTCAAGGTTGATAAGACATCTACCGCATCTCCTTCTAGGAGTGTGATTTGCTTACGACTGTCAAACTGGGCGAAATTTTCCTTGGCAAATCCAATCATCTCTGGATTGCGGTCAATGGTTGTAATCTTAGCATTTGGTGCGTGTTCAGCCATCAAGAGGGCTGAAAAACCGATGGCAGTCCCAATTTCCAGAATGTTTTTAGGTTGCATGGTTTCCATGAGAAAACGGAAATAAGCAACTGTTTCATGGGGAATAATAGGAATATTTTCCTTGCGAGCAAAGTCTTCCAATTCTTTCAAAGAGCCTGTGACTTGCTTTTGGCGCTGGCGCATCAAGTCCACAATTTCTTCCTTGACAACAGGACGACGCATGTTATGGTTGGCATTCTTACTATATGATTCAACCATCTTATGACAATCCCAATTTTTCAACTAGGGCTTCAAACTCATTCAAACGACGTTCGAAGACTGCAAAGGCATCGTTGAGGTAGTCTTCCTTCTCCATATCAACACCAGCTTTTCTCATGACATTAAGTGGATAGTCAGATTTACCTGCCTTGAGATAATCGATATAGCGGTCACGGTCTTCTTGACTACCATGAACAATCTTTTCAGCCAAGGCTGAGGCTGCTGCAAAGCCAGTTGAATATTGGTATACATAGTAGTTATAGTAGAAGTGTGGAATGCGAGCCCACTCGTATTGGATTTCAGGATTGTCTTCCTTACTCAAACCATAATACTCTTGGTTCAAGTCTGCGTAGAGTTTATTTAGGAAATCGCTTGTCAAAACTTCACCATTTTGATCCGCTTGGTGAATGGCGTGTTCAAACTCAGCGAATTGAGTTTGACGGAAAACTGTTCCACGGAAACCATCTAGGAAGTTATTGAGAATCGCAAAGCGCGTTGCGTCGTCTTCCACTTCTTCCAATAATTTCTCCGTCAAGATATTTTCATTAGTGGTTGAGGCAATCTCAGCCAAGAAGATAGAATAATCTCCGTAAACATAAGGCTGAGTTTCGCGAGTATAGCTGGAATGCATACTGTGGCCTGTTTCATGAACAAGAGTAAAGAGATTGTCCAGATTGTCCTGCCAGTTGAGAAGCATGAAGGCATTGGTATCGTAAGAACCACCAGAGTAGGCTCCTGAACGCTTGCCTTGATTTTCATAAACATCAATCCAACGCTCGCTGAAGGCACGTTTAACACGGCTCAAGTAATCCTCACCCAAGACTGCCAAGGCTTCTTCGGCTTTTTTCAAGGCTTCTTGGTAGGTAAAACTATATTCAACAGATGAAAGCGGTGTGTAGACATCGTACATCTTGAGGTCTGAAATTCCCAAAATCTTTGAACGAAGCTCAAGGTAACGATGCAAGAGGGGTAAATGCTTGCGAACTGCTGCTACCAAATTGTCATAAACACTTTCTGGAACAAAATTTGCTGCGAGAGCTGCATGACGAGCACTCTTGTAGTTGCGAACTTTTGCTCGGTAGTTTTGTACTTTAACATTGGTTTGTAAAGTTTTAGCATAGGTGTGTTGGAATTGCTCATAAGTTGCATAAAGGGCTTGATAGGCACCACGACGCACCTCACGATTTTTAGACTCCATCAAACGTGTGTAAGTCCCATGAGAGAGTTGAACTTCCTTACCATCATCGTCAAGAACATAAGGGAACACAATATCCGCATTGTCCAAGATAGCGAAGGTTTCACTTGCCGAACCAAAGATTTCCCCAGCTCCAGCTAATAATTCTTCTTCACGTTGTGAAAGAACGTGTTCCTTGCCTTGCAAAAGCTTGTCAAAATAGTGTTGATAAACCTGCAATTTTGGTTGAGCTTCTAAAAAGTCAGCATACTGCTTTTCACTGATTTCCATAAATTCAGGCTCATAGAATGAAAAGGCTTGGTCTAGCTGGCTATAGAGAGTCATGGCCTTAGCATAGTACTCTTGGTACTTGGCTTCACGTGTGTCCTGGTCATTTTTCATATGAGCATAAACGTAAAGCTTCTCCATTTGGCGTTCCATTTCAAGAGAAAATTCAGTAATTTCTAGTAGGCTATCCGCGCTATCCAAGAGATGACCTTCATACTGGCTTACTTTCTCCAGTTGTTCTGTTAAATCTTTTAAGGCTTCTTCCCAAGCCTGGTCAGTTGGGTAGATCGTTGATAGATCCCATGTATCTTTTTCATTTATTTCATGTCTTTGTAATACCATTAGATTCCTCCATCCTTTCTATTCTACCATATTTTTTAAGAAATATTGATGATAAAAGGCTGGTGGATAGAGCTTTTGCCAATCATTTTGAGGATTTTTTTGATAATAGGTTTGAAAACACTGATAATAGCTGGTCAAATCCTTCTCAATTTGGCAAAAATCACCTACTAGTGGTCGAATTTGTGGATACCATTCTTTTAAGCCATAAGTCAGGAGGTTTTCTCCCTTTTGATAGGCTTCTGCTTGTTCTTTCATCCAAATGGAATTTTGATAATAGAGTTGTTGTCGGATATAACTACAGATGTCCTTGTCCTGAGAAACACTAAAACTAGATATTTTTTGTTTCTTATAGGGAAGACGTAATATCTCCAGTAGACTACCGTGACCATAGGGAAATTCCTTGATTTGATAATGGAGTTTACCACGGAGGTCTTGGTAAATCAGGTATTTGAGTCTTAAAAGCTGTTTTTCCTTGTCTAATTCCCAAACATAAAAGCCCATGTTTTGACTGAAATAGAGAAACCCTTGTTGCAGACGAGTCAAGCGGTCCTTGAGCCACAGTTTTTGACCCAACAACCACAGTACTTGGTAACCCTGACTACGATAGCCCTCACTTCGCTCTTTAAGAACTTTTTGAGACAAGGAACTACACTGAACTTCTAGAGCTAGATTGCCATTTACAAATACATCTGCAATCTGTTTAAGATCTGGAAGCGGGTACTCTAATTGTACCTCTGCCTCTTTTTTCAACCAGTGGTAGAGGAATTCCTTATTTACCAAGTGTTCTGGACTTTCATTTTCAAAGGAATAATCACAGTCTTTTAAGGATTTATGGGCAAAATGCATTCGTACACTTGGTCCTTGACGCAAACGAAGCTGACCTCCACAAGCGGGGCAGGTGTATTCTTCCTTCTCGAGCTTATCCTCTAACACATTTACCAGCTGTCCCCTAGCATCTCTCGCAACAAACATGATTTCCCTCCTTTTCTATATTATTCGTAAAAAAGAAAAAAGATCAGGAAAATTCCTAATCTTCATGTGTCTTTATTTGATTTTCTTAGCTAGCATGGTCGCGAAACGTAGTTGAATGCGATTGCCATTTTCATCGCGACGGTGCAAATGACCTGGATTTTCATTGTACTTAACCATTTCCCAGTCCTTGTAATAGTCTGCCAATTCCCCTTCTTTAAAAGTGAATGGAAAGTTCACTGAGCAAGGATAATCCTCCGTGTCCATGGCACAGACTATAAGATTGTAACCACCGACCGTGGTGTGCTCCTGCATGTTTCGGATAATAGCTGGAATACGATCTGCTTGTAGAAACATGAGAACAACTGTTGAAACGATAAAATCATAGGATTGCCCAATGCTGGCTGAATTGATATCGTAAAGACCAACAGGCATGTCCAAATCTTCCTGCTCCACAATGCTTTGCAAGATTTCAAGAGCCAGTTCATTTTGATCTACAGCTGTCACATCAAAACCTTGCTGGGCTAAAAAGAGGGAATTACGTCCCTGACCACAACCCAAATCCAAGGCTTTACCCGGTTTCACTGTTTGCATAGCATCTAGAACTTCCGAATGAACAGGATTCGTATTGTATTTCTTAGGAAAATAATCCTCATGTTTGCAATAAAATTCCAAGTACCATTCCACATCATCTGTGGCAGCCTCTACTCGGTGCCAGGCTTGTGGTTGTGCCATGGGATTGTCGACTCCTGCTTCAAAGAGGTGTTCAGCTAGAACTTCTCCTTCTTCACTCAATTCAATATACTTGAGGGCTCCTTTTACTACAGTTATCTTGCCCCAAGTTCCGACCTTGGTATTATGCTTTTGCTGAACCGCCTCTGGCATGGTCTCTTTAGTCCACAGTGGCATGCGTTTGTAGGCAACTAGTTTTTCCATTTTCATTCCTCTTTTTATCGCTGGTTGACAGCTTTCATGACACGCGCGATGTCGCGGTTTTGTTCACGACGTTTGATAGACTCCCGTTTGTCGTAGTCATGCTTCCCTTTAGCTAGGCCTAAAAGGAGCTTGGCATAGCCATCTTTGATATAGACCTTAAGGGGAACCAGGGTCATTCCTGTTCCTTTAGTCTCTTGTTCTAATTTTTGGATTTGTTTCTTATGGAGCAAGAGTTTACGACGACGTTCTGGTTCTTGGTTCCAGATATTGCCCTCTTCGTAAGGAGCGATATGGACATTGCTCAACCAGACTTCTCCATTTTTCACTTGAGCAAAGCCATCCTTGAGATTGATTCGAGCTGCTCGTACACTCTTGATTTCAGTTCCAGTCAGGACCATCCCTGCCTCTAACGTATCTACGATAGTATAGTCGTGGCGCGCCTTTTTATTTTGTGCGACGACCTTTCCCTCGCCCTTTGCCATGCTTAGCTCCTTTCTTAGCTACTTCCTTATAAAAAGGATTCTTTCCTTTTTTCTTCTTGTCTTTTTGTGAATGCTTGCGCTTATCATTTGAGCGTCCTGATTTTCTCTTATCTTCCTTCTTATCTGAACGACGACTTGAACCACGCCCCCTGTCACTGCGATTAGACTGTTTTAAGCCTTTTTCAATCACATCAAACTCACTTGGGATATATGAGAAGTCAATTTCACCCGTCATCTTGTCGGCTCTTTCAACTCGGATACGAATCTGTTGCCCTACACGGAAGGTTGTTCCTGATTTTTCTCCACGAAGAGTCAAATCACGTTCGTTGAAATGATAAAATTCAGGTAAATTAGTGATGTGAATCAAGCCTTCAACTGTGTTTGGCAATTCGACAAAGAGACCAAACTTGACAATGCTGGACACAACCGCATCGTACTCTTCACCCACGTATTCTTCCATGTACTCAGCCTTTTTCATGGCTTCGACTTCACGCTCGGCCTCGATAGCTCGACGCTCACGGTTGGAAGACTGGGTCGCAATCTCTGGAATCACTTGTTCAAAATGCTCTGCTATTTCCTTAGAACGGCCGTAATCACGAATCATACGATGAACAAGAAGGTCTGGATAACGACGAATCGGACTGGTAAAGTGAGTGTAATAGTCAGCTGCTAATCCATAGTGGCCGTGATTGTGCTCCGAATAGCGAGCCTGCTGCATAGAGCGTAGAAGCATCATGGATAATACATCTGCATAAGGTTCTCCCTCAACAGCACTCATGATGTCTTGGAGAGCCTCCTGGCTAATCTCACTAGCAGTCCCATAAATGCGCAAGCCAAAGCTTGAAGCATAATCAATAAACTTCTGAACTTTTTCAGCCTTAGGCTCCTCGTGAATTCGATAGATAAAAGGCAAATCCAACTTGCTGAAATGTTCGGCAACTGTTTCATTGGCCATCAACATGAAGGACTCAATCATGCGCTCGGCAACACCACGCTGACGAAGAACGATATCAACAGGCTTACCTTGTTTATCCACTAAAATCTTAGCTTCATTGGTATCAAAATTGAGGGCTCCACGTTTCACACGCATATTTTCTAAAGTTTCATGAAGCTTGGCCATGAGTTCGATACTAGGGACAATTTTCTGATATTCTTGTCTCTTTTCCTTGTCTCCAGCTAGGATATCATTGACATCACTGTAGGTCATCCTGAAGCTAGTCTTGATAACCGTTTGTGTGATGGTGTAGTTGACTACACGACCATGTTTATCAATCTCCATAATGGCAGACTGGGTCAGGCGATCAACTTGAGGATTGAGGGAGCAAATGCCATTTGACAGTCGTTCTGGAAGCATTGGGACCACACGGTCTGTCACATAGACAGAAGTTGCGCGGTTAAGAGCTTCCTTATCAAGGGCAGAACCCTCAGTAACATAATAGGAAACATCTGCTATGTGAACTCCGAGTTCGATATTGCCATTTTTCAGAGCCTTGATATGCACAGCATCGTCCAAGTCTTTAGCGTCAGCACCATCAATGGTAAAGGTAATCTCATCTCTCAGATCCAGACGACCCTCCATATCCTTTTGAGACGGAACATCAGGCACACTTTCTGCTTCCTTGACAACAGCTTCTGGAAACTCGGATACAATGTCCATTGATTCCAAGACCTCAAGAACATCAATTCCGACATCCGTTGAATGCCCCACCACATCGAGGACACTCGCGACAAAGAAATCATGTTTCTTGCTTGGGTATTTATCGATAAAGACCTTGAGAACTTCGGTTCCCTCGAGTTTAAGGGCTGGTTTCTTAACATAGATCAGTTGGCTGATTTTCTGATTTTTTGAACGAATATAGCCAGCATACTTAGGCTTTTCCTGATCTAGAACGATTTGACCGACAGCGGTTGTCAAACTGTGTTCTAGGATATCGATAATTTTGGCTTCAGCAGCAGTTCCCTTGTTACGATCAGCGACTTTCTTAATGACAACCTCAACAGTATCTCCATCAATAGCATAGTTGACATCGTTTTTCCCTACAAAAAGATCGTCCTCTTCTCCTTCTATGCTGACAAAACCAAAGCCATTTTTATGGGCATGAAAAATCCCCTTGAGAGTAATCTCATGTTTTCTCTTAACTTCCAAGGTCAGACTGCCATCTTCTTCAAAGCGAATCTGGTGCTTTCTTTCCATTAGAGACAAGGTTTTAATCAACTCACGAAAATCCTTAGATCCGTCTTTTCCCAAAGCCTGAGCCAAGTCATTGACAGTCACCTTTCCCTTGTCTTGCAAATATTCTTTTATTCTATCTTTCATATTTTCTTTCTAGATTTTTTATTTTCTTTTACTGTAAAACCTTCTCAAATATCTTTTAAAAATAAAAAGAGGCAAAGACCTAGTCCTGCCCATTATTTTCTTATCTACTTGATAATACCGTCAATGCTAAGGCAATGGATAGCCAGAAAAAGACTAAAATCCCTGTCAAACGCTGCATTACAGCTTCAAAACCGCGTGCTTTACTGCGTTCAAACAAATCACCTGAGCTGGCATCAAATACATTGCTGGATTGGTTTTTAGTTGGTTGCATGAAAATCGCAATCACAATCACAACAGATAATACTAATAAAATGGTTAATAATAGGTTATACATATCAAACTCCTTAAAATCCCTATTATTTTACCATAAAATCTACTTAGATTCAAGATGTAGGGTTACTTTTCTTTCCTTGGGACAATACTTTAAAACCTCAATCTTGTCGGGATGGGTTTTTGAATTTTTACTAGTTAGGTAATTGATACTGCCACAAGAGGAGCATTTGAGATTAATTTTTACTCGCACTAGATTTCCTTTACTTTTAATAATGTTCGAAATTGAAGAAGGTTAAAGAGACAACTAAAGGCAACACAAAGGCTTGTCACATAAAAGACTGCATGGTAGCCAAATTTTCCTGCTACTGCAGAACCTGCCATAGGACCAACGACACCTCCCAGATAAAAGAATACCTGATTGAAGGCAAAGACCCTCGAAATACCAGCTTTGGGCGTCATCTTGCTGAGAAGGGCATTAACTCCGGGAATCAAAGCACCGGTTCCCAAGCCAAAGAGGAAACGATAGAGTCCTAGTTGAAAGGGGCTAGAGGCATTGGCACAAAGAAGATAGATGATGACTGAATAAAGCTGGGCTACAACCAAGAGGCGATGGTTGCCCACCTTGTCACCTAGCTTTCCCATGACTCCTGCACTCATCATACTGGAAAAGCCCATACTAGATACAATCAAACCAGAGACAAAAAGAAGATTCTCTGTCTGGCCTAAGTCGCGTACATACAGAGCTAAGATAGGGCCGATTGATTGGGCTGAAAATTGGATGACAAAACTAGTCAGAAAGAGGTTGACCAAGAGATAGGGATATTTAACTGATGTAAATAATTCCTTTGTTGGGATGGCCTTTTCCTTGGCTAGTGGTTGAAAATCTTCCTTGATAAAGCAAATAGTTAAAACAGCAGCTAAGAATAGAAAACTACCAACCAGTAAGAAAACTGTACGAATACCAAATAATTCTGCAATAAAGCCACCAATAAAGGGGCCAGTTAGAGTGCCTGCAACTACGCCAGTAGACAAAGTACCTAAGGCAGAGCCTGATTTCTCCTTGGGAACCTGACTGGCTATTAAGGCCGTTGCATTGGGAACAAAACCCGCAAATACACCATTCAGTAAACGAAGAAAGATTAACCAATAGATATTTGGCACAAAGGCCAAGCCTCCCATAGTGATAGTCATGGCCAGACCAGCACGAATCATCATGGGTTTTCGACCGTATTTATCAGCAAAAATACCCCAGATAGGAGAAAAGAGCGCCGCAGAAATAGCAGAGACAGAAATAGCTAAGCCTGCATAAAAAGCGACTTGCTCACTCCCTACACCTAGATTTTCCACAAAGATGGGCATAAAAGGCACAACCAAAGAAATACTGGCTCCTGTCAGAAAATTACCAAACCAGGCAATGCGCAGATTATCCTTCCAGTTAATCTCTGTCATCTTGCTTACCTCCCTCAAGCAGGGAGAACACCTGAGTAAGAAGCTGGTCCTGATTCCCATTATTATCAAGAATTTGGCTGGCCAAATCTTTCTTTTTCTCTAAAGGCCACTGGGCTGCCAGACGAGATTCAGCTTCATCTTTAGACAACTGGTCCCTTTTCATTAAGCGTTCTACTTGGACATCTCGGTCCACATAGACCAACCAAGTCTCATCAAACCAAGCGCTGTAGGCCTGCTCAAAAAGTAGGGGAATATCCATGAAGAAAATCTCTTCTGTCTGAGCCAACTGGTCTCTCAACGTAGCTAGTTCCTCACGGATAATCTCTCCTTGGATTTGCTTAGACCATTCTCGTTCTTCAGGATTTGAAAAGATAAGACTAGCTAGGAGAGGGCGATTGAGTTCTCCATTTTCTAATACAATTTCTTGACCAAAGTGCTGGACTAGAGCTTCAAACAGACGACCACTAGGTTCCTGTAGTTGGTGGACGACTGCATCAGCATCCACCACTTGAAAGCCTTGCTTTCTTAGAAAATTTGTCACGGTTGACTTACCAGAGGCAATTCCCCCAGTGATTCCGATGATTTTTCCCATCAGCCCCTCCTTTGGCACTGAGGACAAAAGTGAGTTCCTCGTCCGCCTAGTTGGATTTTCTCAATGATAGTACCACAACGTGAACATTCTTGACCAGCCTTGTCATAGACTTGATGAAAATCCTGCATGGTTCCATCTTCCCCAAAGGCATTGGTATAGGTCCGAATGGTAGAACCACCTTTTTCAACAGCCTGTCCCAAAACAGCGATGGTCTGGTCATGAATGGCAGTCGCTTCTTCTGCTGTCAGAGTCTGGGAAGGTCTAGCTGGATGAACCTGAGCTCGCCAAAGAACCTCATCCACATAGATATTGCCAAGTCCAGCTACCAAGGTCTGGTCTAGAAGATGGGATTTGATAGGTTTTTTGGACTTAGCTAGGGCAGTTTGAAAGACCTGCAAATCAAAGTCTTGTTCGCTTGGTTCAGGTCCTAGTTTTTTAGAAAGAAAGTAGACTTCCAAAAGGTCAGGCGCCAAGAGTTCCATAGTACCAAACTTGCGAACATCCTCATAAACAAGCGTGCCACCATCCGCAAACTGGAAGAAAATATGAGCATGCTTGCGTTCAGGCACTTGGTCTGGATAGTAAAAATACTTGCCCTCCATCCGCAAATGGGAAATCAAGATCTTGTCTGTCAGGTAGAAAAGCAAATATTTACCACGACGTCCCATTGACTCAACAATCTGACCAGGCACTTCCTTTTGAAACTCGTTCAAATCCGTCTTAATCATCTTGGGATAGCGAATTTCTACACTCGAAATCTTCTTTCCCAAAATCAATTTTTCCAAGCCACGTCGAACGGTTTCAACCTCAGGTAATTCAGGCATAAGTCCTCCTTCTGTAAAAACAAGAAGCAGGCATGAGCCCACCTCTGCTTAGTATTCTTTTTCATTATAGCCAAAGTCAGCCAAATCTAGCTTTTTATCACGCCAGTTTTTCTTGACCTTGACCCATGTTTCTAGGAAGACCTTATCTCCTAGCATCAGTTCAATATCGCGACGGGCCATGCTACCGATTTTCTTAAGCATAGCGCCACCTTTACCGATGATAATCCCTTTTTGGCTATCTCGCTCGACCATGATGGTTGCACGGATATGAACCTTGTCTGTCTCTTCATCTCGTTTCATCGAATCAACCACTACAGCAACTGAGTGAGGGATCTCTTCGCGAGTTAGGTGCAAGACTTTCTCGCGAACCATTTCTGAAACCAAGAATCGTTCTGGATGGTCTGTGATTTGATCAGATGGGAAATATTGGAAACCTTCGTCCAGATTTTCACTCAAAATATCCACTAGACGAGAGACGTTATTCCCTTGAAGAGCTGAGATTGGAACGATTTCCTTAAAGTCCATTTGATTACGAAAATCATCAATCTGAGACAAAAGCTGGTCTGGATGAACCTTATCGATCTTGTTCACCACCAGAATAACAGGAACCTTAGCAGCCTTGAGACGCTCGATAATCATATCGTCCCCCTTACCACGCGCTTCATCAGCAGGAACCATGAAAAGAACGGTATCCACTTCACGAAGGGTGCTATAGGCAGATTCGACCATGAAATCTCCGAGAGCTGTTTTAGGTTTGTGAATCCCTGGTGTGTCGATAAAGACAATTTGCTCCTTATCAGTTGTGTAAATTCCCATAATTTTGTTGCGCGTTGTCTGCGCCTTGTCACTCATAATGGCAATCTTTTGCCCCATAACGTGATTTAAAAAGGTTGACTTCCCAACGTTGGGACGTCCTAAAATGGCTACAAAGCCTGATTTAAAAGTCATAATTTCCTCTTACTGTTTAAAATAATAAATCCCAGATTCGTGGGAGAAAAATCAATGCGCCTGTTAAGGCTGCGAAAAGAGAGACTACTAATACCGCGCCAGCTGCCATATCCTTGGCATTTTTAGCCAGCATGGAAAAGTGATAGTGACTGGCTAAATCCACCACATTTTCAATAGCAGAATTGATAATCTCAAAAGCTACCACCAAGAAAATGCTCAATAGGAGAAAGAGCCATTCGATTCGTGACACCTGAAAAACAAAACCTGCAAGAATGACGACAAGAGACGTCACTGCATGTTTTCGCATATTGCGTTCTTCCTTGATAGCAGTAAAAATCCCTGTGATGGCAAATTCTAAACTGGCTATCAGGTCACGATTTTTCCATTTTCGTTTATTGTCTTGTGAGTCCATAGGCTGTCAAAATTTCTTCTTGTAAACCGAACATCTCCGCTTCTTCTTCTGGAGTGTAGTGATCATAGCCGTTGATATGTAAAAAGCCGTGTACTGCCAAGAAGCCCATCTCACGCTCAAAGCTATGGCCATATTCCTCGGCCTGCTCATGAGCCTTATCAATAGAGATGAACAGTTCCCCAATATAGGCATCAAACTCAGACATCATCTCTGCCAATTCTGGATTTTCAAGTAAATCCTCTTCGTCAAAGGCAATTTCCAACTCTGGCTTATATTCAAGGCTGATAACATCTGTCGGACGGTCGGTGTCACGGTACTCCAGATTGAGTTCATGACTACGTTCATTGGTCACAAAGGTAACTGCCATCTCCTTGTCTTCTTTGCCTAATTTTTGGGCTGCAAATTCCAAAATTTCTTGGGTTTGTTGCAACATTTCTTTTGAAACTTGACCAGTTTCATCTACCATTTCAATATACATGTGCTTCTCGTTTCTCTTTACTTGGCTTTATTATACCACATTTCCATGATTTTATTCTACCTTTTTGATATAATACTATGGAATACAATCACAAGGAGAGAACGATGTCATTTGACGGATTTTTTTTACACCACATGGTTGAGGAATTGCGCAGAGAGTTAGTGAACGGTCGCATTCAGAAAATCAATCAACCTTTTGAACAAGAGTTGGTCTTGCAAATCCGCAGCAATCGCCAAAGCCATCGCTTGCTCCTCTCTGCTCATCCCATTTTTGGACGAATCCAACTGACCCAAACGACTTTTGAAAATCCAGCCCAACCTTCTACCTTTATCATGGTTTTGAGAAAATATTTGCAGGGTGCCCTGATTGAGTCCATTGAGCAGGTGGAAAATGACCGAATTGTGGAAATTACAGTTTCCAATAAAAACGAGATTGGAGACCATATCCAGGCTACCTTGATTATCGAAATCATGGGTAAACACAGTAATATTCTACTGGTCGATAAAAGTAGCCATAAAATCCTCGAAGTGATCAAACACGTCGGTTTTTCACAAAATAGCTACCGCACCTTGCTTCCTGGGTCGACCTACATCGCTCCGCCAAGCACGGAATCACTCAATCCTTTCACCATCAAAGATGAAAAGCTCTTTGAAATTTTACAAACACAAGAAACCACAGCTAAAAACCTTCAAAACCTTTTTCAAGGCTTGGGACGTGATACGGCAAATGAATTGGAAAATATTCTGGCTAGTGATAAACTATCTACCTTCCGTAGCTTTTTCAGTCAAGAAACCAAGCCATGCTTGACTGAGACTTCCTTCAGTCCAGTTCCTTTTGCAAATCAAGTGGGAGAGCCTTTTGCCAGTCTTTCTGATTTGTTGGACACCTACTATAAGGATAAGGCTGAGCGCGACCGCGTCAAACAGCAAGCCAGTGAACTCATTCGTCGTGTTGAAAATGAACTTCAGAAAAATCGACATAAGCTGAAAAAACAAGAAAAAGAGTTACTGGCGACAGACAATGCTGAAGAATTTCGCCAAAAAGGAGAATTGCTGACAACCTTCCTCCATCAAGTGCCTAACGACCAAAACCAGGTTATCCTAGACAATTACTACACTAATCAACCAATCACAATTGCGCTTGATAAGGCCTTGACTCCCAACCAGAATGCCCAACGCTACTTTAAACGTTACCAGAAACTCAAAGAAGCTGTCAAATACTTGACTGATCTGATTGAAGAAACCAAGGCAACCATTCTCTATCTGGAAAGTGTAGAAATCGTCCTCAATCAAGCTGGACTAGAAGAAATCGCTGAAATTCGTGAAGAATTGATCCAAACAGGCTTTATCCGCAGAAGACAACGGGAGAAAATCCAGAAACGCAAAAAACCAGAACAATATCTGGCGAGTGATGGCAAAACCATCATCTATGTCGGTAGAAACAATCTTCAAAACGAAGAACTAACCTTTAAAATGGCCCGCAAGGAGGAACTTTGGTTCCACGCCAAGGACATTCCTGGAAGCCACGTCGTCATATCAGGAAATCTAGACCCATCCGATGAAGTCAAGACAGACGCGGCAGAACTAGCCGCCTACTTCTCTCAAGGTCGCCTGTCAAATCTGGTCCAGGTAGATATGATTGAAGTCAAGAAACTCAACAAACCAACTGGTGGAAAACCTGGCTTTGTCACTTACACAGGACAAAAGACCCTCCGTGTCACACCAGACCCCGAAAAAATCGCATCCATGAAAAAATCCTGATTCGACTTGAAATCAGGATTTTTAGCTTATACTCTTCGAAAATCTCTTCAAACCACGTCAACGTCGCCTTGCCGTATATATGTGACTGACTTCGTCAGTCTTATCTACAACCTCAAAACAGTGTTTTGAGCAACCTGCGGCTAGTTTCCTAGTTTGCTCTTTGATTTTCATTGAGTATTATACTCAAATCATATCCAATTATAGGACTAATCTTTTCCACCAAGTCGACTATTGATATTCATCATGATACTAGCTATTTTTTCACCCCAGTACGGATCTGATGCATAGCGTACATTCATTCCTGTCGCTTTATTTCCAAGGTGATCTCTTCCACGGTCAATATAGTTCTCACGAATCCACTTGGCCGCACCAAGAATTCCTTTATCTACATCATCAAATTTCTTAGCTGAATCATAGGGACTGGTATCGTAAGCAGCTATTCCGAAGAAGTTATTTTTATCATTAGCAATTTGGCTACGTCCCCAAGCACTTTCTAGCGCACTGTGAGCCATTAAATAAAGAGCATTGACACCGTAACGTTCTTCAGCTTCTTTAAAAATTGCTCCTTTACCAGCAAGACGGCTGTTTCGGATATTCATCATCGAATAAACTCTATTTAATTCATCCGCACTATAGTTGGTTGGTTCAGTCAAATTCTTAAAAAGAAAACGATTCTTGATAGTAAACCCATCAAAATGTTCTCCATCATTTGAATAATACTTCTTGCCAATTTTCATGGCTGAAGTATGTGGAGCTACCCGAATACTAGTGTATGGAGAAAGTTCATGATATAGGAATCTTCCGTCAGTAGTATAGTGAGGAATAAACTCACTTTCTTCATCAACTAAAGTCAAATCGTTTTGATTCATATAACCAGACAAGCCTGATATTGAAACAGCAAGGCGACTGCCCTTACTTTTAGAGCTATCATAGGTCACAATACTTCCCTGATTGACATAACTCAAAATATCTCCTGATTCGCTATAAATATAGGCTGTGATTGGTCTAACCTTAAAATATTTGGGGCTTTGAATCCACTTTCCATCCCCCTGGAAGAAGTAGGATTTATTTTCGATGTTAAAAGCACCAGTAACATAACTCCCATCTTCTTTTAGGTAGTACCATGCATTGTAGTTAGGGTCAAAAATCCATTCATTCTTGGCCATATAACCACCAGATTTGAGGTAATAAGCATCAATCCATTCACGTGAAGCATAAGCACCACCTGATTTTAGGTAAAACCAGCTATTATAAGATTTATCAAAAATCCATTCTTTTTCAGCCATCGCTCCACTATTTTTTAGATAGTAAGCATCTTTCCACTGATTACTAGCCATCACACCGTCACTGTTAAAATAGTACCATATTCCATTAATTTTTTCCCATTTATTACGGACAATCTTTCCTGAATCTGTAGCATAATACCATTTATCAGCAATTTTTTCCCAATCATTTTGAGCCATTGCCCCACTGCTATTAAGAAGATAATCGTCAACTAGAGTATTGCTAGCCATAACTCCATCTTGGTTGAAGTAATACCAAACATTGCCAACTCTTTCCCATCTATTACGAACAATCTTTCCTGAATCTGTAGCATAATACCATTTATCAGCAATTTTTACCCAGGAATTTTCTACCATTGCTCCACTAGTATGAAAAGCATAGTCATTAACAATCCTATTGCTAGCCATGATTCCATTTTGATCAAAGAAATACCAGACACCCGCAATTTTTTTCCAGTTTTTGATTGGTTGATTATTCTCATAAAAAAGCCATTCCCCGTTCTCTTTCTGCCAACCATTCTTAGGAACTTCTTCAACTTTTTCTTTGTTTGAAATAGCCTCTTTTTTAGAATTATCTTCTTCTACAACAACTGGTTCTTTCTTTTTTTCCGTCTTTGCAGTCTCATTCTTTGTATATTCAACAACTTTTTTCTCTTCTGATGTTGGAGTCTGATTTTTATCCACAGATTGACTCTTATTTGTCGTTTGACTTTGGTCTGTTGTTTTATCTTCAGCAAATACTGATGTTGTTGGCACAATTGCCAATGCAAGCACTGCTGTGCTTACAAGTAGTGTTCTCTTCATTTTACTCCCCTAAGTAGAAATTCATCTACATCATTCATGATTAATTTTATTCTAACATAGTTATAAAGATGAGAATATTACAAAATGATGAAAATTCTGTGTCTTATTGACGATAAAGATGTTCTAGCTTATCTAAAGCTAGCTTTTACTTCCTGACGGAGATTTTCTAGACTGCTAATGCCGTATTTGTCCATGACTTTTGGCAGATTTTCAATAATATCAGGACAGGCATATGGATTGGTAAAGTTGGCTGTTCCAACTCCAATGGCCGATGCTCCAGCCAGATACATTTCTAGGGCAGCTTCTGCCGAATCCACTCCTCCCATTCCAATGATGGGCAGGTCTGTAGTTTGGGCGACTTGGCGGATGAGTTTGAGGGCTACTGGAAAGACTGCTGGACCAGACATTCCACCTGTTCCATTGGCCAAGATTGGTTTTCTGTTTTTGAGGTCAAAACGCATTCCAACCAGAGTATTAATCATAGTCAAGCCACTTGCTCCCGCATCTTCTGCTGCTTTTGCAACGGTGACAATATCTGTCACACTAGGGGTTAGTTTGACATAAACTGGTACATCTGAGGATTCGACAGCTGCTTTCACCACATCATAAGCCAGATCAGGGTCTTGACCAATCAAGAGTCCATGATTACAGTGATCTACGTTGGGACAAGAAATATTGAGCTCAATAGCCTTCACATTAGCTGCCTTGGAAATACCATGAGAAACAGCAGCATACTCTTGTTTTGAAAAACCAGCTACATTGGCAATAATAGGAAGATTTGGATATTCTCTTTCCAGCCAAGGTAACTTTTCAGCCAAAACAACTTCCAAACCCGGATTTTGCAAGCCAATTGCATTGAGCATACCAGCAGGTGTCTCTGCTACCCTTGGAGTTGGATTGCCAAAACGGGGTTCAAGGGTCGTCGCCTTAATCATAATAGAACCTAAAAGGTCTAAATCATAGTACTTGGCATACTCTTGTCCAAAGCCAAAACAGCCTGATGCTGGAATAATCGGATTTTTCAAATCCAAGCCAGGTAGAGAAACTTGTAAACGATTTCTAGTCATAATTTTCTCCTTATAATACAACTGTTCCTGTGCGGAAAACAGGGCCATCTTCACAGACACGTTGGCTGACCGTCTCGCTTTCTGGCACTTTTAAGACACAGGCATAGCAGGCCCCCATCCCACAAGCCATACGAGATTCCAGAGATAGATAGGCTCTTGGGTGGTCATAAAAGATTTGATTGATATACTTCATCATTCCTGGAGCCCCACATGAATAGACGGCGTCAAAATGAGTATCTAAATCATTGATGACAACTGAAACATTTCCTTTAGTACCATAAGAACCATCATCTGTCGTTACAAAGACCTGACCATATTGAGCTAATTCCTTTTCGAGAATAACAGCATCCTTGTTAGCAAAACCGAGCACAGTCACTACTTTCACCCCACGGGCATGCAATTCCTTGGCCACCTCAAGCAAGGGCGGAACACCAATCCCACCACCAACGAGGAGAACCTGGCTCTGTTCATCAAGGTCAGACAAGTCAAAACCATTTCCCTGAGGCCCCATCACATCAAGGGTGTCTCCCTGACTTAAGGTTGAGAAAATAGCTGTCCCAGCTCCCTCAATCCGATAAATGAGATGACACTGCTTCTTAACCTTATCGATAGACGAAATTGAAATAGGGCGACGCAAAAGATGGGCATCATCAGGCACACGCAGATGAAGAAATTGGCCTGCTCGCATAGCTTCAACCATTTCCCCCTCTAGGACTAATTTAAAGATTGCTGGCGCGATTTCCTCCTGTGCAACCACCTTCATGGTTTCCAAACGAATTGCACCCAAACGTTTCTTACATGTTGGATTCATGACTTTTCCTCCTTAAATTTTAAGGGGACCAGACAAAGAAAAGACCTTGCTAATGCAAGGCCTCAGTTAAAATCGTACAACAGAAGAGAGCACACTCAAAAAGTCTCCTCTAGAAAATTGTACTATTCTTTTATCTGACACCTTGTGAGTCTCTCTGGACTCCCCTTAAAGGTTAAATTTTTATTAGTATACTCTTTCAGCTAAAAAAAGTCAAGTAGAAAACGAACATTCTACTGGACCTCACAAGATTATTTTTCACGAATGACTTCGACCTTGTAGCCATCAGGGTCTTTGACAAAGTAATAGTTAGGTGCAGTTCCTGGTAGGCCATTTGGCTCAGTAACTTCATATCCTTTGGCACTGTGCTCTTGATGAAGTGCCTCAAGATCAGGTGTACTGAGGGCGATATGGGCAAAGCCATCTCCAACCACATAAGGGCCGTGATCATAGTTATAAGTCAACTCTAACTCATAGTCGTCACCCTCAAGACCTAGATAGACAATCGTGAAGGCATGGTCTGGAAAATCTCTGCGACGCAATTCTTTAAATCCAAAAGCATCTTGATAGAATGCAATTGATTTTTCAAGATTTTCTACTCGCAAGCAAGTGTGTAGCATTTTTGAAGCCATATTTTTCTCCTTTATTTTTAAAAAGACTGGGACAATCCTGTTCCAGTCTTATCTGTTATTATTTACCAAGTTTTGCTTTCGCTGCATCTGCAAGAGCTGTGAAAGCTGCTGCATCGTTAACAGCCAAGTCAGCAAGCATTTTACGGTTAACTTCGATCTCAGCCAATTTCAAACCATGCATCAATTGTGAGTATGAAAGTCCGTTCATACGAGCTGCTGCATTGATACGAGTGATCCACAATTTGCGGAAGTCACGTTTTTTCTGACGACGGTCACGGTATGCATAGTAGTAAGAGTTCATTACTTGTTCTTTTGCAGTACGGAACAAGATGTGTTTAGCTCCATAGTAACCTTTTGCTAATTTAAGAATACGTTTACGACGTTTGCGTGATACAACGCCACCTTTAACACGTGCCATGTTTTATTTCCTCCAAATATTTCCTAGAATTCTTTACTTACAGTCAAGCTATTATTTCAAGCGAGTAAGCATTGCTTTGATACGTTTGTAATCTCCTGAATGCACCATAGATGCTTTACGAAGATGACGACGTTGTTTCTTAGTTTTTCCGTGGAAACGGTGAGAAGTGTAAGCACGGAAACGTTTAAGTCCACCAGAACCTGTACGTTTGAAACGTTTAGCTGATGCGCGGTGTGTTTTTTGTTTTGGCATGATTTTTTCTCCTTTATTTAACTTTCTGACAATTATTTTTTGTCAGTCGCTGGCGCCAATTGCATGAACATTTGACGTCCATCCATTTTAGCACGTTGTTCGATGATGGCAATATCTTGAGTTGCTTCAGCAAACTCGGCTAAAACTTTTGCACCAATCTCTTTATGGGTAATCATACGACCCTTAAAGCGAATAGATACCTTAACTTTATTTCCTTTTTCAAGGAATTTGCGTGCATTGCGAAGTTTTGTATCAAAGTCACCCTTGTCAATAGTTGGACTTAGACGAACTTCTTTCACAGTAACAACACTTTGTTTTTTACGTTGTTCTTTTTGCTTCTTCTGGTACTCAAATTTGAACTTACCGTAGTCCATAATTTTTGCAACAGGCGGTTTGGCTTGGGGTTGAATCAACACTAGGTCAACATTAGCGTTATCAGCCAAAGCTTGCGCTTCACTGAGTGGCTTGATACCTAACTGTTCTCCCTCAAGACCGATTAAGCGAACTTCACGTACACGAATCTCATCATTGATGAATAAGTCTTGCTTTGCTATGGTTTTCACCTCTTTTGTTTTATTAGAGAAAAACAATAGCGGACTCGTAAATATACAAGCCCGCACGTTATGATAGCGTTTCTTAGAAACTTTTCATCCGTAGGGCCAGGCAACTTAATGTCACAAGGCGAGAAGCTCTCACTTCTGCTTTTCTCAACTTTTATATGATACCAAGTTTTCTAGACCTTGTCAAGATAAAAAGTTATTTTTTTGAAAAGTTTTTGTTTGCAGTTTAGCTTGGTTTTCGAATCAAAAAGAGAGAATCAAGTTGATTCCCTCTCTATGTTAGTTTTTACTTATTTTCCCTATAGAAAAACTAAAACCTATTAAAAACTTCCTTTTTACGTGAACTTCCCCATCTTTCAATAAATAGAATCCCCACCAACAAAAGGACAATCAGGCAAGGAAGTAAGACCATTCCCATACTCCAATTCAGATTGACATTATCAATTTGCTTAGGTAATCTTCCAGATAAAATCTCCACTGAACGCAAGTAAGTAAAGGGAATCAGATGTGCAATCTTTTGGAGAGGCTGAATTGTTTGAATGCCAAACAATAAGCCAACAATCCCAATAAGTGAAAGAAAAAGGACAGGCATTTTTTGCTTGAAAAAGTAAGTAATCAAATACACAACTTCCACAATGACGATAAAGGCTAAGAAAGCTAGTAACAAGCTAGGAAATAATACATCTTGTATCTTTCCAATAGTTACCTCTTGATTCACTAAGCTATAAATCGGGTAGGGATAATCTAACTGTCCAAAACCACTTATCAGACTTCCCACTAGAAAAGAAAATCCGCTGATTCCGATAAACAGTACAGTTACATAGCCCACTCCAACTCCAAGGGAGGACATGGCAAATGCCACTTTTGAAAAAGGATATAACTGAGCTGTATCCAGATGATTTTGATATCTTTCTGCAAATAGTTGCGTTAGCATAAAAATAATAGCAATCACAAACAAGCTTGGGATGATAGCCTCTAAAATCCAGACAATCTGGTCAATCCCGTGGGTCGGATAATATAAATTGTGCGCTTTTATGTTCAAGGGATATAGGGCTTGGTAAGTCTTTCGTTCGCGGTCAACCGCCATTTTTAAGTCAGAGCTAGAAGTCGGTTCCTTTGATAAAATTTCATAACTCTTCTCTTCATCTTGCCACTGCAAATAGTAGGCTTCTTTCCAGCGTCCTTCTTTTAACAAAGCCAGAATTTCTTTCTTTTGAGTAAAAAGATTTTTTTGCGATTCTAAATTAATTTTAGCAGTCTGGTATTCCTCCGAGTTGGTATCAGATATTTGAGAGAGTTTCTCTTCATATTCATTGATGATTCTCTCATCTTTTACAAGACGGGTTTCCAACTCGCTCTCCAAGCTGACGGAGTTTGCAGTCTGACTATTAAAATAAAAGGTAACACCGAGTCCAGATACAAATAAAGCTAAGATAATCCAGTTTAAGCGACTTTTGAAAACTTTTTTTAATAAAAATAGACTAACATCTTTCATAAACTAAACCTCTTCTATTTGCCCCTGATGAATGGTTACTACTCTATCGCAGACATCAAGCAACTCTTCCTTATAGTGGGAACTTAAAAGAACCAGCTGTTCTTGTCTATCGATTTGTGCCAGCCTATCAAAAAACTTCTGTCGATAATACTCATCTAAGCCATTTGTAATCTCATCCATAAGCCAGCATTTCGCCTGACTGAGGAAATACATGGCAATCACCAATCGTTGCTTCATGCCTAAGGAATACTTGCGAATGGGAAGGCTGATATAGTCAGACATTTCCCAGTAATCAATTTCATCCCCCAAGTTCAGCCCTGACTTCCAGATGTTTTTGATAAGACGAAGGTAGTCCATCCCACTTAAGTTTCCATCCAGCCATTCAACGCTTTCATAATAAAATAAAGAAGGAGGGGCTACGATATTTCCACTACTTATAGGAATTAAATTGCTAATGGCGCGGAACAGTGTCGTCTTTCCAGAGCCATTTATAGCAAGAATACCATAAATACTACCCTTTTCAAATGTAAAATCAACATCTTGTAAGATGACTTGTCGCGTTTTTAAGGTCACATGAGTAAGCTGCAACATATCTAGCCCTCCTTTTTATCACTCTTGAAAGATTAATAACCTCTGCTGTAGTAGTTTATTACCTCATAACAATCGTAATTCCAACCAGAACCAATTTTATATTCAGAATAGCTGTCATAACGATACCATAACAGGGAATTAATATAGTTATATCTCTAGCAATTCATACTAGACTTATAGTAGGTATTCCAATCATACCTATAAGTTTTAAGAACGCTCACAGCAGATATACTGGACTGAAAAAGACCAATAATCATAAACTAACTAATTAAACGATTTTTGCTAATTTTTAATGATTTTATTGCATTTATATCTTTAACATTGAACACGCTTTCATTATATCGTTTTTATCATTATTATGCAACAGATTTTTGGTTTTTGTTTTCTTACTAATCTATAACAACTTTTCCTCCTATCGAACGCTTTCGATTTTCCAACTTTTCCACCCTTTAAAGCGTATAGCTCCTTGCTGATCAGTTCGATAAACTTTGCTATTGATATCTTCCAGTCGGGTCAAGGTTTCCTGATGGGGTAATTTAGTTCGATTGTTCTTTCCAACTGAGATGAGAGTCATCTCTGGTTTGAGCTGTTCTAGAAAGGCTGAACTTGATGATTTTTTAGAGCCATGTTGGCCAGCTTTCAAAACATCCACTTCTAGGTCAGGATATTGCTTCAGAAGATCCTTCTCTCCTTTCTCCTCCAAATTTCCTGTGAAGAGAAAGTACTTATCCAAGAGTTTCCCATAAAGAACTAGGGAATTTTCATGACCTCCATCTCCAATTTTCCTTGGAGATAGGACTTCTAATTGCCTTCCGAAAATTGCCAAGTGTTCCCCCACTGACACACTACGCACCTTGGTTTGAGTCGCCTGTAGTTCTGCCACAAATTCCTTCTGTTTCAGACTGCCTTTGGATACTAAAATCTCCCCAATATGGAAAGCCTTGGTCACCTCTAACAAATCTCCAACATACTCCTTGTCCGTGTTAGTCAAAATTAGCTGGTCAATCTTGGCTACTCCTCTACTTTTGAGATAGGGAATCAAGGTTCGCTGGGCATTGCTAGTTGTCGCCTTTTCTTGCCATTTTTCTATTTTCTTACTAGACTCTGCCTTACCGCCTACATCTATGAGAATGGTTTTCCCAGTTACATCCCGTAGGAAAATACTTTCCCCTTGCCCTACATCCAGCATGGTGATTTCATTTTCCAGTGGATGCTTGGTAAAGAAAAAGAGACCTGTAATCAATAAACTCAATACTGTTAGCTTTTTAATGTTTTTCCTCAAATCATAGACTAAAGCCAAGGAAATTAACAATAGGATTAAAAGCCATGCATTGGGTTGTCCAAAGACTAGAGGCCTACTTGCCACCTGAGAGACCAAGCGAATAATGCCCTCCAACCATTCAAAGATAAAATTCAGCTGAATGACTGAATAGAGAAAGGAAAGGGCAAATAAGATGGACAAGAGCGGTAAGAAGACCAAATCAAATAGAAAGGAAAAGACAAAGGTCAAAAGGATGGACCAAGGCTGAAATTCCGCAAAATAGAAGGACAGAATGGGCAATATGCCCAAGGAGATGACTAGACTTTCTCTAGCAACAGCCTTGAGCCCCTTCCCTTCTTTGCTGGTCATGATCAAGATAAAAGCATAAGCGCAGGACAAAACTCCTCCTGCAGTCAGGAAAAAGTTGGGCATGACGATAAAGAGGATAAGGACCGTCAAGGCAAAATTATTCAAACCCTTAACGCCATGTTGAGCCAGTAGCTTTTGCAAGAGACTGCGAATGACCGAAGCTGAAAATCCTGTCAGACCAGCATAGATAAGGGAAAAGGGATAAGTCAGCCACTTCAACTTTTCTTGGGTCAAGCCCAATCGCAAGAGAAGTTTCTTAAAAACATCCATGAAAAAGCCTACCTGCATACCTGACAAGGCAAAAAGATGGATAATTCCTAGACTGGAATAAAGCTCATTCATCTCCTCAAAGTCGGTGTCCAGATGTCCTAATAGAAGCCCCGTCATGTAATTGCGCATAGGATCTGGAAAGTGCGTCTTAATCCAAACTACAGCCTTACGGCGTAAACTCGACAGATTTTCTCCTATATCCCAACTGCTAACCTTTTGAAGTGACTGGATTATTTTGATATTGAGAGTCTGGTAAATTCCCTGAGTCTTCAAATAGGCTTGATAGTCAAAACCACCAAAATTTCTCTTCCCTTCTGGTTCCGAAAGTTTTCCTTCTAATTCTATATCATGAAGGGCTGTTAAAGCTTGAAAGGATTCTTTCTCCTCCTCGGACTGTAGTTTATAATAAACTTGGAAAATTCGTCCATAAGACTTGCCACGAAAGGATAGACTGTCACCATTGACCTTAATAGTGTCTGGTAAAATTCGTACCCTTTCAACAGAATACGCCAAATTTTGACTCGCTTGACTCTGTTGCCAAGTTTGAAACAGAAACCAGAAGCCAAAGATTCCACAAATTGCTAAAACTTTTCCAGCAGATTTCCACGAAAATTGGATAAAGAGACAGACTAGCAGAAAAACAAAACCTAGCAGTGCGAGATAAGATGCTGAGAAAATAGCGTAGTAAAGCCAGAGCAATAGAAAACTCAGATAGATTAGGGGAAGGGGGAAATTCTTAATCCACTGTAACATAATCTTTTAGCTTTTCTATGGTCTTGGCACCAATGCCAGAGACTTTCTTGAGTTCATCAACCGACTTGAATTTGCCATTTGCCTCACGATGGTCGATAATGTCCTGAGCTCGTTTGGCACCTAATCCCTTGACCTGTTTAAGCTCTTCCAGACTAGCCTTGTTGAGATTGACCTTCTTTTCTTTGCTCGTTGAAGAGGCCGTCCCAGAAGCAGTCTGTTGACTAGCTGCTTCTTCTCCCTTAGATGGAACGTAAACCAGAGCCTCATCACTAACTTTCTGAGCTAGATTGAGCGACTTGCTGTCTGCTTGCTCTGTCAAACCACCAGCTTTCTGCACAGCATCATTGACCCGACTTCCAACTGGTAAATCATAAATCCCTGGTGTTTTGACAGCACCTTTCACATCTACTGTGATTAGATCTTGTTCAAGGGATTCTTCCTTTTCTTCCTTCTTCACTTCCTTTTCGGTTAATGAATCCTTGGAAACAGCTGCAACTTCTGCCTGCAAATTCGTTTCCTTGACAGGTGTGTGTGGAGCTGGTTTTAGTAGGAAAAATCCTCCTACAAGCAAGCCTAGACCAGTACAGATGACGATGATTTTATACTCTTTGATTTTCTCGATAATTGCTTCCATATTTTCTCCTCTCTTAGATTATTCGTAAGAGGAAGAAAAAACAGTCGAAAATTTCGGCTCTATAATATTTGTAGTGGGTAAATCCCCTATAGATATTATGGAGCCTATTTTTGTGTAGAAAAAAAGTCCCAT
>NZ_CAMHZD010000016.1 GCF_946190065.1 Streptococcus mitis
CAAAATACAAAAAAGAACTAACGGAATTTTCCGTTAGTTCAATATTTTCTATTTACCTCAAAACACTAGACACTTACTAAGCTTTATTTTCATCGCCAAAGAGATTGAGAAGGAGGGTAAAGGTGCTTCCGATGCCGTACTGGCTGGTAACTGTGATTTCTCCACCCAATTGATGGGCCAATTCACGCGCAATCGCAAGTCCTAAGCCATGACCACCTGTTTTCATATTACGCGAAGTTTCGACACGATAAAGGCGTTTGAAAATATTCTCCAAATCCTCTGGAGCAATGCCCTGTCCCTCATCGGTCACACTGATTGAAAGCTGATTATTCTCCACCTTAGCCACCACTTCCAGTTTGGTTCCTGGTGCTGAGTATTTAAAAGCGTTATTGACCAGATTCACCAAGATACGAGAAAGTTTGGCATAATCTCCTTCAATCCGGGCAGACTCTGGGATTACCTGCAAATGGACATCTCGCTCCTCCTGCTCAATCAAGAACTGAAATTCACTCATACACTCAATCAAGAGCTGGTCCAGAAAAATGCTGTCTTTGCTGGTCGTTTCCACCTGATTTTTAACCGTATTTAGAGTCAAGAAATTCAACTCCTCAACCAATTTATTGAGTCTTTCCGTCTGGCGCCCAATGGTTGCTAGATAATGGTCCTGTTCTCCTTCCTTGATAACCCCATCCAAAATCCCTTCTACCGTCGCTTGGATTGAAGTGATGGGGGTCTTGATATCATGCGACAACTGGGCAATCATCAAGCCCTTTTCTCGCTCGCTTTCTTCCAAGGAATCAAAGGTGGCCTGCAAATCATGGGACATTTCATTAAAAGCTTGCCCTAATTGCTGAAATTCTACAGGTCCTTGAACCTCCAGATTTGAAGGAAAATCCTTGTCCGCTACCCGCTTGGCATGTTCCTTGAGCTTGCCCAATGAAGTAAAGACCGGCGACAGGAGAAAGAGACTAATCCCAGCACCGACAAGGCTGGCAACGATGGTCATTCCAAGCAGAAAGTAAATCTCGCTTTTCTCAATCAGCATTTTTTGAACAGCCCAAAAAACCACGATAATCGTTAGGAGTGTTGAAATGATATACCCCACTAAAATATAACTTTTTAATTTCATTGACTACCTCGTGCTTTCTCAATTTTGTAGCCCAAGCCCCAGACGGTTTTGATGGTGGGTGTTTCTGCACTGGCATGTTTAGCCAACTCCTGTCGAAGAGCATGAATATGAACATTCAAGGTATTGGTATCATCCACATAGTCTTCTTGCCAGACCTTTTCATAGAGGTCTGTTTTAGAGAAAACGCGCTCTGGATTGCTAGCTAAAAGCCATAGAAGTTCGAAGGATTTTACTGTCAAATCAAGCGCCACATCTCCGACTTGGACCTCATGACTACCGTGATTCATCCGTAAATCCCCGAGACTGACGACTTCTGACTCACCTCCACGATGAAGGCGACGCAAGATATTGTGGACACGCAAAACCAGTTCACGAGGGCTAAAGGGCTTGGCAATAAAGTCATCTGCTCCTAAGCTCAGACCATAAATCTTGTCCTGCTCACTGGTCTTAGCCGTGATAAAGAGAAAAGGCTGATCTGGAGATTGATACTGGACCTCGCTAATCAAATCATAACCATCCATCCGAGGCATCATGATATCTGTAATAATCAAATCAATTGGTTTTCGCTTGAAGATTTCTAAGGCCTCTACCCCATCATGGGCCACCAAAACCTGATACCCTGCCTGAACCAGATAGCGTTGATGAATATCTGTGATTTCTACCTCGTCGTCAACGAGTAAAATTGTCTTTCCCATCTGTCTCTCCTTTGAAAAAAACAGTGCTATACCACAATAGTATAACACTATTTTAATCTCTTTACGAACATTCTAAACGATATCTGGATTTTTCATATCCTAGATAGAAAGTCTGTAGCTAGACTAGTCATTTTCCTCTTTTTTAGCTTTCAAGCCGAGTCCACCTAGCAGGCCGGCCAAGGCTAATCCAAAGAATCCAAGAGTAGCCATTGATGTTTGGGCTTCACCAGTATATGGAAGCATGTCTTTTTGGTCTTTCATTTGAGCAGCCATCATTGGACTTGACACCTTGTTAGTAGATGCCATCTTGCCTTCATCAGGCATTTTACTTGAGGTTACCATAGGCTGGCTAGCATTCATGGTTTTGTCCTGCTCTTTGTTAGGCATCATCTTATCTTGGCTAACAGCTGGCATTTTAGATTTCATATCATTGAGGGACTTATACCCATTCAAGTTCACTGTCAATTCTTTAGTCGCTACAAGATTGCTCAAATCAGCCTTGCCGTCTTTCGCACCATACACTTTGATGGTAGCTTTATAGCTTTGAGTACCGTTTTGTTTCAAGAGGTCAAGAAGTTCTTTATCAGATTTTCCTTGAGTGCCTGCCAAGTCTACTTCATAGAAGTAGAGGCCTTTGCCCAATTTTTCTACTGGTGGAAGAGCGGGGTTTTTAGCTGAACCATTGTCTGACCATGGAGCCTTGTCGGATGCTTTCAAGATAAGGCGAGTTAACATACCGTCACCAGCGAAGAATTCGTATGGAATGACTTGGTTGACACCAGCTGTGAATGGACCAGGGAAGTTGGCTTTATCCAAGTAAGTTGCTGGAACGTCCACTGTGTCTTTAGTATTATCAGCTACGCCTTTTTGGACTTCAGCTGGAGTAGTTAAACCATTCAAGTTGACATCCAAATTTTTAGTCGCGACGAGATTTGTCAAATCAGCCTTGCCATCCTTCGCACCGTACACTTTGATGGTTGCCTTGTAGCTTTGTGTACCATTTTGTTTCAAGAGGTCTAGAAGCTCTTTATCAGATTTGCCTTGGGTACCAGCCAAATCCACTTCGTAGAAGTAGAGGCCTTTGCCCAATTTTTCTACTGGTGGGAGAGCTGGATTTTTAGCTGAACCGTTGTCTGACCATGGAGCCTTGTCTGAGGCCTTCAAGATAAGGCGAGTCAACATACCGTCACCAGCGAAGAATTCGTATGGAATAACTTGATTGACACCGGCTGTGAATGGGCCTGGGAAGTTGGCTTTGTCCAAGTAAGTAGCTGGGACATCTACTGTATCTTTGGTATTGTCAGCCACGCCCTTTTGCACTTCAGCTGGAGTAGTCAAGCCGTTCAAGTTGACATCCAAATCCTTAGTCGCTACAAGATTAGTTAAATCAGCCTTGCCGTCTTTGGCACCGTACACTTTAATAGTAGCTTTATAACTTTGAGTGCCGTTTTGTTTCAAAAGGTCTAGAAGCTCTTTGTCAGATTTGCCTTGGGTACCAGCCAAATCTACTTCATAGAAGTAAAGGCCTTTGCCCAATTTTTCTACTGGTGGAAGAGCTGGATTTTTTGCTGAACCATTGTCTGACCATGGAGCCTTGTCTGAGGACTTCAAAATCAGACGAGTCAACATACCGTCACCGGCGAAAAATTCGTATGGAATGACTTGGTTGACACCGGCTGTGAATGGACCTGGGAAGTTGGCTTTGTCCAAGTATGTAGCTGGAACATCTACTGTGTCTTTAGTATTGTCAGCCACACCTTTTTGCACTTCAGCTGGGGTGGTTAAGCCATTCAAATTGACATCCAAATCTTTTGTCGCTACGAGATTTGTCAAATCCGCCTTGCCGTCTTTCGCACCGTACACTTTGATAGTAGCTTTATAACTTTGTGTACCATTTTGTTTCAAGAGGTCAAGAAGATCTTTATCTGATTTGCCTTGAGTTCCTGCCAAGTCTACTTCGTAGAAGTAGAGACCTTTGCCTAAGTTTTCTACTGGTGGAAGGGCGGGATTTTTAGCTGAACCATTGTCTGACCATGGAGCCTTGTCGGATGCTTTCAAGATAAGGCGAGTCAACATACCGTCACCAGCGAAGAATTCGTAAGGAATGACTTGGTTAACACCGGCTGTGAATGGACCAGGGAAATTGGCCTTGTCTAAGTAAGTGGCTGGCACATCCACTGTGTCTTTGGTATTGTCAGCCACGCCTTTTTGCACTTCAGCTGGAGTGGTTGCTGGTTGAGCTTCATTTGCTTCACGGTCTTGTCCAGCAACTGTAGGCGCAGGATTTGTCGCAGGTTTAACCGCATCCTCTGTTTCTTTCTTAGATTCTGATTTTGCTTGCACTTCTTCTTTTGGCGCTACCACTTGGTCTTTATCAGCTACATTCACTTTTTCTGGAGAGCTTGTAGCATCCAAGCTTGCTTTAGGTGTTGCGTCTGCCTGTTCTGAAGGAAGAGCTGTATCGACTGCTTCTTTGAGAAGTTCTCCTGGCAAGTCGCTCTTTTCACTCACCGAAGCAGCGTCTGGCACGACTTGGGCAGGAGTTGGATTGACCACATCGGCACGTACAGAACTTGGCTGACCAACTAGGACAAAAAAGCCACTGGCTACAACAACTGAGGCAACACCGACACTAAGACGGCGAATAGACCAACGTGTATATCTTTGATTTGGATTGAATTTCATAGGATTCTCCTTAGAGTTTTTCTTTATTTGATGACTCTAGTATAATCTCCTAAAATTAAAAAGGATTAAGAAAAAGTTAAAATTTTTCTTAAATCCCTCTTATAAAATACTTATATTAATTAAATCCATAAACAGATTTGGTGATTTGATAGACGACATTAGAAAGTTTGCGAGCTGGTAAGACTGAATGTTTGGTCAAACGGCTGAGCATGGTCTTGCGAATGGCCTGAAAGACCTCTGGATTTTCCTGTTGAATATAGGTCCACAGCTCCCGTTTTTTAGCCAGATGCTCCGCTGTTCCTGCTCGGTTAAGCAAGGCACTGGAAATAACCGTCGTAATCTCAATATGATTCAGCAGGTATTCTCTCATTTTGGGGTGGCTTACTTGGGACAAATCAAGCTGGTCTACCAAGAGTCGATTGACCTTGAGTTGCTGGTCAATGCGTTTAATCATCACTTGCTCATTGACAGACTGATCCTCACGCCCAATCAAATAACGATAGAAATCGACAGGTAGATAGTACATGGTCTTGACCTGCTGAAGGGGAGTAAAGACAAAGAGATTATCGACATAAAAAGTATGCTCAGGTAGTTGGAACTGACTTGCTCGTAACAAATCTGTCCGGTAAATCAGCGAGTGCATCATGATATACTGGCCTTTTGAGAAATTTCCGACCTGGTCCCAGCCAAAAATCTGCTGGACAGGTAAGACTGACTCGTAACTCATACTCTTCTTACGAGACTGGCCTTCCTTTTCATAGACAAAATTGGTCACAAAGGCATCCACCTCTTGACCTTCACTTTCTAGTTCCTGCAAGGTCTCCAAAATTTTCAGGTAAGCGCGAGGATCCACCCAGTCATCACTATCAACTACTTTAAAATAGCGCCCAGAAGCCTCTGCCAAGCCACGATTGACAGCTCCACCATGGCCCTTATTTTCCTGATAAATGGCTCTAACGATGTTAGGATACTTGCTGGCTAAACGCTCAGCGATTTCCTGAGTCTGGTCCTGAGACCCGTCATTAATAATCAAAATCTCAACTTGCTCACCACCAATCACTAGCGACTCCACGCAGTAATGAAGATAGGCTGCGGCATTATAGCTAGGAATGGCGATAGACAATAACTTCATAATCTACTCCTTTAGGGGACTGATTTTTTCTTATACTCAATGAAAATCAAAGAGCAAACTAGGAAACTAGCAGCAGGTTGCTCAAAATACTGTTTTGAGGTTGTAGATAAGACTGACGAAGTCAGTCACATATATACGGCAAGGCGACGTTGACGTGGTTTGAATTTGATTTTCGAAGAGTATTACTCTCTCTTGTCACTTCTTTCTATTTTACCATAAAGTCCAGCTTCTGAAGGACTTTTACTAGAATACAAGGGTTTCTGGTATCTATTTGCTATCTAGGACATCAAAAAAGAGGGGATTCCCCTCCTTAGGAATTTAATTCTGCCAAGTCATCTAGATACTGGTTGTTAATGACCGCCAAGATATAGGCATCTGCCCTCAAGAGGTCATTAGGGCCAAACTGGACATCCAAGGGTGAATTTTCTTGTTCACGAAATCCTAGGATATTGAGGTTATATTTTCCACGTAAATCTAGCTGGCTCAGGCTTTGACCTGCCCAGACACTCGGAATTTTCATCTCTACGATAGACACATTTTTATCCAGCTGAAAGACATCAACATTGTTATGAAAGAGAATGGTCTGCGCTAGAGACTGCCCCATTTCATACTCAGGTGAAATCACCGAGTCAGCACCGATTTTTTCTAGCACCTTCTTGGCTGTCTGGCTTTTGACCTTGGCAATAACCTTTGGTACGCCCAAACTCTTACAATGCATCACTGCAAGCACACTCGACTCCAGATTTTCCCCTGTTGCAACGACAACTGTATCACAAGTATCAATCCCTGCGGTTCTGAGAAGTTCCTCATCTGTAATATCGCCCACAACTCCACGCGCCAAAACGGGCTCAAATTGATTGATGCGCTCGGCGTGGTCGTCAATGGCAATGATATTCATATCTTGCTTGGCTAGGGCTGTCAGGACACTACTCCCGAAAATCCCCAAACCTAAAATTCCAATCGTACGATCTGACATCGTTCTTCCTTTCTTATCCAATACTAATATCTGCTTTCATATACTGAATCAAATCTTTCTTATCAGGCTGATAATCCGCTAGACTAACCAGCAAGGTCAAAGGACCGATACGGCCAATAAACATGAGCACCATGACAATGCTGAGAGCTAGCTTGCCCAATTCTGGTGTCAGATTTGCCGTTACCCCAACTGTCGCAAGGGCTGAAATGGTCTCAAACATAAGGTAGATAAAGCGCGGTGTTCCTTCTGCTGTAATTCCCAGCAACACCAAGCCCAACAGGAAGGTCATCAAAAAGATAATGAAGACACTAAAAGATTTTTGGACTGTGCGAGCCTCAATGGTTCTCTGCGCAACATTGGCATGAGGTAAGCCCAGCAATTCACTACGCGCAAAGACCAATAAGACAAAGAAAGTCGTAATCTTGAGCCCCCCAGCCGTCCCTCCAGGCGCCCCTCCGAGAAACATCTGTAAGATATAGATAAACAAGGTCACAGGCCGAGCTTGAGTGTAGTCAATAGAAGCAAAACCGGCCGTTCTCATGCTGACGGTTTGGAAAAAGCTAACCAGCACTTTCTCTGAGACACTGAGATTGCCAATGGTTCCTGGATTGTGCCACTCCGTAAAGAGTGTGGATACTGTCCCAAACAGCAAGATCCCTGCAGTCAAGAAGAGAACCAGCTTGGTGTGGAACCGCAAACGGCGTTTTTTCTTCTTGTCAAACTGGGTTGCCAAGTCAAACCAAACCATAAAGCCGAGCCCCCCCGTGATAATCAAGCCAGCAATGACCAGATTGATCAAGGGATCCGTCTGAAAAGCCACTAAACTGCTACTTCCGAAATTATCAAAACCAGCATTACAAAAGGCTGAAATGGCTAAAAAGATAGAGGTGAAAATGCCTCGTCCCCAGCCGAACTCAGGAATAAAACGGAAACTAAGAAGAAAAGCTCCCAAACCCTCTACCAGAAAAGTCGTCAAAAAAATGGAACGCATAAAAGACTTCAAAGACTTACTTTCCCCATAACTAAAACTCTCCTGAATGGTTTCACGACTACGCAGACTAAGCTTTTGCTTGCCTTGGATATAAAAAATCCCGATAAAGGTCATGAGCCCCAGACCACCAATCTGTATCAAGAGCATACAAATCAACTGCCCCCAGACATTATAGGTAGTAGCTACCGGTTGCGTAAAAAGACCAGTCACACAGACCATGGACACCGTCGTAAAAAGATGGTCAAAATAAGTGGCCTGAGAACCACTTGCCTGAACAAAAGGCAAACTCAAAAGAAGAGAGCCTATAAAAATAACTCCAGCGAAACTCAGAAAAATCCGACGAGCTGGCGAAAGTCCACCCAAGGCTCTTTCAATTTTTTTCACAAATAATTTGAATAACATACATCCATTGTACCATAAAAAGAAGGAGAGTAGCTAGATCTGAGAAGTTATCTCAAGGCAGAGTTCCAAGGCCTTCTCAAAAGCTTCTGAACCCCAGTCACGACTATCGTACTGGTCCAAGTCTGCTAAGGAATCAGCTGTGAACAACAATTCTCCCCAGAGAACCCCACGCAGTTGGGCTACTGCCGCAAGCGCAGAACACTCCATCTCCACAACAGCACAGCCTTCTCCCTTGCGATAAGCCACCTTTTCAGCCGTTTCTCGGTAAAAACCGTCGGTCGTCCAGGTCATGACTTCTTCATAGGGAATCCCGCTGGCTTCCAAAACTCGCTCAATAGCAGCAATAGCCTCTGGCTGCATTTCCATATAACGAGAAGGTGCCACATAGTGATAACTAGCTCCTTCATCTCGTAGAGCGCGAACGGGGACTAGAAAGACATTTTCCTCTATATCAGCCAGCACACCACAGGTTCCGGTGGAAATAATTTGCTCCACACCGTAACCAATCAACCAATCCATAAACTGGGCTGCTGGAGCGGAGCCGACAGGTGCCTGAGCCAGACAAACCTCCTTGCCCTTGTAGCTCATGACATAGACTGGATAGGTCTTGGTGGCAGAAACGAACTCACCAACACAGTCCGCCCCTACTTCCCTCGCATAACGGTCAATCTCCTCACCTAAAAAAGCATAGACACACTTCTTGGGCAAGTGCAAGTCCAGCCCCTCGTGATTGGGCATGATAACCGCCTGAGGATTGTCATCAAACTCTAAAATAGGAATCGCATGTTTCTGAATCATAACCCACCTCCTCTAATTTTGTACTATTGTATCAAAAGCTGACCGAGTGTCAAGGAGGGGGGTGATGAACTGAGGAGAAAAAATCTCAGTATTCTTGGAATTCTCGATACTAAGTAATTTTATAAATCATAAGGAATTAGAGTAAACATTACAAACGTAGCCCCTCTGTAATTAATCTTCAGAGGGGACGTTATATATTAGTAGTTGTTGCTGATAACTGTTACCTTGAAAGAAAAGTATTTATGTCGCACTCTATCTGGAAGTTGTTATCAAATTTTTAAAAGATTAACTTCCAAGATGATCATTCACTATAAAGAGCTTCTAACTCCCTCTTTAAATATTCAGCTAGATGTTGATGAGCAAAGATGTCAGCATTCTGTTCCGCTGTAGGATTATAGTTTGTATTGGTATTTACATCATACACATAAATATCTCCGCTTTCTGATTGAACCCATTCTATAGCTGCCACATCAATATGAGCATTTTTAAGGAAGGCTTCATAAGCTTCTTTTTGAGATTCTGGTAGAGGTTCTGTAATTTGGAATTTTTCAGAAGTTTCCAGTTGTTCTGGTCTCTTACCGATTTGACAACCATCTGCTGGACAAAGTTGGAAACCATCTGAAGAATCAATTGAAACAGTATAAAGGAACTTCTGATTGATAAACTCTGAACGACGGATACGACCATCACTTGGTTTAATATAAGCCTGCAACAAGGTAATACCATCTACTGAAGGTTCAAAAGCAGAACTGTTAACATAAGCTTCTAGTTCTTCTTCATTTTGGAAAAGTTGCACTCCTAATCCCTTTCCCGCTCTATTATGCTTGGTAATCAAAGGATAGATATTCAATTTTCTTGCTGCTTCAATAATATTTTCCGGTCCCAAAACAGCAACTGTTGCTGGAGTCTCAATACCAGATTCATTTAATTTCAAATATTGTTTTACCTTACTGATTTCTAAATTGATGGCTCCCGTTCCATTAACTACTTTACGTCCATGAGCCTCTAGCCAAGTAAGCACCTGCTCCGTAAACTCTGGTGCATAGCGATGCCCTCTTGTATGAGAAGATGCGGACATCCTATTATAAAAAATTCCTTGTGGAGGTGGGCTTTGAAGATCTAATATCCCACTCGATAGATCCCATAATTCATAAGGTACTTGTATTTTTTCTAACCATTTTACTAAATGCTGTGTCCATTCAATATTTTCATGAATCACATAAACTTTTGCGTTACTCATAACTCATATCTCCTTTAAGAAAAATTAACTGACAATTGATGTTGCTTGTCTTCTTCTAAACTATAACCTTCTGTTTTTTCAATGACACTGACTGTTAAGATTTGACCCAAAACATTAATCATTGTACGGCCAGCATTTACAAAGAAATCAACTGCAAAAATCAAGGCCACTCCTTCTACTGGCAATCCAAGCTGGGGTGCTGCTGCCAACAAAACTACGATAGCTCCTGATGGAACAGTAGCTGCAGTTTTCCCAATCAAGGTCAAAAGTAAAACTGTAAATAAGAGGCTTGATAATGAAAATTGGATACCGTAGGCATGTGCGATAAAAATAGTAGCTACTGAAAAATAGACAGCTGCTCCTTCTAGATTAAAGGTATATCCTAAAGGGATAACCAAATCAATCGTATTCTCATCATGTCCCTGTTTCTTTAAATCCTTCAATAGGGACGGCAACACAACACTCGAACTACCTGAAATAAATGCTAGAGTCAAGAGGCTCCAATTTTCACGAAAAGCAGTCAAATATGGAACTTTAAAGATAGAGGCAATCAGAGGGAAAATAACTAAAATGAGAACTCCATAAGCCAAATAAGTTCCGATAACAAATTGACCAAGTCCAACCAACTTATCAATTCCTGTACTAGCGACATCTTTTGCAATAAAGCCAAAGATTCCGATAGGAGATAATTTTACAATAACAGTTACAATTTTATAAATAGCTTCAATCCAGATCTGGAAACCTTCAAGAATTTTTTTGGTTTTATCACTCTTCAAGCTACCAATTCCATAACCAAGAAAAATAGCAAAAACAATAATTGGAAGAAGAGATCCTTCTGAAATTGACTTCACAATATTTGAAGGAATAAAACCAAGTAAAAACTCACTCAATTGGACATTATTAGCTATCCCATCGATATTACCACCAGTTTGGCCAATATTCACACCTTGTCCAAATCCCAAATAATAACTAGAAAATACAAATAATAAAGTAATCACAGTTGTAACAGCAAAAAAGTAGAGTAAGGTCTTCGTTAAAATTTTACCAAACGATTTTTTTCCAATAACACTAGCCACTGCAACTACTATAATTGGAAATATCAGTGGAATAATGACCATGTTCACCAATTTAATAAACGCTTGTCCTAGAAATTGATAAAAATCTGCAAATTGTGGCCAGATTACTGCAAAAATAACACCTAAAATCAAAGCTAGCAATAATTGCAAACCGAGTGAAAGTTTTGACCATAAATTAACTAATTTCATAAAATAACCCCTTTGCTTTTATTTGCTAATTATTCTACTACGAATCTTCTAGCTTGACTAATATATATTTTCTATTGTGACCATAAAAAAGATTTATGACAATATCTCAAAGTGTCGTCATATCTATTTCGCTATCCATTATGAATTTTTTAGGTTAGACAAACACCACCATCTAAACTACTCAACTGTATGGAGCAATTCCATAATGATAAAGAAGAGTGACTTCAAGTATCAAACCTACAAAAAGAGGCTGAGTAAAACGTCTTTAAAATCAAAAAACGCATAATATCAGATGTTGAATTGAACAGCCTTGATATTATGCGTTTTATTGTTGAAAGATTTACTTCATTTTTCCTGAAATTGAGTTTTTCCCAACCTCTTCTACTTCTATTTAACAGGTATCTCCTTAATCACGCGCGCAGGATTGCCAGCTAGGACAACATTGTCTCCGAAGGACTTGGTGATTACAGCTCCTGCTCCTGCAACAACGTTATTTCCCAGTGTCACTCCAGGAAGGACAATGACGCCACCACCAGCCCAGAAATTATCTCCGATTGTGATAGGCTTTCCGTACTCGATACCTGAATTTCGCTCCTGCGGATCTAGTGGATGGAGTGGGGTTAAAAACTGACAATTGGGACCAATCATAGCATTGTCCCCGATGCGAATCGGACAAACATCCAGCATGGTCAAGTTCCAATTAGAATAAAAATTTTCCCCTAGATGGATATTGACCCCATAATCGACCACCAGGCGTGGATTGACAAAGATATTTTGTCCAGTTGAGCCGAACCAAGTCTTGATGATTTCGACTCCCTTCAAGGGATCTTCTTCCTTGTTAAAGGCAGACTGTTTTTGGCGAGAAGCCTGAGCCAAGGCTCGCAATTCTGGATCCGATGAACGGTAAACCTCTCCCACTATCATTTTCTGGTATTCACTGGTCATTGTATTCTTCTCCTTGTTCCCTACTATCATATCAAATTTTCTACATATCTGACTAGGATAAGGAGTACTTTCTACAGTTTATGCTCTGGTTTTCATCACATTCGGTCTATCTCGCTAAACGAACACGGGTCACGATTCCGTCTGGGTCTGTGATTTCCAACTGGCTCGATGTCAGCCATTTGATTGGTGCATCAACTTCTTGTGCTTTCTGCGCAATCGTTAACAGTTCTTCTTTACTAGCGACCTCAATGACATAGTAGGCTAAGCCTGGCAAGCCTTGCTTACGTGAAGCCAGCCTTTTTCCTCCCCATTCATTGACTGCTAAATGATGATGGTAGTCTCCAGCTGCAATCCAACTAGCGCTAGGCACACTGAATTTATCCACTATCCCTAACACCTTTTGATAAAACTGGCTGGACTTTCGACTATCCTTGACGGAAAGATGGATATGCCCCATTCTCGTACCCTCTGCTAAAGTAAAGGGCTCTACTCTTTCCCCCAACTCATAGATATCCTGTGCTGCAAGGGCCTCAGTGACCCCTATAATACGACCGTCTTCTCGAATATCCTATGTGGAAACCGGCTTATCTCGATAGAGTTCAATGCCATTTCCCTCCAAATCCTCCAAATAAAGGGCCTCACTGTAACCGTGGTCTGCACCGCCGACAAGAGAAATCTGTAAATCTGTCAGGTGTTTCAAGACATCAGCCAAAGCCTTGCGTGTCGGCAAAAGAATAGCCAGATGGTAAAGACCATAATGTTCCCTTACTTCACCGCTCTCTTGTGCTTGAATCAAGTGTACCAAGGCTTTTCCTCCAAGTCCCAGAACGGCCTCTGTCTCAGTTTGAGATAAGATTTCTAAACCAATAACTTGCTGATAAAAGGCTGTTTGACTCGACAAGTTCTTTACATTTAAAACTTCCTCTGCCAAATAAATGTGACTCTTGTATTCATAGGTCATAAATGGTTCTCTTTTTTAGTTGTAATGCTTTTTGTTACAACTATTGTATAATTCCCATCAAGAAAGTCAAGCCAGACAACTCGAAGTATCTCCCTCAGCAAAAAACAATCCCAGAAAAAATCTTCTAGGATTGTTTTGTATTTATTTTACTAGACTAGCAAAGTTATTTCTCAAATCAACGTTTTCTGTGGGATTGAGATACATCTTATCACCATTGGTCGTTGGTGAGTGGAAAACGATTCCTTCGCCAGTGTCTGTAATAGCAAAGAAGTAATTGTGAACGGTTGGATAGTTATCCCAATTACTGTAGGTCTCTACAATGCGATATTTGGCAGTACCACTACCTGTTTTTGAATATTCCGCATCTAGTTTGCTACCATCTTTCCAGTAAAGCATGTCAGCTCTAATGTTACCAACTGCGATTCCTTTTTGATAGTTAGGTTGACCCATTTCATCACCCCAACTCTTCATAAAGCTTGCTAAAGCAGCGGATTTATCAGCTGTCCAAGGACCGGTTTCTTCTGTTTTGGAAGGAGTCGTTTCCTTGACTTCTTTCTTGCTTTCACTCGATGAACTGCTAGTACTGCTACTACTTGCTTCCGATTTAGAAGAAGAGGAAGAGCTAGCACTCGTTTCTTCCTTAGCTGGGGTAAATTTAAACTCTTCCCATGTAAACTTGTCTGCCGTAACTTCGTCAGCTTCTGATTTACCAAAGTTCTCAAGCAATTTCTTATCCGTAATCTTGATAGACTTGCTATCCACTTTTGTAGGTCCCTTGGCACCTTCTAGTTTGTAAAGAGTTCCTTCCCCTTCACCTGATCCAGAAGACCAAGTCAAAGCCAAGACCTCACCTGTCTTAAAGAATTTCATCGAGCTACGAGCACCACCATGCCCTGCTACATAATCCTCTGCTAGCAGGGTTGGTTGACCTTCTTTGAGATAATACAAACCTGTAAAGAAGTAATTCTTCCCTGCGGTTTGGCTACCTACCAACATTTCAGACTGGCCATCTCCATCTAAATCTAGGAAAGTATAACGTTGTTTTGAAGGATCTGCTGCAGCTGCTTCGATGACCCATGAGTTTATCATATGGTCAGATTTGTGAAGCTTGGCTTCGATATCTGGAGCCTGTTTCTTACCAGAAGACAAGATAACCTCATAATCCTCAAAAACACTCTTATAAAGGTCTTCTGCCTTTGTCTCATCCTGCTCCTTAGAGCCACCAAAAAAGTTTTTCAAAGGCTCTGGTAAAGCAATTGAACTACAAGCAGTCAAGCAGGTTACTGACAGAGCCATAGCCAACCCTAACATCCATTTCTTTTTCATAACACTATTTTTCCCCTTTTTCTCCTTTTTTATTCATTATATAAGAAGGACTGGAAAAAAATGCAATTAAAATCCTTAAAAAGTTTTTGTAAACTGTAATAAGATCAGATTTATTTATATATCTACAGAAAAAGGAGAGGATATAATATTTGTAATGGGTAAATGCCCTATAGATATCATAAATCGGGATATACATAAGGAAATCATCGCTAAACTGGAGTACAATGCTCCATTTTGTCCTGATTTCGGAATCCAAATGAAGAAACATGACTTTCAAAAAAGCTATCAAATTTATTGCTATAAATATATATGGTGCTCCCATAGCAATAATTAAAACAACTTTTCTTAATGCTAAAATTATCCTCTATCATCTCTATGAAAATCTCTCGTTACTATCAAATTGGAAATTTCATGCTCAATTTTTTCTTTTTCTAACACTCAATCCCAAACCCAAGAGAAGTCCGATTGACCCAAGCACAAATAAGTTTTTATCATCAGTATTCGACGTCCTTGGTAACTCCTTAGCAGAATTCGCTAATTTTCTATCAGAACTAAGAATCGCATTCTCATTCGAAGGAATTAGAAGTGTTTTCTTGTCTTCTTCTCCTTCTACAGCTTTGGTCCCTATTAAGACAACTTGATAGATCGGTTCCTTGGTAATATTGTTAGATAGCACACGACGTGTTTCTACACCATTGTCACTACTAATTTCTGTAATGATGGTACGCTGACCTTTCTCTCCTGCAATCAAGACCTTGGTTTGACCTTTTGGTAAGTTAGCACTATCCCTATATTCAGTAGTAAAGTCAGTTTCCTCTATGCGGATTTCCACACTTGGTGTTTCAACTATTGGAGATAGAGGACCATCTTCTGGCAGAGTACGACCGATAACCTTCGACCCCTGATAGATGATTGTTGGGGTTGCTTCTTGCTCAATCTCACTTGTTTGAGAGAGGATCATTCCAGTACGTATTCCATGGTCTGTTTCATAGATCGTTACAATCTTACGCTGACCTGCACGACCTTGAACGGTCTGACTTTGACCTTTCAGAAGCGAAGTGTCCTCACGGTACACAAGCACTGGTGCGATTTCTTCTGTGCTAACAACGTTTTCTCGACTCTTAATAGGCTTAGTACCAACTAGGGTAATTTCAGGTTGAGAATCCACTACATTTTCCTCACGGACAGAGAGGACCTTGTCTGTTTTCACACCATCTAATGTTTGGTATAGCTTCACAACAGTCTTAGAACCTGCACGACCTGACTGTTTCAGCTGAGTTTGATCTGTATAAAGATCAGAGCTAACCTCAGTCAAGCGTTCGTACGGAATTGATACCGTTTCACGAACTTCTTCTTTCCCTTCAATAGCTTTGATCCCTATTAAGACAACTTGATTAATCGGTTCCTTGGTAATAGTGTTAGATAGCTCACGACGTGTTTCTACACCATTGTCACTACTAATTTCTGTAATAATGGTACGCTGACCTTTCTCTCCTACAATCAAGACCTTAGTTTGACCTTTTGGTAAGCTAGCACTATTCCTATATTCAGTAGTAAAGTCAGTCTCCTCTATACGGGTTTCCACACTTGGTGTTTCAACTATTGGAGATAGAGGACCATCTTCTGGCAGAGTACGACCGATAACCTTCACACCCTGATAGATGATTGTTGGGGTTGCTTCTTGCACAATCTCACTTGTTTGAGAGAGGATCATTCCAGTACGTATTCCATGGTCTGTTTCATAGATCGTGATAATCTTACGCTGACCTGCACGACCTTGAACGGTCTGACTTTGACCTTTCAGAAGCGAAGTGTCCTCACGGTACACAAGCACTGGTGCGATTTCTTCTATGCTAACAACGCTTTCTCGACTCTTAATAGGCTTAGTACCAACTAGGATAATCTCGGGTTGAGAGGCAACTATATTTTCCTCACGGACAGAGAGAACCTTGTCTGTTTTCACGCCATCCAGTGTTTGGTATAGCTTCACAACAGTCTTAGAACCTGCACGACCTGACTGTTTCAGCTGAGTTTGATCTGTATAGAGATCAGAGCTAACCTCAGTCAAGCGTTCGTACGGAATTGATACCGTTTCACGAACTTCTTCTTTCCCTTCTACAGCTGGAATACGAGTGTAGTCAATTATCATATCACGTGTAACATCTTCTGGAAGGGAAAGAATATAACTTCTTCCATCCTGTGCTAAAACTAGGTTTTTACCTTGATATTTAGCTTGATAACCTGTCACAACTGGAGCCGTTGACTGATCTGTTCCAACACGTCCTGCATTACTACGGTCGTTAGGATAAGTTATTTTTATTGTCTCTGACGGTAATTTTAGTACCCATTGTCCAAGTTTACGATAATGAATAGCATCCACTCTTGCTGGGATATCTGGAGTACTTGATAATTCTGGTTTCCCCAATTCATTTGCTAGGTAACCACTCACAACTGGAGCTGAAACTGCTGGAAATTTATTTTGTTCAGCAATCCAACCCGTATAAAGAACAGCTTTGGTTACAAGATTAACAGTTGCTGTTCTTCTATAATTAAGAACAGCTTCGTGAGCAGGCGCAATTTCCTCACCTTGTGTATTCAAGAAACGAGTCGTACGACTAACCGACTTCTGTAAGTCTTTTTCTGTCAAACCAGCTGGCCAAGTAAGCTTCAACTGGCTATCTACCAATGAATCTTTTTCTTTATACTGACTAGCATCAATCTTCTCCACCCTTGGTGTAAGCACAATAGTAAATTGAGTAACCACACGACTGTTGTCACCATAAACAGGAGTTAGTATCTGATGAAATTCATCTGTAACAATCCGATAACCTTTGTTCAAGAAAGATAAAATTTCCCTGTCTACAGACTTACTATCAATCACTTCACCTGTTTTTCCAGTTAAAGAAACAGTTGATAAGACCGCTTTATTAGATTGATTCACAAAACGAATCTGAGCACTTTGATTATCTTTATCATAACGAATGATGCTATCTTGGGTGGCATCATCAGGACGTGGTGCTAGATATCCTTCTGCTGGACGATCCGTATTTTTCAAGGTCAAATAATTCCCATCTTTCCCAATCGCACGGTAACCCGCTATATAAGGAATGGTAACCGTACTATGATTGCCGATAACACTCGCATCTAAATAGCTATTGGGATAAGATATCCTATTCATTTCAGAATTTGGAGTTTGAACAATCCAAGAACCTAATTTCTTATAACGGACACTAGTTGTCACCGAAATTGGTACCAAAGTATGAACATCTTTTTCGATATTTTGGTTAGTAATCAAAGATCTATCAGCCAAATATCCAGCCTGTATAGGAACAACAAGACTGCCAAACTCTGACTTAGCCAAGACCCAAGAACCATAAGTAACCGTACCTTTAACCAGATCAACAATAGCATTACGACTATAAGCGACTGTCTGTACTGTATCTGGGAAAACTTTTCCGTCATCAGCAACATAATGTATAGTTCGGGTTACAGTTCTATTCAAATCATCGTAGCTCAAACCAGCTGGCCACCTTAAGTCATTGTTGATATCAGGATAAAGGAGAGAATCTGCCACTTTTGGATCCGTTGGTTCAACAGTGCGAGTACGGATTGGCAGACGAACATTGGTAGTATCCAGTGGAATATCTGTCACGCTATCCAAAGTCCCTGTTTGAATACCTGTTACAGTCGCCCCCTCATCCTCTGGTTGCCATTGGAAAAGAAGGGTACGATTATCATATTGAGTAACAAAAGGCAGTTTTCTACCATTAGATAATGTTAAAACCAGGCCTTTTCGAGCAAGTACCTCACCATCATAACGTATAGAAACTAATTTATCATCTGTCGTCACTTGAGCAGAAACTGCCCGAACCGTTGGATTTAAGAAATCCCAGTTAAACTTTCTAAAGGAAAGAGTATAGTCATTTTCACCATCTTCACTGTGCTCATAGAGAAGACCAAACTCACCATTACCTAGATTTTGAACAGAATTATAAGCAAACTTACCAGCTTGGACCAAATTATGTCTGATCCATTTCAAACTACCATCTGATTGAACTTCTGCAAGTCGAGCATAACCATTTTCACGACCACGTCCATTAGCATTTACTAATACAATGTACTCCCGACCATTTTGCACAGTGTGAACTGCTGAAAGTTGTACATAAACATCTGGAATATCACTAATTGTTTCAACAGCACCCCAAGTAGCACCACCATCTTTACTAGTAGAAAATTGAACATGACCACTTCGATTACGCATAAACATCTTGAGTGTTCCATCGTTTAACTCGACAACAGTAGCCTCAGTCAATTCTGCTGCTGTGTTTCTCATAGTATTAGAATTCAAAGCTTCCCCTCTGAAGATACGACCATCATTAGGAGAAGCTCCCATATGCCAAGTCAAACCATGATCATCAGAATAAATTACACGAGAAGACTGAGAACCATTGAGATGAGATACATAATTAGTTGAATACATAGGTACTACTAAACGCCCTGCATATTGACCATGCTTCAATGCAATACCTGAACCTGGACCCGTACCCAAAAATTTCATCCAATCTTTCTTTATCTGGGGTGTAATGTCCCTTGGTGCTGACCAAGTTTTTCCGTCATCATTGCTCTCTGAAATCCATATAAAATTATCCTTGGCTACACGAAAAGGCGAGTCAGTTGTTGGGGTAAAATATATATTTCCCACTAACTTACTACCATTATACAAATCACCTGTATCACTGTACTTATTTTCAGACTGAGTCGATTTAGTGATTACATGATAAGATGTCTTTTGATTATTACTATCATAAATATAATCATCTTCCCGAATAGTATATTTCTCATTACCCTTATATACTATCTGATATGTTCGACCATTGACAACTGTATAAGACTCTTCACGAGTAACACTCATACCCAAAATTCCTTGTCCTTCTGGAAAGACATCGTAGATAGAATAAATTTTCTTTGTCTTGGAATCTTGTACTAAAACCATATCAATAGAAGTAGGAGAACCAATATTAGCATTTCTAGCTCTTGGATTATCACGAATATTTAAAATATTAATTCGTTCACCCCAAGTTTTGCCTCCATCCTCACTTCGACGAACAACCATTCCAATATCACCCCAGTCAGAATAATGCAAACGACGTTCATCTGCCCCTGCAATTATTGTACCATCATTCGTTTTCAGCAAAGATGGTATACGATAAGAATAAATCCCATCACTATTTTTCTGACCATTCAATCCAGACTGAAAAACAGCCTTATTATCTGTTAATTCAGCTGGACCAAGAGCCTTGTTCCCCTCAGGATCTCGAAGAAAAATAGTACTTCGTTGTCCTACCTCTGTGTCACTGAAGGCATAATCATAAATCGTTAGATTACGGATATCTAGATTAGTCCCCCAAACTTTACCATTTCCACGTTGCATAGCTCCTAACTGCATATTGGTCAAATTTTGCATAGCTGTCAAAAAAAGACCAGATTTAGCAGAAGATTTTGATAACCTACCATTAACATAAAGTTTCGCCTCACCGGCATCTACATTAACATTAGGTCGAGAAATAGTAAAGGTTAACGAATTCCACTCATTAGGACGAATACTTTCCTTTCCATCTTCAAAACGATCGTACTGATAGCTCCCCTCTTTTCCTGTTCTAGCCTCTACAACAGGCTTGTTTCCACTTACTCCTAAAAGGAAATACTCATTTCGACTTGAAGTACTAGAGGTAGAAAATACACTATATAAATTCGGTACCGTTTCTGTTGCTTTAAACTCAACATGAACAGTAGCATTGGTCAAATTCTTGACTTTTGGTAGATCTGAACTAAGGTCAGTACTCTTATCTGCATTATTATTTGTCTCCACGTCATCTACCGATACCACTTCTGAATTCTTGAATATCTCACGAGCATAGTAATCGTCTTCTTTTTTCATCTCCTCAGCACTAGCTGTTACCTTGACTACTGGAGCATCTTCTACTGTATTTGTATGATTAGATATTTTGTTGGAAGTATCATCACTAGAACTGGACACCGTACTGCTTCCTATAACATCAGTTCCTTCTATAACAGCAGGTTCTTTCTCAAGTTCAGCTGCACTAACAGGACTAGACACTGAAGCTCCAAAAACCAACGCTGTACCTAATAAAACAGAACAAAGCCCAACTTTATACTTACGAAAAGAGAATAGTTGTCGCTGATTTGATGATTTTATTATTTTTTCTTTCATATTAAACCAATTTCTAACAATCAAAGGATACTATTTTTGAAGACTGAAATTTTGTCTATCAAAATCCTATAAATTTAATTATACCCCAATTATCAAGTCAAGTGCAAGAAAGTTGTTCTTCTGATTAAGTGAACATCTTGCAATCTATTTGACTTGGCTAAACAGCTTCTCTTTCTAATTTCTAGGCTCAGGCTAAAACAGTTCACTGGAATGTTTTACTCCAACATCTAAGCCGTGCTATGAGTCGTGTGCGTGTTCAAATTATGAATCAGTTTGAGCGAAAATCTCATGAATACAAGACTATCAAGCGTTACTGGAAACTCATTCAACAGGATAGTCGTAAACTCAGCAATAAGCGTTTTTATCGCCCTACTTTTCGTATGCACTTAACCAATAAAGAGATTCTTGATAAACTATTAAGCTATTCAGAATACTTGAAACACCACTATAATCTCTATCAGCTCTTGCTTTTTCACTTTCAGAATAAAGAGCCTGACAAATTTTTCGGACTCATTGAGGACAATCTAAAGCAGGTTCATCCTCTTTTTCAGACTGTCTTTAAAACCTTTCTAAAGGACAAAGAGAAAATAGTCAACGCTCTTCAGTTACCCTATTCTAACGCAAAACTGGAAGCGACAAATAATCTCATCAAACTTATCAAGCGCAATGCCTTTGGTTTTCGGAACTTTGAAAACTTCAAAAAACGGATTTTTATCGCTCTGAATATCAAAAAAGAAAAAGTCTGGGACAAAAGTCCCTTAGCTTGCAAAAAAAGCAACGGATTTGAACTGCACCCCAAAAAGTAGAAATTCCTATCCTTTTATTTCACAACAAGCTCATAACGTGTCTGGCTTGTAAAGGTTTGACCGGCTTTAAGAATGACTTGGTCTTTGAGGTCGCTATGAATGGCATCTGGTAAAGCCTGCGCTTCAAGTGCAATCCCATTGTGCTGTACCATTGGCTGACCTCCTATGATGACACTCTCATCGACAAAGTTTGCTGTGTAGACCACAAAACATGGAGCCTCTGTCTTGAAAAGCAAGAAGCGACCTGAATTTTGGTCATAAAGGAAACCAGCATTGTCATGACCCGTAGGGAGGGCAAATGGGTGGTCCAAGCCAGATACCAGTTGGATTTGCTCATCTTCCTCTGCAAAGATATCCTTTAACAAGGCTCCATTGTAGATGTGTTTAACCACATCACGATTGGCATCTGGAGTTTTTGCAGGAACACCATCGGGAGCTATTGGGTAAATCCCCTCTGTATTTAGTTGGAAAACGTGGCGGTCAATTGTCTGCGTGAAATCACCAGACAAGTTGAAATAGCTGTGGTTGGTTGGATTGACCAGCGTATCCTGATCTGTCGTTACCTTATAGCTGATTTCGTAGGCACCAGTTTCTTCCAAGTGGTAGCTGATCCAGATCTTGAGATTCCCAGGGAACCCTCCTGTGCCATCTGTACGCTCTGTGTAGAGGGTCAAACCATGATCGCTCACTTCAACTAGTTCAAACAAGCTTGAATCCCAACCTGTTGAGCCACTGTGGTTACAGTTGCTAGCATTGTTGACTTCAAGATGATAGGTCTGGCCATTGAGTTCAAATGTCGCACCTGCGATACGGCCTGCAACTGGACCTACGCTAGCTCCATGCTTGGGACTATTGCCTACATAGCTATCGAAGTCCTCAAATCCCAAGATAACATTGGCAAAATTTCCAGCCTTATCAGGCGTGACATAGCGCAAAATGGTCGCACCATAAGTCATGACCTCAAGTTGGTAACCACCGTCCGTCTCAAAACGATAGGCTAAGACATCTTGTCCCTCATGATTTCCAAATACACGCTCTGTGTATGCTTTCATTCTGTTCTCCTTTTACTATTTCTCTCAAGCAAACAAACCATAGAAAGCCTACTGACAATCTATGGTTTATCTGATAATTTACAAATCCTATTGTCAAGAATTCATAAACACTGTCTTATACTCAATGAAAATCAAAGAGCAAACTAGGAAGCTAGCCACAGGCTGCTCAAAGCACTGCTTTGAGGTTGTAGATAGAACTGACGAAGTCAGCTCAAAACACTGTTTTGAGGTTGTGGATAGAACTGACAGAGTCAGTAACATATACCTACGGCAAGGCGACACTAGCATGGTTTAAAGAGATTTTCGAAGAGTATTACTTTTGATATTCGTGGATGATAACACCCTGTACCACACGATTTACTGTACCTGTAGGAGACGGTGTATCTGGTTTGTTTTCTACCTTGAGTGAAGTCAATAGGGCAAAGAGTTGGGCATAAACGATGTAAGGGAAGACACGGTAAATATCATTCAAGACACCGCCACAACCAAAGGCCACTTCTTTGACATTTTCAAGACCAAAAGCTTGATCACTCAAAAGCACAACACGACGAGCAATCTGGTCACCAGCAACTTCACGAACCAAGTCCAAGTCGTACTTGCGAGTGTAGTCTGTTGTTGTACCAAAGACCAAAACAACTGTATTTTCGTTGATAAGAGATTTTGGACCGTGACGGAAGCCGACTGGACTTTCATACATGGTCGCCACTTGGCCAGCTGTCAATTCCAAAATCTTGAGCTGAGCTTCATGAGCAAGCCCAAAGAAAGGACCAGCGCCTAGATAGATGACACGGTTAAAGTCTAGGTCAACCAACTCTTTGACATCTTCTGCATTGTCTAGAATTTTACGGGCAAGACTAGATACAACTTCAAAACGTTCAGCTTTAACAGCAAATTCTGTAGGATCAAAGACCAAGAGAGCTGTCAACATCATAGACGTAAAGCTAGAAGTCATGGCAAATCCAGCATCATTAGAGGCAGCTGGTTGCAAGAGCAAGAGATTGCGGTCATCTCCATGAGCTTGAAGAGCCAATTTACCATCTGCTGCACAAGTAATCGTCACTTGGTAAAGCTCATCTACCAAGGCCTTGGCCAAATCAACAGTCGCCACACTTTCAGGCGAGTTCCCACTACGAGCAAAGGATACAAGGACAGTTGCCACATCTTTTTTCAAATAAGTTTCTGGATTGGCAACGATATCTGTTGTCGCAATAGCATTGAAATTCCATTTGCGTTCGTCATAGACTTCCTTAAAGTAAGGTACCAAGGTATCTCCTACATAAGCAGAAGTCCCCGCACCTGTCAAGATAACCTTGATATAGTTATGTTTATCAGCAATTCCTTGTAGGAAAGCTGCAATTTCTTCACCTTTTGCTTGATAAGATTCAAAAGCTTCTTTCCATACATCAGGCTGTTGGTAGATTTCACGTGTAGTGATTTCTGCACCCAATTCGAGCAAATCTTCTTTTGTATAATGTAGCATTGAGTTCCTCTTTTTCTATTAAATATGGGAATGGGAGTAAGCCCCATTCCCATGAATATTCTATATAAGATGCTCTAAATCACATCTTATTCATCTTCGTCATCATCGAAGCCCGCTAACAGGTCATTAACTTTCACAATGCTTTCTGCAGCACGGCTCTTATAGTCCGCATCTGCGCCTGTAAGGCTCGCATTGATAAATTCAATCACCATTGGAAGATTCATCCCTGCGTAAAGGTCAATATCACGACCTTCCATAATCAAACGGCTTACCACGTTACATGGTGTTCCACCGAGAAGATCCGCAAAGACTAAGAAATCATCCAATCCTTCAATAGCAGCTTCAAATTTTGCAGTAAATTCTTCTGGACCATCTTCTGGAAGAAGAGCCACTGCATGAATATTGTCTTGTGGACCCATGATCATCTCAGTGCTACCTTTAAGTTCTTCACAGAATCGACCATGACTCACCAAAATTAATGATTTCGTCATAAATTATGCACCCATTCCAAGCAAGAATTTACCGATGAATGAAAGACCTACTGCAAGAGCAATGATGATACCAATTGCTTTTGTAGAGTTCATACCTTTCTTACCAAGCAACCAGAAGATAAAGGCAGTAAAGATTGCTGGAAGTAAGCGTGGGAAGATTGAGTTCAAGATGTCTTGGAAGTCAATCATTTTTTCACCGATTGGCAATTTATAAGAAACTTCAAAGTTGATCATTGTTGCTACAAGAGCACCCATCATGAAGACACCAAGTACAGATGCAGCGTCAATCAAAGCTGTCAAAGTACTTTGCATGTTGTTGATAAGGTTAACCCCTTCTTTGTAGGCAAATTCTAATTGTTTCCAACGGAAAATGTCATACACTACTGCAACTGCAATCCAGAGGAAGATACCCCATGGTTGGCCAGCGATAGCCATAGTTGCTGCGATAGATCCCATGATAGCAGGTACAAGTGAACCAAAGATAGTATCTCCAAGAGGAGCGAATGGTCCCATCAAACCTGTCTTGATACCGTTAACGGCATCTTTTGAACCCACACCATCTTTTTCTTCCATGGCAAGGTCAAAACCAGCGATGATTGTGTGGAAGAATGGTGAAGTATTGAAGAATTGAGTATGAACTTTCATCATTTCTTTCAATTCAGGAGTTCCATCCCCATACATTTTACGCAATTGAGGCAAGATCATGTAAAGGTAACCAGAAGCTTGCATACGTTCGTAGTTCCAACCTAATTGGAAAGTAAACAAGCTACGTTTGTTGATTTGATTAAAATCTTCTTTTGTAAGTTTGTAATTAGAATTCGTCATCTTCGATTTCCCCACTTTCTGATGGTGTAGAAGGTGCTGCTACAGCTACTTTTTGGCTATTTTTGAAGTGAAGCACTGCAAGGAAGATACCCACGATAGAGATACCAATCATAGACAAACCTTTAAAGTTGTTGACAAAAGCAATTTTTTCAGCCACATCTTTAGGTAGAGTTCCTACGATACCAGCAACAGCGCCACCAAGACCTGTTACATATGAGTAAAGAACAGTCAACATAGCTGTTAAACCGAATCCCATAGCAAGGTAGTGAAGGTTACGTTTAACTGGAAGGTAACGAAGCAAGATTGCAAATCCAAGACCTGGAAGCATACGTCCTGCAAGTGTCAAACCATCTGCAACCCATTGGTATTGTTTAACCAAGTCTACTACTGTTTGTACAAATGCACCACCAAAGGCAAGGGCAAAGAAGACTGGAAGGGCACGAGAAAGAGCCCAAGGAAGAGCACCAAGAAGGTAGTTGCGTTCGATTGCTTTATAGTCAAAGCGTTCGATTGCAGCATCAATACGGTGTGCGAAGAAAGTAGTTGTCATACGTCCAAGAACGTCGAAGTATGTCAAAAGTGCTGCTACTGGTACAGCGATTGTTGTAATCGCAAGGTCTGTAGCGATTCCTTGTGAAACTGAGAATGCTGTTGCAAGAACCGCACCAGAAGTTGCGTCGATACGAGAAGCACCACCGAAGGTACCAACCCCAAGAACGAACAACTGCAAGCTACCACCGATAAACAAACCAGTTGTCACATCTCCCATGATTAAACCAGTAATGAAACCAGCAAATACAGGGGAACCCGCAGATGAAACGATCGTCAACTCATCACAGATTTGATAAGCTGAGTACAAAGTGAGAAGTAAAATTTGCCACCATTGTATCATAACAATGACCTCCTAAAAATTTTTTCCTATTTTAATAAGCTCAAAAAGTCTGAAACTGGATCATTTGGAACCATTTGAGCAGTAAGTTTAACACCTTTTTCTGCCAGTTTGTGGAAGTCTTCCACATCCTTGTCCACTACGTTGATAGAACGTGTGATGGCGCGAGTTTCTGGTGTTTGAGACATATTCCCAACATTAAGGGTTTCAAGTGGTACACCTGCTTCTACCAAACCAAGGAAACGGTCTGGTTTACGAGCAACGATAAAGAGACGTTGGCTATCGTATTTACCAGCAAGAATATTGGCTGCCGCTTTCTCAATTGGCAAAATACTCAATTTCACACCTGGTGGTGTTGCTAGTTTCAAACCACTCTTTTCAACGTCGTTGTTGACAACTTCGTCATCCACAACCATAATACGTGAAACATTTAGTTTTCCAGCCCAAAGATTGGCTACTTGTCCGTGGATCAAACGTCCATCGATACGGCATCCTACAATTGTCATAAATTTTCCCCCTTTATATGTTTTAGTGTAGGTTTACGAGTTAAATGAATCTCTTCTTTATATTCACCCTCTGTTTCAAAGATAATGATACGATTAGCACCTTCCTTGAGATAACAATGAGGAATATAAAGCGAGAGTGTTGGGCCGACGTTCCAAAAACGTCCTAGGTGACGCCCATTGACAAAGGCAACTCCCTTACCAAACTCAGACAAGTCTAGGTAAGTATCTTTTGGCTCTTGGACTGTAAAGTCATAAGCGTAAAAGGCTGGTTGTCCTTCTGTCCATCCTTTTGAAAAATCAATTTTCTCAGGATTATCCAGTGGTAGTGGATATTGTTTCCAATTAAGTAAGAAGTGTAAATCCTTGCAGACACCTGTTCGGATTCCTTTACGTTGTGTATCAGCTAAGAACTTATGTCCATAGTTAACACGGCCCATATTTTCAATCAAGATGTCAAGTTGTGAAGCACCTTTTCGATTACCTTGACAGTAGATATCTTCTCCAATCTCTGTCTGGTATTGAGTGGCAATTCGTTGACCATCTACAAAGAGTTGAGCACGGTCACGTCCATCGATGATGCGAAGGCGTTCTTCTTCTGCATCCCAACTTGCCTCAGTACGATAAAGAAGATAGCCATAACATTGACCTAATTCCTCCATCGCTTTTGGATAGAGACTTTCTATTGGACTAGAAAGACTATCTAAGGTTTCAAATAAGGAAACTTTTTCAGCAAGTGGAATAGCGTCCACTTTCATGCTTTCCTTATAGAGTGGTTCCAACTGCGGATACTCTGGGAAATGTGTTGCCATCATCTTCTTGACTGCCAAATATTTGGCAGTTGGATTCCCTTCTTCATCCAGAAGGGCATCGTAATCATAAGATGTAACTTGTGGCAGGTCCAAAGTCCCTCGAGCCGAGCAACCATTCATGAAGCCAAAGTTTGTACCACCGTGGAACATGTAAAGGTTGATAGAGCCTTTCTCCAATACCTCTCGAACAGCTTCTGCCAATTCTTTCGGATCCCGTGTGATAATCGGTTCTTTCCAACGATTGAACCAGCCATCCCAGAACTCCATACACATAAGTGGCCATTTCTTACCATACTCATCAAAGAATTCCTGCATCTGTGAAAAGTTGTAAGGCGCCTTAGAACCAAAGTTTCCTGTTACAAAGAGGTCATCTTCGATTAAGGTTCCAGCTTTCAAAGTAGCTCGCCATGGGCCATCTGAAGTAAAGAGCGGGCAATCAATCCCTCGTTCTTCCATCAATTTTCGAATCGCTCTTAGGTAAGATTTGTCCTCTCCATAAGAACCGTATTCGTTCTCGACTTGCATCATGAGAATATTTCCGCCATTGTCCAACAAACGCGGCACCAGTCTTGGCAATAATTGATCATAGTAGCGACCAACTGCCTCGATATACGCTGGGTCGGATGAGCGAATTCGCATGTTCTTGGTCAAGAGCCAAGCTGGTAAACCACCGAATTCCCATTCCGCACAGATAAAGGGAGACGGACGCACAATTGCGTAGAGACCCAAATCCTGCGCTATTTGGAGAAATTTCTCTAAATCCAGATCACCTTCAAAATTAAACTCCCCTTCAACAGGTTCGTGTAAATTCCATGCAACATAAGTCTCGACTGTATTAAAGCCAAGCGCTTTTAAGTTGTAGAGCGAATGATACCAATCCTCTGCTGGAATTCTAAAATAATGAATGGCACCAGATAAAATCTTAAATGATTTTCCATCGAGATAAAAATCATCCCGTATCTCAAATCGTGTCATATTCTTACCTTCTGACAATAAAGTTTACGCTTTCATTTGTTGATATAGTAAATATATCTCAATATCTTACATTTGTCAATAGGTTTTCACAATTTTTTTCATTTTTCACTAAATTTTACACAAAAAACTTATAAAAATCTTGTAATTTATAGTCATAACAACATTTTAGTACCATGTATAAAAATGTAGGTTTTTCTATTTATTCCTATGTAAATTAACCTTATAGCCTATTATTCTAATTTTTTTATTCAAAAGGCTACTATTCTTTCCAGTTTTATGGTAAAATCTTTAACGGAGAAGGAAAATCGAGGTGAAAATATGGCAATTCCAAAGTATCAATATATTAAAGATGAGTTAAAGAACAAAATCATTTCTGGTCAATTTGCCAGTGGAGATAAATTCTACACTGAAGCTGAATTGATTGCAATGTATGACGTGAGTTCTATCACAGTTGTCCGCGCCTTAAACGACCTTGCCAAGGATGGCTATATTGTCCGTCAACAAGGAAAGGGTACATTCGTTTCACGCGCACGCAAACACAAACTCGTAGAGTTTTCAGATGTAGAAGTTTTTGAAACTAAAGATGATAAAGTTACCGTCCTTTCTATTGAGCGTGGAAATAAACTAAGCTACTTAGAAAAACTTGGACTACGCGGAGATCAGTTCTACTACAAGATTGAACGCGTACGCGAAACAGGTGGTGTTGTGTACATCTACCATACATCTTACATTCCAGAACAATACATCAACGCAAATTATCCAAATCTTGAATATTATAGCTCTATCTATAACCGTTTCAAATTGGATTACCACATTCACATGAATGATGAACATTTTGAAGAAATCAATGAAATAGCATTTCCAACTCCAGAACATGCGGCTTCGGTCCTCGGGGTCGATGAACAATTCCCAACCGTTTTACAAACCAAGACTACTAAACTAGAGTCTACTGGTCAAGTTCTCGCATACAGCGAAACATATAAACGCGCAGATTACTACAAAATCAAATTCATTTCATGTGACCGTGATCACTAAGAAGAAAGCCTAAGCCTTGCTTGGGCTTTTTCTATGCTTATTATATGACATTAAAAATGTATTTTCTATATGTAAATTAAGATAGACTAAATTTGTTTAAATTTTACTAAAATATAGGTAATTTTTATCAAAAATACTTGAAGACAAAATAAAAATCGAAGTTCTTCTACTCCTATAAATAGAGTAATAGAACTTCGATTTTTATTCTAATTATCCTAAACCAAGACGGTCAAAGATATCATCCACTCGTTTGGTGTAATAAAGAGGGTTGAAGATTTCATCGATTTCTTCTTGAGTGAGGCGAGAAGTTACCTCTGGATCTGCTTCAAGAAGTGGTTTAAAGTCTACTTGATTGTCCCAAGAGTAGGCTGTTTTTGGTTGTACCAAGTCATAGGCTTGCTCACGGGTCATTCCTTTTTCAATCAAGGTCAACATAGCACGTTGACTGAAAATCAAACCAAAAGTCGAGTTCATGTTGCGGATCATGTTTTCTGGGAAGACTGTCAAATTCTTGACAATATTTCCAAAACGGTTGAGCATGTAGTCAATCAAAATAGTCGTATCTGGTGTAATGATGCGCTCAGCTGATGAGTGAGAGATATCACGTTCGTGCCAGAGAGCTACGTTCTCATAGGCAGTAATCATGTGACCACGGATAACACGCGCTAGACCTGTCATGTTCTCAGAACCGATAGGGTTGCGTTTGTGAGGCATTGCAGATGAACCTTTTTGCCCTTTAGCAAAGAATTCTTCCACTTCACGTTGTTCTGATTTTTGCAAACCACGAATCTCAGTCGCCATACGTTCGATAGAAGTCGCAATGCTAGCAAGAACTGCAAAGTACTCAGCGTGAAGGTCACGAGGAAGCACCTGTGTAGAGATTTCTTGGGCACGAATACCCAGTTTATCGCAGACATATTGCTCAACGAATGGTGGGATGTTGGCAAAGTTCCCAACCGCACCAGAAATCTTACCAGCTTCCACACCAGCAGCCGCATGCTCGAAACGCTCGATGTTGCGCTTCATTTCGCTGTACCAAGTCGCCAATTTCAGACCAAAGGTTGTAGGCTCAGCGTGCACACCGTGGGTACGCCCCATCATGATGGTAAACTTGTGCTCCTTAGCCTTATCAGCGATGATGTTGGTGAAGTTTTCAAGGTCACGACGGATGATGTCGTTGGCCTGCTTGTAAAGATAACCGTAGGCCGTATCCACCACGTCGGTAGAAGTCAAACCATAGTGGACCCACTTGCGCTCTTCACCAAGAGTCTCAGAAACCGCACGCGTGAAAGCCACCACATCGTGGCGAGTCTCCTGCTCAATCTCCAAAATACGGTCGATGTCAAAGTCCGCTTTTTCACGAATCAAAGCCACATCTTCCTTAGGGATTTCCCCCAACTCAGCCCATGCCTCGTCAGCCAAGATTTCCACCTCAAGCCAAGCACGGTATTTATTTTCTTCACTCCAAATGTTCGCCATCTCAGGGCGAGAATAACGGTTGATCATTGTTGTTTCTCCTAACTATAATTCAAAAGGTTCTACAGGAACCGAGTTTTCATCAATCTTTATATTAGCGTAATGGTGAAAAACATCTTCTTGGTATACCTTCTCAATTTGTAAACTAAAAGTATAAAAGTATTTATTTTTCAGCAAATCAAAGAATTCAATACTTATCGTTACTAACTTTGGTATGCCTTTATTTACATAATCCACCTCCTCTTTACTCAATACAAAATCTAGTAATATATCCAATTCCAAACAACTTTCTTTTTGCACAAGACAGGCTTTATAGAATTGTTCAGCATTTAAAATACCCTCCGTAAAGAGATTGCCAACTTTAATATTACTTAGTATTGCATTATTAGAACTAACATTTGAAATACAGAGTAAAAATCTAGATTGTAAATAAACATATTTTGAAGCCTGTGTAGATAAATTGTCTAGCTCATTAGACAATTTATCTATTCCCACTTTTGGGCTACCATCATTGTAGTCTTTAAATTTCTCAAATAATGAAATATTATTTTCTTGAAATCTTTTAAAATTCGTCTCATCTCTAAGTATAATTTGATTTTTAGAAAAATCACCTTTATTTTCTAGATTTTTACTTGAAAATCTTAATATAGGCCTGTAACTTATTTTATTATCCCTTCGAGATTGTTCCGATTCAAAATCTAAAGTCAACTTAATCCCTATAATGGTAACAAAACTACCAACTAAACTACCATAAAAAGATAACCAATCATAGTCTCTAGTTAAACCTAAGTTCTGATTAGATAAATCAAAAACTATGGGGATTGAAATTAAAACCATGAAAAGTAAAAAGTACCGTTTATTATTTTTCAACATATAATTTTGTACCTTGTATTATCAGTATTCAAGAATGAGATTATCTACCAATCAATCCCTTTCCCTAACTCCTCAACCTCATCTGGCACATCACTAAACAAAGTCACATGTCCCATCTTGCGGTTGTGCTTCGCTTCTATTTTACCATACATGTGGAGGTGGGCGCTTGGATTTTCTGTCACATATTGCTCAGCAGCCTCGACATGCTGGCCGAGAACATTGAGCATGACGGCAGGTTCATGTAATTTAATTTCTGGCAATGGTGCTCCCAGAACACCTAAAATGTGGGTATCAAACTGGGAGAAGTCGCAGGCTTCAATAGAGTAGTGCCCAGAGTTGTGGGGGCGTGGGGCAATCTCATTGACGATAATATCATCAGCCGTTGCAAACATTTCCACACAAAGGGTACCAGAAAGATGGAGCTGTTCTGCGATTCGCACCGCCATGACTTTAGCCTTATCAGCCAGACTTTCAGAAATGCGAGCTGGTACAATGGTTTTTGAAAGAATGTTGTTGCGGTGGATATTTTCCTGAACTGGAAAAACCGTCACATCCTTGCTATTTCCAGAAACGATGACAGAAATTTCAAAGTCGAAGTTGACAAATTCTTCCAAAACGCAGTCGGCTGAATCGGCTAGTGCATAGGCTTCTTCCAAGTCTTCTGCTGAACGAATGACCTTTTGACCATGTCCATCGTAGCCACCTGTCGCAGTCTTGAGGACATAGTTTTTGGACAGGTCGATATCTGCCAAGTCTTGGCTAGAAGTCACAACCTTGTAAGGTGCCACAGTGACTTGAGCCTTGTTTGAAAGAAAGTCCTTTTCAAAGATACGGTTTTGAGAAATGCGTAGCAGGTCTGTCCCTTGTGGAAGCTGTCCTTCTTTGATAACAGTATCCAAACCGTCAGCATCAACATTTTCAAACTCATAAGTGAGGACATCGCATCGCTCAGCCAACTGACGCAGAGCGTCCACATCATTATAAGGCGCCACGATAATTTCCGCGACGCGAGAGGCTGGGCAATCCGCCGCAGGATCTAGCGCGATAACCTTGTGCCCCATGTAGATAGCAGAAATAGCCATCATCTGACCAAGCTGACCGCCACCAATAATTCCGATTGTTTTAGATGAGCTCATTGCTAGACTCCTCTGCAATTTTTCCTTGTTCTTCAGCAAAGTTGGCAAGTGCATCCGCAATGGACTTATCTTCTACAGAGAGGAGACGGAGGGCAAAGAGGGCTGCGTTGGTCGCCCCTGCTTCACCAATAGCCATGGTTGCGACTGGTACTCCACCCGGCATCTGAACGATGGAATAAAGTGAATCCACACCGCTAAGAGCATGTGATTTGACGGGCACACCAACGACTGGAAGGGTTGTTTTGGTAGCTACCATTCCTGGCAAATGAGCTGCGCCTCCAGCACCTGCGATAATGACCTTGATACCGCGACTACGTGCTTCTTCCGCATGTTTGAACATTAGGTCTGGTGTGCGGTGGGCAGAGACAACTTTCTTTTCGTAGGCTACACCGAAACGGTCTAGGACTTCAGCTGTTTTTTGCATGGTTGCCCAATCGGATTTTGAGCCCATGATGATGGAAATAATTGGTTTAGTCATAATTTTTCCTTTTCTTTCCTTTCTTTTTGTCAATCACCTTAAGTTGTGAGGGACGGCAGCAGCCACCAAAGGTGTCTCATGCCTAAATCGGAAGCCCAAGGTCTTCCGATTTCCCTGAACGATTGGCTTATAATCCAATCGTTCTTTCACAACGGCGGTGATTGCTCTATATCAGCTCGCTAATGCTCGCAAATCAAACGACCATTATCGTATTTGGCGACTGCGTCGCGTTATTCTTATATCTTTATTTAATTGCCTTGCTTCCGATATCTGTTCGGTAAAAGAGGCCGACTGTGTTTTGTTTGTCGAGTTCGCTGTAGATAGTATCTTGGGCTTCTTTAACGGTATCGGCTGTGGTGACTAGCATATAGACACGTCCGCCGTTGGATAGTAGTGCTCTGCTATTTTCCGCAAACTTAGCTCCTGCATAGTAGGTGATGATGTCGCCTTCGGTCTTGAATGAAAGCTTAACACCTTTTTCATAGTCTAGCGGGTAGCCGTTCGAAGCGATGACTACACCCAGAGTCACACCCTTATCCGTCCACGTGATGTTTGGCTCCTTGCCATCAAGGATATCTGTGATATTTTGTGCAAAATCAGAGGTCAGACGAGGTAAGATAATCTGAGTTTCTGGATCTCCGAAGCGAGCATTAAACTCGATGACCTTAGATCCATCAGCTGTCAAGATAAGCCCTGCGTAAAGGATACCCAGATAAGGACGACCTTCTTGAATCATGCCCTCAAGGACTGGCTTGACAATAGTGTCAACCGCTGTATCAACTACACTCTGTGGCAAGTGTGGAACTGGGGCATAGGCACCCATTCCACCAGTGTTAGGACCCTTGTCCCCGTCGTAGGCACGTTTGTGATCCTGAGCCGTTGGCATGATGTAGAACTTGTCCCCATTGACAAAGGCAAAGAGTGAAAATTCCTCCCCTTCAAGGAATTCCTCGATGACCACGCGCGCACCTGAGTCACCGAATTTATTGTCCAAGAGCATCTCGTGAGCCGTTTCGACCGCTTGCTCAACCGTCTCAGCAACGACAACACCCTTCCCAAGGGCCAAACCATCCGCCTTGACTACGATTGGAGCACCATGCTTTTCGATATAGGCCTTGGCTTCCTCAAAATCTGAGAATGTGCCATAGGCTGCTGTCGGAACGCCATATTTGACCATGATTTCCTTGGCAAAATCCTTGGACCACTCCAACTCCGCTGCCAATCTTGTCGGACCAAAAGCCTTGAGCCCAGCTTTATTAAAATCATCCACAATCCCAGCCGCAAGGGCGTCATCTGGCCCGATAAAGGACCAAGCGATATCGTTGGCTTTTGCAAACTCAATCAATTTAGAATGTTCGGAAATAGAGATATTTATCAATTCCAAACCATCCAGAGTCATTCCGTCATTTCCAGGAGCTACAAATACTTTTTCAACGTCTTTTGACTCAAGCAACTTCTGAGCAATCGCATGCTCACGACCACCCGAACCGACAACAAGCAGTTTCATTTCTCAACCTCTTTTACGAATTATTTATTAACATTATAACACAAACGTTCGTTTTAATCTTGTTTTATTAAGCATTTTTAAGCAAAAAAGGAAAGAAACTGTTTTCTTCCCTTTAGTGTTCTTAATGTCTAAAATGTCTCACGCCTGTGAAGACCATGGTCAAGCCGTATTTATCCGCAGCTTCGATAGATTCTTCGTCACGGACGGACCCACCTGGTTGGATGATGGCCTTGATACCTGCTTTGGCGATCTCTTCCACGTTATCCGCAAATGGGAAGAAGGCATCCGAAGCAAGCACAGCGCCGTCAAGACGGTCTTTAGCTTGGTCGATGGCAATACGAACGGAGCCCACACGGTTGGTTTGACCTGGGCCAACGCCAAGTGTCATGTGGTCATTGGTCACGATGATACCATTTGATTTGACGTACTTGATAGCCTTCCAAGCGAACTCAAGAGCAGTAGCTTCTGTCTCAGTTGGCTGGCGTTTGGTCACCACTTGCCAGTCAGCTGGGCTTTCTTTCACCACATCTTGATTTTGCACGAGAAGTCCACCGACCACACCAGTATATTCAGCTTCCGCTTCACTCGCTTCTTGAGCGTCAAATGGCAAGGCAAGGATACGCAAGTTTTTCTTTTTATTGGTCAAAATGGCTAGCGCCTCATCCGTATAGCTTGGTGCGATGATGATTTCAAGGAAGACACCATGCATCTTCTCAGCTGTCGCAGCATCCACCTCACGGTTGAGAACGACGATCCCACCAAAGATAGACACTGGGTCAGACTCATAAGCGTAGTCCCAAGCAGTCTCGATGTCATCTGCCTGACCAATTCCACATGGGTTCATGTGTTTGAGTGCCACAACGGTTGGACGATCTTTGAAATCACGGATGATACGAATGGCCGCATCCGCATCGCGGATATTGTTAAAAGATAATTCCTTCCCGTTGAGCTGTTTGGCTGAAGCGATGGAGTAATCTGTCGACAAGGCTTTTTGGTAGAAGTCTGCATCCTGCTGAGGATTTTCTCCATAGCGCATGGCTTGCTTTAGGTCATAGGTTAAAGTGAGTTTTTCAGGTTTACTTTCGCCCACTTGAGTTGTGAAGTATTCTGCGATCAAGGCATCATAAGCTGCTGTGTGACGGAAAACCTTGGCTGCCAACCGTTGGCGAGTTTCATAACTTGTTTCGCCGTTTGCTGACAATTCATCAAGAACCACAGCGTAATCTACTGTGTCTACCACAACTGTTACACTGGCATGGTTTTTGGCTGCTGAACGAAGCATAGAAGGACCACCGATGTCGATATTCTCCACAGCATCAGCATAAGTCACGGCTGGTTTGAGAATGGTTTCCTTGAATGGGTAAAGGTTGACCACAGCAAGGTCGATGAGCTCAATTTGATTATCCTTAGCTGCTTCCAAGTGGCTATCCAAATCACGACGAGCGAGAAGGCCACCGTGGATATTTGGATGAAGGGTCTTGACACGACCGTCCATCATTTCAGGAAAACCAGTCACATCATCGATGGCAATGGTCTTCACCCCAGCATTGTCAAGGGCAACCTTGGTCCCACCTGTCGAGATGATATCCCATCCAAGTTTTTTAAGTTCTTGGGCAAATTCAACAATGCCCGCTTTGTCTGAGACGCTGATTAAGGCTTTTTTCGTCATTCTATTCCTCTTTCTTTAGGTCTAAGCGCATAGCGACTTCGTTATTTTCTTCTATAAATCCTGTTTCCTGAAAACCCAGACTAGTCAGTAGGTACTTCATTTTTTCATTTCCAACCACATAATCTGCAACAATATGACTGCAAGCTCTATCCATCTGAGCCTCTTTGATTAGAACTTCCAAGGCTTTTCGACCATAACCTCTTCCTTGGTACTGCTGACCAATCATTATCCGCCAGATAAAGTATTCCGCTTCATCCTCGTCTATTTCCAGCAGGAGAAAGCCAACCACTTGCTTATCCCAATAGATTGCCCTCGGAAACACATCTTCATTTTTACGGTAGAGCCATGCGTCAGCTAAAGAGCGTACATTTGGAGCCACGAAACGTGCTCGTTCATCAGCTTCAGATATTTTCAAATCCAACACTGCCTGAAAACTGCTCTCATCTACTAATTTCATCTCAATCATTTTTTCTCCTAGCAATATTGCACAATCAAAACTTGATTTACTTCTTACCTTCTCCCTACTCCCAAACTATCCAGCACCTCCGGATACAACTCGTACTCCGCTTCATGAATGCGAGCTTCAAAGCTTTCGACGGTATCATCAGCTAATCGTGGTACACGTACTTGTTTGATGACCTTTCCTGTATCCACACCTGAGTCCACCCAGTGCATGGTCACACCAGACTGATTCACCCCAGCATTATCAAGGGCAACCTTGGTCCCACCTGTCGAGATAATCTCCCAACCAAGTTTTTTAAGTTCTTGAGCAAATTCAACAATGCCCGCTTTGTCTGAGACGCTGATTAAGGCGCGTTTAGTCATTATATTATCCTTTTTAATCATTAGTTAAACACCAATTAAATGCAGTAACAGTAAAATAAGATAAGCAAAACCAAGGCTAAGAATACCTAAGATATTGACCCATTTTCTAGTTTGTGATTTGAACACTCTTATAAAAATTTGATAAATCAGTAAGCCTACACAAACACCTAGCGTATTTAAAGTCAAATCCGTTATATCTGTTATGCCTATTGCTAAAATATACTGTAAGCACTCAAACAATAAACTAATCAAGAAACCTGTCCCGACTATTCTTAAACTAGATAAATTAGTTTTTATCAGAGGGAAACAAACACCTAATGGAATAAAGGAAATCAGATTAAATAACATTTCAGCAAAAACAATTTTTCCATCTACTATTAGTGGTTCTGAAAATGGAATCCAATTGATGTACCTTGGAGCTAAGAAAAATGCTATAAATTCAGGATTGGTCTCAAACTTAAATAAGATTCCCCAAGTTAATAACATCAGATAGACATAAAATACATATCGAGTTGTTTTTTTAGATTCTAACATTACAATACCCTCCGTTTGAAGCCGTCTTCGACAATCACTGACTCCAATTTAAAATCAAAGATATCATATGAATCATCAAAAAGTCAATCTGTAAATAGAGCCTTCACTACTTCCGGATACAACTTGTACTCTGCCTCATGAATGCGAGCTTCAAAACTGTCAATGGTATCATCAGCTAGTCGTGGCACACGGACTTGTTGGATAATCTTCCCTGTATCCACACCTGAATCCACCCAATGAATGGTCACACCAGACTGGTTAACACCTGCATTCCAAGCATCCTCAATCCCATGAGCTCCTGGAAATTCTGGCAAATAAGCTGGGTGAATGTTGATAATCCGACCTTCATAAGCCGCCAATAAGGTTGGCCCAACGATTTTCATGTAGCCTGCTAGGCAAACTAAGTCAATCTGGTGTTCTTCCAAGAGTTCGACAAGGGCTGCTTCGTAGTCTGCCTTGCTCTCAAACTCCTTGAGTTCAAAAGCATAGGACAAAACACCGAGCTTGTCTGCCCGCTCGAGCACATAGGCGTCACGATGGTCTGAAAAGACAAACTCCACTGGAAATCGTTCCGCTATCACCTGAAAATTTGAGCCATTACCAGAGGCAAAAACCGCTATTTTTTTCATTTGATGATGACACTTTCGTTTTCTTTCTTGACGATACGACCAATTTCATAGACTGGTTCATCCAACAATTCCTTGACACAAATTACATTTTCAGGGCTAACTGCCAACATAAGTCCCACACCCATATTGAAAATTTCAAACATTTCTTTATGTTTGATTTCACCGTATTTCTCAAGAGCTTTGAAAATCGGTAAAACTGGAATCTTGTCTTCCTCAATCTCAGCAGCCAAGTCAGCTGCAAACATACGAGGGACATTTTCGATAAAGCCACCACCTGTGATGTGGGCAATGCCGTTGACCAACCCTTCCTTAATGAGGGGCAAAACAGCCTTGACATAGATACGAGTCGGCTCAAGAAGAACTTCCTTGAGTTTCTTGCCTTCCAATTCTGGCAGGACTTCATCACCTGTGTAATCCGTAAAGACACGACGGACGAGAGAGTAACCATTAGAATGAATCCCACTTGAAGCAAGCCCGAGAAGGACATCACCTTCAGCTACTTTTGAACCGTCTATGATTTGAGATTTTTCAGCCACACCGACCGCAAAACCAGCCAAATCATAGTCATCTTCGCCGTACATACCAGGCATTTCAGCTGTTTCCCCACCGATGAGGGCAGCGCCTGCCTGCACACAACCTTCTGCCACACCAGCAACCACTTGTTCTAGCTTAGCTGGTTCATTCTTCCCTGTCGCTACGTAGTCGAGAAAATAGAGGGGTTCCGCACCCGCAGCGATGATATCATTGACACACATGGCCACACAGTCCTGACCGATGGTATCGTGCTTGTCGTACTTGATAGCCAGCATGAGCTTGGTTCCGACACCATCAGTTCCTGAAATCAAGACGGGTTCTTTAACCCCAGTCTTTGAAAGGTCAAACATACCACCAAAGCCACCCAGAGCTCCCATGACACCTGCACGCTCCGTACGAGCCACGTGCTTTTTAATCCGTTCAACAACTTCATAACCCGCTTCAACATCCACGCCAGACTGGGCATAAGCATTTTTATTTGCCATTTTATTTTTCCTTTTCTTTAATGGAGAATCTTCAGTAACTCACTTGTAAAAACTGGTCTTTTCTTCTAAACTTCTACGATAGTCTTCTTCATAGTCGTAGAGAGGCGTTGGGTAATTACCATCAAAATAAGCGACACAGAGACCACCATTTGGTGCATCTGTTTCAATACCAATTGAATCAATCAACCCCTCAACAGAAAGATAAGTCAGACTGTCTGCTCCAATGATTTGACGAGTTTCTTCAACCGTATGATTGGCCGCAATCAGTTCTTGACGTGTCTGGATATCAATTCCATAGAAGCATGGATAAGCTAGCGCTGGACTGCCAATAGCAACGTGAACTTCAGTCGCACCCGCTTCTTTCAAGAGCTGAACGATACGACGAGAGGTCGTCCCACGTACAATAGAGTCATCAATCATAACCACACGCTTGCCTTTAACAACACCAGAAACAGCAGAGAGTTTCATCCGCACCCCTTGCTCCCGCAATTCTTGAGTCGGTTGGATAAAGGTACGTTGGGTGTATTGGTTCTTGATAAGTCCCATTTCGTTTGGCAGACCAGATTCTTCCGCAAATCCCATGGCTGCGCTAAGCGAGGAATTGGGCACACCGACCACAATATCCGCCTCATGCTTAAATTCACGGGCCAATTGGGCACCCATACGTTTACGAGCTGTATGAACATTGACTCCATGAATGTTAGAGTCTGGACGAGCGAAGTAAATATATTCCATAGAACAGATTGCTAACTGAGTATCGTCTGTATAGCTATCATACTGGATGCCCTTGTCATCAATGATCACAATCTCACCTGGCTTCAAATCACGAATCCATTCAGCACCAATAACCTCAAAAGCACAGGTTTCAGAGGAAACCACCACCGCTCCGTTGGCCATTTTCCCGATAGAAAGCGGACGGAAACCATTTGGGTCAAGAGCAGCAATCAACTTGTCCTCAAACAGCAGGATATAGGCAAAGCCACCTTTGACAAGGCTGAGCGCCTCCTTGATTTTGCCCATCAGACTAGGATTGTGACTGCGACGAATGAGGTGAGCCAAGATTTCAGAGTCCGAAGTCGCGCTGAAAATCGCGCCTCTTTGTTCCAACTCTTTCTTGAGAGAGGCTGCATTGGTCAGATTCCCATTATGAGCCAAGCCAAACTGCATATCGTGAAAACGGAAGAGGAAAGGCTGGATATTATCTACAGAAGCTTCACCAGCAGTCGCGTAACGCACATGCCCAATCGCACCAGTTCCTGTCAATTTATCTAAGTTAGCAGGATTTCTGAAGACTTCTGATAAAAGTCCCATGTCACGATGGCGCTTCAATTGTCCCTGATCATTGGAGAGGATTCCTGCCCCCTCCTGACCACGGTGCTGAAGACTGTGGAGCCCAAAATAGGTTAATTTAGCAGCATCTGGATGTCCCCAGATACCGAAAACACCACATTCTTCATTAAGAGATTTTACTTCGTATGTCATTTTATATACCTAATTTTTATTTGTGTAGCACCAAGAGCTAAATCTACATGACTTTTACATTACTGATACTATCTATTAGAAATTTTGCAAGTCTTATTTTCCAGTAAAGTATTTAACCGCTGACGCGAACAGGTGTTGATCTTTATTTCCTGGGATGTTTTGGAAAAGACCTTCCTCATAACGTTCTGAGTGTCCCATCTTACCGATGATTTGGCCGTTCTTGCTGGTAATTCCTTCAATGGCATGGACAGAACCATTCGGATTGTACTTAGAGTCCATGCTAGGTTTGCCTTCGAAGTCAACGTATTGGCTGAAAATTTGTCCATTGTCACGGAGCTCTGCAAATTCCTCAGCTGTCACGACAAACTTCCCTTCACCGTGTGAAACAGGAATGGCATGAATCTCACCAACTTCCACTCCAGCAAGCCATGGTGAGTTAGTATTGGCAATGCGAGTTTCCACCATCTTGGCCACGTGTTGGTTGGCATCATTGTAGAAGAGAGTTGGGCTAGTACTGCTGGCATCTTCAAAGTTTCCGTATGGAAGAAGACCTGATTTGACGAGGGCTTGGAATCCATTACAGATACCGATAATCAAGCCACCACGAGCAATAAAGCTATCAATGGCTGCACGCACTTTTTCATTGAGCAGGATATTGACAATAAACTTGGCTGAACCATCTGGTTCGTCCGCAGCTGAGAAGCCACCTGCAAAGAAGAGGATGTTAGCCTTTCCGATATTGTCAACCATGGTTTCAACCGACTTAACAATTGCTTCTTCATTCAAGGTCACGAATGGTACCAAGTTAACCTCTGCACCTTCTTTTTCAAAGGCCTTGGCTGAGTCATATTCTGAGTTAGTTCCTGGGAAGACTGGGATGTAAACCACCGGTTTTTCAACCTTTTCTTTAGCTTTGATGATTGCGTCGGAAACGACAGCTGGAACTTCTTCCAGTTCTTTCGCTTGAGCAAATTCTGTTGGGTAAACTTCTTCCAGTTTTCCTTGGAAGGCACTGTCAAGTTTGTTTCCATCTAGCTTCACACCGTTGACAAGGAGTGTAAAGTCTGCACTTGTTTGTCCAATCTTCTCTACTCCAGCAATTTCTTCAGGTGATGTGAAAACAAATCCGCCCAATTGAGCCGTTAAAGAACTTTCAAGTTCAGACAGGATTACCTCTGCACCGATATGATTTCCAAAAGTAGCAAGAGCCAAGCTTTCAAGCACACCACCATATTTGACAGCTGAAGCTGCCGTCACTTTGTGAGCCTTTTGAAGTGCTTCAAACCGAGCAAAATTTTTCTTAATCAAGTCAAAATCAATCTCTGCTGAGAGGGCCTGTCCTGGGATGTAGTAGATGTTTTCCCCAGTAGTTTTGAACTCAGGAGAAAGCACCTTACGGCTATCTGCTGTTGTCATACCAAAGGCAACCAAGGTTGGTGGCACCGTCAATTCTTCAAAGGTACCAGACATGGAGTCCTTACCACCGATAGATGGCAAGCCAAGTTGGATTTGTGCTTCGATAGAGCCTAGAAGAGCTGCTACTGGTTGACCAAAACGCTCTGCTTGTTTGTCCATACGCTCGAAGTACTCTTGGTAAGAGAAACGAGCCTTAGACCAGTTTGCACCAGCAGCCACCAAACGAGCAGTTGCTTCGATAACCGCATAAGCAGCACCGTGGTATGGAGACCATTCTGCTACATAAGGGTTGAAACCTTGGGCCATGATAGACGCAGTGTAAGTCACACCGTGCTGAACTGGCAATTTCTGCACAGAAGCCTCAGTTGGTGTAAGTTGGTAGCGACCACCAAGTGGGTGATTAACTGTAGAACGACCGACCGAGCAGTCAAAGATGGTCTGCAAACCTTTTTGACTCGCATGGTTGAGGTCAGATAGAACCGTAAGAGTATCTGCTTCAAGTGTGTTAGCAGATGTTTGACGTTCTTCTGGAAGATTGACATCCTTGTCCACAACCTTAGCATCGACGACCACACGCACACCATTGGTATCAAGGAAACGACGTTCCAAGTCGACAATTGTTTCACCATTCCAGTGCATGACTAGATTTGGTTTTTCCGTCACTGTCGCAACCACAACAGCATCAATATTCTCTTTGTTACATTCTACAACGAAGGCATCTACGTCTTCTGGACAAACCACGACCGCCATACGTTCTTGTGATTCAGAGATGGCAATTTCTGTACCATTCAAGCCTTGGTATTTAAGAGGAACCTTGTTGAGGTCGATTTCAAGACCGTCTGCCAATTCACCGATAGCCACACAGACTCCACCAGCACCAAAGTCATTTGATTTTTTGATAAGACGGGTCACATCACTATTACGGAAAAGTCGTTGAATCTTGCGTTCTTCGATAGCATTCCCTTTTTGAACTTCAGCTCCAGCAGTTTCCACGGACTCAACTGTTTGAACCTTAGAAGAACCTGTCGCACCACCGACACCATCACGTCCAGTCTTACCTCCAAGGAGGATAATGACATCACCTGCTTCCGTTTTTTCTCGGACGACATTGCCCTTGGGAGCAGCACCTACAACTGCACCTAGCTCCATACGTTTAGCCACAAAGCCTGGATGAAAATACTCACGAACATAAGTTGTTGCCAGACCAATCTGGTTACCATATGAAGAATAACCATGAGCCGCTGTTTTAGAAATGACTTGTTGTGGCAATTTACCAGCACGAGTTTCAGCAATCGGTGTTGTAATATCACCAGCACCTGAGATACGCATGGCTTGGTAAACGTATGAACGACCTGACAACGGATCACGAATGGCCCCACCGATACAGGTAGCAGCCCCACCAAATGGCTCAATTTCTGTTGGATGGTTGTGGGTTTCGTTTTTGAACATGAGGAGCCATGGCTCTTTGACCCCATCAACATCCACTTCGATTTCGACTGAGCAAGCATTGATTTCGTCTGACACTTCCATGTCGTCCAAACGTCCATTGGCACGCTCATAACGACCGAAAATAGTCGCCATATCCATCAAGGTTTGTGGTTTTTCAGAGCGACCCAGTTCCTCACGCATGGCAATATACTTGTCATAGGTTGCCTGCAATTGTTTTTGGAATTTAGAAGCTGAGAAATCAATGTGTTTCAACTCTGTCTCAAAAGTCGTATGACGGCAGTGGTCAGACCAGTAAGTATCCAAAACCTTGAGTTCCGTCTCAGTTGGCACGCGCCCGATTGACTTGAAATAGTCTTGGATAAAGAGCAAATCATCCACTTCCATTGCCATGCCCTGCTCGGTCTTGTAGAGGGCAAAGTCTTCTGCTGTATAGCTTTCAAAGAAAGTCAATTTAGGAATGGTCTTGTCTGACTCAGAAAATTCCTGCTTGGCAATCCCTGTCGTGATGTCCTTGAAACGAGAATCAACTGGGTTGAGCAGATAGTTCTTGACCGCCTCTAACTCCGTCGCATCAATATCTTTATTGACCAAATAAAGTTGAGCAGTATTAACCGTTACATCACTCGAACTTCCTAGTAAAAGCAAGGCTTCCTGTGAAGATGCTGCACGCTGGTCAAATTGACCTGGCAGGCTTTCAATGGCAAAGAAAGCATAGTTAGCAAGATCCGCCTGTACAGCAGCTTCATCCAAGACATGGTCTGTCACCTGCTCAGAGAAGATGTGTTTCTCTGCAGGTGCAAACAGGTCCTCTGCCAAGTCAAATACATCATACACTTGCACGATGCGAATACTTTTCAAGCTTGAAAGTCCCAAGTTGTGCTGGAGTTCTCTCACCAAACTCTCTGACTTGACCTGAAAATCAGCCTTTTTTTCAACAAAAATACGTTTATCCATCAATCCTTATTCCTTTATTTCAGCTTTTACAATGTTCCAACGACCTTGAGGTTGTTATTTCAAACCCTGCAACTTTTCCCAGACAATCTCGTAAACATCTGTTAGTTCTCCCAATCCCCTACGGAGTGAAAAGGTCTGGGGGACCTTTTCAGCCTGAGTCCTTTTAGTTGAGAGACGAAGGTTTTCCGTTGCAAACAGATTATTTCAAACCTTGCAGCTTCTCCCAAACAACTTCATAAACATCGGTTAATTCACCTAGTCCCCTACGGAAAACATCCTTATCCATGTGGTTGCCATCTGCATCCCACAAACGGCAATTATCTGGTGAAAATTCATCTGCCAAGATAATCTTGCCATCCTTGTCAAAACCGAACTCTAGCTTAAAGTCAATCAACTTAAGCCCAATCTCAGCAAACCAGCCTTTCAAAAGTTCATTGATACGACGCGTTTCTTCCTTCAAGTAGGCAATCTGCTGGTCATCCGCAATCTGTAGGAATTTCACATGCTCATCATTGATGAATGGATCATCCAAATCATCATTTTTGTAGTAAAATTCGACAATCGGAGTCTCAAATGCGATTCCTTCGTCTACACCAAAACGTTTTGAAAAGGAACCAGCCGTGTAGTTGCGAAGCACAACCTCGAGAGGAATAATCTCAACCTTTTTATTGAGTTGTTCTGTATCTGAAAGTTTCTCCACAAAGTGAGTCGCCACACCAGCCGCATTTAATTTCTCAAAAATAAAAGATGAAATCTGATTATTCAACACTCCTTTGCCCGCAATCTGCTCCTTCTTAACACCATTGAAAGCAGTCGCCTGGTCCTTGTAAGTTGAAATAATAAGATTTTCATCCTCAGTTGTATAGATATCTTTAGCTTTTCCCGAATAGATCAATTGTTTTGACATTTTAAAGTTCGCCTTTCGTATTACTTGAGCACATTTTACCACAAAAAACCTAAAATTACAAGAATTTAACCGAATAAATAACGTATTAACTTCAAAAATCATAAAGAAAAAACTGCAAGAAAAATCTTTCTCACAGTTTAAAAATTATTTAACTCTAAAAACACGAACATTACTCTTTGTTCAAAAATTGATCCAAATAATAACGTAGGTAACTTTTCCTGCCCGTAATCATCTGCAGGCGACCTTCCACCCCATATCGAAGTTTTGCAGCCTGCTTAGAAGTTAGATTAGTCTCCGCCTCGATTTTAAAGAAATTCCCAGTTTCAGTCTTAGTAGCTGTCGCATCAATACTTGTAATAGTAGAATCTAGGAAAAGTTGATTCTTAGCATCATGAGTCGTAGTATAGCGAACAGAATCACCGACCTTGATCCTTGCTACATCTTTTGAACTTAGATAAGCTGTGAGTTTGACTTTCCCTTCTTTTTCCAAGGACGGATAGAGTTGGGCTAGTAAGGCGCCTTCTGCTACCATGGTAGAATCACTGGTCTCAGGATTAAGATGAAGCACCCCATCCTCACTCGCCGTAATTTTCCCCTTGTCTAAAAGATTTCCCTGTACCTTCCTACCCGATTCTGCCTCCAAAATTTTCTGGTCTAGAAGGGTCAATTCCTGACCAACCTTAGCCAAGTGTTGTGATTTGAGAGACTCCAATTGACTGCTTAAACCTGACGCATAGGCTTGCTGGGTACCTGAACCTGCATACTGGACACGGTAAGTAGCAAGACTAGATTCTAACTGAGAAAGCTGTGCTTCTAGCTGCACAACTGCTTGTGCCTTAGATTGCGGATTTTCCTCGCCCTGAGACTTGTAGGACTGGTAGAGAGAGTAGGCTAGATTCTGACTGGCCAAGGAAGCACCTGTTTCAATAGCTGACTTAGCTGTCTGGTAATCGCGAATTTTAGCCTCTGTTTGGCTGATGAGATTGCCGATTTCGTCTTGGGTTTGGCTAGCTGCTGCATTCTGGGACGCGATGGTCTCATTTTGTTGCGATGTACTAGCCCTAAGACTAGCCGCTTGGCTGAGGTAGTCACGAAAGGTGGCTTGGTAGCCAAATTTATCCTCCTCTGGAAAGTGGTTCTCCCCTTCTTGCAGACTCTTTTGCAAATACTCCAATTGCTTTTTTTGATCCTTAAGCATGTCCAACTGACTAGCATAGGCCTCCGCTTGGACACCCTCTGCCCCTTCTTGATATTGAACCAACAGTTCTCCCTTTTTAACCAGCTTATTTTCTTCCAAATGATTGACAAGAATCCGATTATTGCTAGTTGACTGGATATTTGCAAGGATTCGACTAGGCTCAACAGTAGCTCTAGTAGACAAACTCATCTCCTTCTCTGCCAAAGTTGCAAAGCCAAGTAAAAACACGAGCAGAAGGAACATGGGGACAATCACCCGACTGGAAAAATTATGGTAACGACGATTATAAAACTCCGCACTTTCTAAAAATTCTGGTTTCATCCTCTCCTCTTTCTAGCTATTGACCAAATGGGCGTAAAAACCACCCTGTGCAAGCAAATCAGCATGATTTCCTTCTTCAACAATCTTGCCCTGATCCAAGACAACAACCTTCTCTGTCCGCTCAGCAATGGTCAAGCGGTGAGCGATGAAAATCAAGGTCTTATCTAAAGCCATAAGATTATCGACAATTCGCTTCTCTGTCAGAATATCCAAACTGCTGGTCGCCTCATCCAAGATCAAGACCGGCGCATCTGTCAAGAGAGCACGTGCCAGAGCAATTCTCTGACGTTGACCACCTGAGATCCCTGCCCCATCCGAAGTCAATTCTGTCTGGTAATTCAGTGGCATGCGCTCAATGTCCTCCCGAATCTCTGCCAATTCGACCGCCCGTAAGATATCTTCCTGTGTCGTCCCCTCCTTGGCTCCCAAAAGAAGATTGTCCAAAATCGTTCCGTTAAAGACATAGGGCTGTTGAGGCAGATAGTTGATATACTGGCGCAAGGCCTTTTTATCAATCTGATTGAGATTGACACCACCCAGACTAATCTCCCCTTGACTTGGGTCGTAAAAATTAACCATCATCTTGGCCAAGGTCGTCTTACCTGACCCTGAAATCCCCACAAAAGCCACCTTAGAACCTTGGGGAATGGTCAAATTGATATCCAACAAGACGTCTCGACCATAGCCATACTTGTAAGAAACCTGCTTGAAGGTCATATCTCCCTTCATCAAGCTCAAATCCTCAACCGTTTTCTTCTCCTCAAACTCCGAAGCTACCAGATATACTTCATTTAGACGGTTATTGGCAACCTGTGCTGTCTGAAGCTTGGTTTGCAGATTGATGATATTTTCCAAAGGATTTGTAAAGTAAACCAGCAAGGTATTATAGGTAATCAACTGCCCCAAACTCATCTTGCCATCCATGACCAGAACAGCTCCCATCCAGAGAATGCCGACATTGAGTAAGAGATGGGCAACTTTTTTCAGAGCCTTTTGCTGACTCTCTGCCCGACTATAGGTAAAGGATTTTTTCAGATAATCCACAAATTCCTTGTCAATCTTTTGGTAACGCTGACTTTCACTGGTCAAAGACTTGATAGTCTCAATACCGTTGATGTCCTCAATGATAGAAGAAGACAGAACCGCATTGGTTTCCATGGTATCCCGATTCATCTTTTCAAACGGCTTCATAAAGGCAAAGATAATCACTGTATAGATAGGAAGTGCCAATAAGGTTATGAAAAAGAGATTGGTATTTTGTGAAAATAAAACAAGGGAAATAATGACAACCGTTGACACATCTAGGAAAATCGAAAGAATGGTCGAAGCCAGCGCATCAATGATACTATTAGCATCTGTAAAACGAGACACGATCTCCCCTGTCCTGCGTGTCGCAAAGAAGGACATAGGCAGGTGAAAAACATGCTTGATATAGGACAAAATCACATCAATCGACAAGCGTTGCCCCAAAACAAGTAAGAGATACTCCTGAGCGTAAGACAAGATCTGCTGGAGGATATAGACGATAACCAACCCAATAGAAATAATCCCCAGTGTCGAACGCATCTGATCTGGCACATAGGTATCAATGATAGACTGCAGATAATAAGAACCCACAATATTAATCAAGGTTACCAAGAGTGTTGCCAAAACGATATTGGCAATCAAGCCACGCTGCTTCACTAATATAGGGATAAAAGAGAGCAGACCATTCTTTTGATCCTTATGAGGCTTGTAGTCTGGACTAGGTGCCATAAAAAGAGTCACTCCTGTCCATTCTTCCGCAAAACGCTCACGTGGCAGTTTGGTCAATTTCACCCCAGGATCTGGATCGGCAATATGAATGCTATCCTTGTCCTGCCCAGTCACCACATAGTAGTGGAGCAATTTCCCTTCCTTAAGCACATGAGCAACAAAAGGAAAAGTCAAATCTGGCAAGTCAAAAAGCGTCATATCCGCCTTAATTGCTCGCGTCTCAAAACCAATCTCCTCTGCCACCTTGACCAAGCCCAAAGCCGTCGTCCCATCCATGGTCGTCTTGGCCAATTCTCGTAAGTGTGCCAAAGAATAATAACTACCATAGTAACCAAAAACCATGGCTAATGAAGCTACACCGCAGTCCATCTGATCCACTTGCGGACGATAGTGACGTTTCCCAAATTTCATATTCATCTCCTTTTTCCTAATACTCAATGAAAATCAAAGAGCAAACTAGAAAACTAGCCGCAGGCTGCTCAAAACACTGTTTTGAGGTTGTATATAAGACTGACGAAGTCAATCACATATATACGGCAAGGCGACGTTGACGTGGTTTGAATTTGATTTTCGAAGAGTATAAACTCATCTGATAACAACTATCTTACCCCAATCCCCAAACAAAAACTGGACTTCCTTCCCAAATGCGCCTATCTACCTCCCAAATGCACTTTTTGGATAAAAAATAGGCAGAACAAACGTCATGCCTAAAATATATATTTATTTCTTTTTCTTCCTAATTCTTTTGTCAATCATGTACAAAACGATAATCGAAAACAGCGGTGGTACAATATAACTCTTTTCACTCATTGTCAGCTGAAATCCCAGAGTTGCTAGTATCTTAAAGATGAAAATATTCATCAAAAATAGAAAAACAAATACTAAAAAATATTTTAAAACCTTCTTCATTCCTTTTCTTCAACTTTCCTAATTTCTATACCCATTCTATCACGTTTTATCAAAAAATACATGTAAAACTCCAAATAAACACCTCAACTACACTTTTGGGATAAAAAATAGGCAGAACAAATGTCATGCCTAAAATATATATTTAAAAAGATTAAAATGTAAATAATTGTCAAATAGAATGTTGATTTACATTCTTAGCAATATGCAACTCTTCTTATCTTGCTTCTTACTATTCTTTACTTTTGACGACTTCTACAACATCTCCTACACTTTGCAGTTGGTCAATTTCCTCATCACTGATTTCGATGCTAAATTCATCTTCCAGTGTCAAGATAAACTCCATCAAGTCAACTGAGTCAGCATCCAAGTCGTCTTTCAGACTCAAGGATTCTGTCACGACAAAGTCCTCTCCCTGTCGCTCTTGGATAATGGTCACAATACGGTCAAAAATTTCTTTTTCTGTCATCTCTTTTATTCTCCTGAAAATTCACGCGCAGTCTGGGCAACTACGTCTGTTTCTAGCATGGTACGAATCTGGCGAATCGTACTATAGACAGCCTTGGCATCGCTTGAGCCATGAGTCTTGACAACCGGTGCCTTGACACCAAACAAGACCGCTCCACCAACATCTGAATAGTTGAGCTGTTTTTTCAAACCTTTAAGGCTATCCTTGAGAAGAAGAGCACCTAGTTTCGCTCGAAAACCTCCACCTGTAATAGCTGTCTTGAGCAAGCCCATGATTCCCATGGCTGTCCCTTCAATAGATTTGAGCACAGCGTTTCCCGTGAAACCATCTGCCACAACAACATCCGCAACGCCATTCATCAAATCCCGCGCTTCCACGTTTCCGATAAAGTTCAAACTTTCATCAGCCGCCAGTAATTCATAAGTTTCCTTACGAAGCGGGTCTCCCTTACTACTCTCTGTTCCATTATTGAGCAAGCCAACACGTGGTTGCGCAATGCCACGGACATTTTTGGCATAGAAGGAACCGAGGACAGCGTATTGATGGAGGTGATGTGCTGTATTTTCCGCATTGGCACCGAGGTCCAGCATGTCAAACCCCTTCCCATCTACAGTCGGCAAAGTCGACATAAGCCCAGGACGATCGATGTTCTTGATACGACCCACGATGAAAAATCCTGCTGCTAGTAAAGCACCTGTATTCCCAGCTGAGAGAACAGCGTCTGCTTCTCCCTCTTTGACAGCCTTGGCCGCCAAGACCATACTGGCATTTTTCTTCTTCCGAATAGCTCTCGTAGGTTCATCGTCTGAATCAATCTTCTCATCCGTATGGATAATGCTGACGCGCTCTGTCGCTGTCAGATATTGCTTGATTTTAGCTTCATCTCCGTAGAGTTGAACCTCGATATCTGAAAAGTCAGCTAGGGCTTGATTGACACCCTCAACGATGGCCTGAGGTGCGTAATCGCCTCCCATGGCATCTACTGCGATTTTTTTCATTTCTTTTCCTCTTTTAGTAATTGTCCCCAGTCTGCTAGGGAATCAATAAATTTCTTTGATTTTAGGTGAATCCCAACGTACTCTTCATAGAGTTGATCCATAAATTGGCGTAGCTCTTGCTTGATTTCAGGCTTGAGCGAAATGGTCTCCAAAGTCTCAAAATCAATGGCTTGAAATTGATTGAGCAGATAAGGGATATTGGGATTGAGATGGCAACGTCTCTCATCCTCATGATAATGTTCTGGACAGAGGCAGGCGCCATATTTGAAAGAAAAGTCAAAAGCCTGACCAACCCGATGGCAAAAGACACACTCATTAAAATTGAGGCTGATCCCAAATCGAGTCAAGATTTGAATTTCAAAAATATTGGTCAAAACCTGATAATCCAAGTCAGCTTCCATCAACTCCAAAGTCTTTTGCAAAAAAGCAAACAAGGGAGCATCCTGCTGATTGTCCTGCAAACTAGCATCTGCAAGAGCCGCTACATAGGTCGCATAGGCCATGACAAAGAGGTCACTATTAATCTTGGGAAAGGTCATCACCTCATGATAGTCCTCGATGTAACTAAGCCCATCATCATTAATTCGCAAGAGAAATCGTGCCAGCACTAAGGGCTGAATAACAGGTGCCAGCTTAGACTGGCCAGCATGTTTGACGAAAAACATCCGCTTGCCAGCCTGTTCTGTAAAAATCTTGACTAGCTTGTCATCCTCACGAAAGTTACGATTGTAGAGCACCAAGCCTTGACTCGTGATAGACTGAATCATGCTTCTCTCATATACTCCTCAAGTCGTTTCATGGCTTCTTTGATAGTCTCCATACTCGCTGCATAAGACAGACGCACATAGCCTTCTCCGTAACGCCCAAAGGCAGCACCAGGGATAAAGGCAACGGCCTTCTTCTGAGCAAAATCCTTTAGAAAGGCAAAGGAGTCTTGATTGTAGCCCGCTGGAATCTTAGCAAAGATATAGAAGGCACCGTCTGGTTTAATAATCTCAAAACCAAGAGCAGTCATTTTCTCGATAATATAGTCCCGACGCTGGATGTATTCCTTTTTCATAGGCTCCGCATCATTTTTACCAGCCGTCAAGGCCTCCACCGCAGCATGTTGAGCCATAGTATTTGCAGCAGTCACCAAGTACTGGTGACTCTTAATTAACTGGGCTGTGAAGGCCGCAGGAGCGAAAATCAGCCCCAAACGCCAACCTGTCATAGCATGCGATTTAGACAAACCATTGATAATGATAGCCTGGTCTCTCAACATAGTTCCTAGAGACACATGGGCTTCCCCTGTATAGGTCAATTCTGAGTAAACCTCATCACAGACAACGAAAATCTCATACTTGCGTAAAACAGCTGCTAAGGCTTCCAACTGCTCCCGACTATAGGTAATTCCTGTCGGGTTGGCTGGATAGTTGAGAATAACCGCCTTGAGCTTGTCACCTTGCTCCAAAATAGCCTTCTCCAACATCTCAGGAGTCAAGACAAACCCATTTTCAGTCGTGTCAATCTCGACAATCTCTGCCCCAACTAGATTAACAATCGGTTCATAACCTGGATAGGCAGGAGCTGGCAAGAGCACCTTGTCTCCCTCTTCTAAAATAGCTGTCAAAGTAGCAGATAAAGCCTCTGTCGCCCCAATTGTAACCAAGATTTCATTTTCAGGAGCATAGTCCAGTTGGTACTTTTCCTTAACAAAATCACTAGCTGCCTGACGTAAGGTCAGCAGACCACTCATCCCTGTATAGTAGGATTGGTTCTGGTCAATCGCCCGCTTGGCCGCCTCCTTGACATGGTCTGGCGTTGTAAAATCAGGTTCCCCCAAGGTCAAACGCAAGACCCCAGGAATCTCCGAAATAGCCTGGTCAAACTGACGAATCAACGAAACTTGAATCTTATCTAACTGTTTATTAAAGCGCTTAGTTAAGTCCATAGATACCTCCTACTTTCAAAACGTATCTCTATTATACTACAAAAGCCCCCCGACCGCAAAAATACATGATAGAATAACGCTAGCATAACAAATTGAAGTGTGCTAATTTAAATCCATTACAACACTATGTTTTTAGAATACTCAATGAAAATCTCATGAGACTAGGAATCGAGGTGAAAGCATAACTAAAGTTAGGTAAGCCGAAGATGACAACGTATCATGAGATTTTCGACGAGTATTGAGGTTTTGATAATCTTCGTTACAACTATTCTAGCACCGTTACTGATTACTATTATCGGTGATGTCATTTCTGAGTGGATAGTCAGAAAGTGGTTAGATAAGCGCGACAAAAAAATATAACCTGAGTTTAGTTCTAATGTAACTGGACAAAAAGAAATACCAGAGGTGGAGGAGGCCACTGAAAAAATAGGTCTCTTACTTTTAATGAAATGAAAACCGAGGAATCTCTCGTTAATTTGAGCGAGTTC